>NZ_CAMFLP010000009.1:0-156088 GCF_945957625.1 uncultured Chitinibacter sp.
AAACGTCACTTCGTTTCGCTGCGTCATCAGCAGAGAGGCCGAACTATACCCACCCATCGAAAACACGTCAACACCAATCCAACGAAAAAGCACCAACAAGTCGATAAGCGATTGATTTGCAAAGAAGCGAACACCAAAGAAAATCGCGCCAAACCAAGAAGAACTATCAAACCCCAGGCCCAGCAATACTGCAGCACCAGCGCAAACACCGCCAAAACCCAACCTAGAAACACCACAGCCCGCTGACGCGGGCTGTGGTTGCTCTAAAAGTGAGCTTTAGTAGCAGTGTTCGGTGGGGCACGCGCTCACCGCTGAACTACTTTGTGGCAGCCAGATACTCACCGTCACCCCTGCGGCGGGACGACTATCCAAGGCAATGTCACCCGCATGCAGCCGGACAATATCTTTACTCATGGCCAGCCCCAGCCCTGTACCCGGTTGATGACCGGAATGATCCGCGCGATAGAAGCGCTCGAAGGCATGCTCGAGCTGCTCCGGCTTCATGCCGATGCCGTGGTCACGAATACTCAGTAATACTCCGGCGGCATCACCCCGCATTTGCGGCCGTAGCTGTAGATCAACTTGCTTGTGTTCGGGGCTAAATTTGATGACATTACTAAATAGGCTAGAAAACAGTTTCAGCATGACATGCCGATCTACCTGAACCAAACATTGCTCAACTTGGTAGTCACGCGTCACCAGAAAATCATCAGCCCCAGCAAAGCTAGAGCTAACCGCCATTTCGAGTAGCTCCCGCAAATCATGGTTAGCGAGTTTAAGCTTATCGCGGGTCAGCTCATCCAGCTTGCTCAGGCTGAGCAAATCTTCGATCAATTCGGTCATATTGACCGACTGCCGATTGATGGTGGCCAACATATCTTGCTGCATCGCTGCGGGCACGGGGCGACTCACCAATAACTCGGAAAACCCCCGAATACTCGCGAGGGGGGTGCGCAATTCATGCGCAGCCATGGTTAGGAACTCGGTTTTTAGTCGATTAGCTTCAACCTCGGCGGTGATATCCCGCAAATACAGCACCACCCCGCCCTCTTCATCGGCCGTGGCGCCTTGCAACTCGATCACCCGACGATAAGGCACATTAAAAGACAGGTGCAACGGGAAATGAGTATCGAGCATTTGCGCCAGCGAGGGGTAAGTTGGCGCCTGAGCGGTTTGTAACCAGACTTCGAAATCACGCCGTTGCAAATGATCAAGCTGTTCGGTAGAAAGCCCCAGCAAGCGCTGAAAGCTCGGGTTGGCATAATTTAGCACCCCATCGGCGCCAAAGTAGGCCAAGCCGTCCGGGCTTAAGCGCATCACGGTATCGAGCTGCTTGGATTTATTGCGCAAGCGGCTAGCCAGGCGATTGGCGTCTGCCAAGGACATTTGGTTGGTTCGGTGCATCAGCAGCATATCGCCACTGGCATCATGGAAAGCAAAATCCCCCATCCCCAGGCCCGCCGCCTGCATTTCCTCGCTTGAGGTAAGTACCGGCGAAAGTAATAGTAATAAGCCCTCTGCCCGGACCAGAATGTTGCCACGTAAGCGTAACGCCCCCTGCTGACGCGCTTGCACAACCAAGGCAACATCATGCTGAGCGGCTAATTCCTGCACAGTTGCCACTTTGGGGCGCACGATCGCAAAGCAATCTTCGAAGTATTGCCCCGCAGCCAAGCCTGGAAAAGCTTTACAGAGTGATACCCCTGCCTTGTATATCTGACCCTCTGGATTAAGCGCCAGATAAAAGGGGAAAGCTTGCGCCAATTCAGCTTCAGTGAGGTGAATCATGCCCGTCTCCGCGTAACCCGCGTTTGGCTCAGCTTCAAGCTTCCTGAATCCGGAAAACTCCGGCAAACCCTGCCCGGCTTGGTAATTGCTCGATCTCAATAGGCTGGCCAAATCGCTTAGCCAGCCCTTTGACCAAGCCCACCACCATCGGCGCTAGCCCTTCCCGCTGCGACTGATAAAGCAATACATAGCGGCCCGGCCCTTCATCTTCAACTGAAAATACCGGGGCGACCATTTGGGCAAAGACAGTTTCGATGCGGCTGTGCATCTGGTCTAGATTACCCAGAAATTCGCGCAGACTAGTCCCTGCAGTTTGCAGCAAATCGGCATAGCCCTCTTCGGCGGTATACATAATCCAATATTCGCCAAATGCTTCCAGCACCTGCTCAGGGCTCATGCCCATTTCTTGCGATACGGCACCGACCAGTTTGTAAGTCATTTGATCGGGGTAGGCACTGATCGCCACAAAGCCATCATCAGCAATACCGGCCTGCTTGCAGACGCGTGCCCAGCCGGTCGGGCCCAAATGTTGTTCCACTAACTGCTCGACTGCGCGGTTCACCAATCCATACATGATGTGCTCCTCCATTTTGTTTAGAGCCCAACCAGCTGCAACCAGAGGTGCGCAGGATCGGGAATACAACGTTCAGGGCATTGCGAGGCCAAACACAGCTCACGCGCATGAATCAACTGTGTGAGATGTTCACCCACATACTGCACCAGACGCGGGCTATGCCCGCTAAAGACCGCGGCCACCGGTTGTAATTGGGCGGGGCCTTGGGCCTGAGTGAGCAAATCATCTAGCTGCAGCACCAGCGCGGTCATCTGTGCCGCTTCGTGCACCAGCTCGCCCTCGGCCGTATGCTGAATACCTTGCGCTAAGAGCGCCATTTGCAAAACAATCAGCTCACTCATTTGCACTTCGGGCACCGGGCTGGCCGCCAGCAAAAAGGGCACGGCCTGTTGCACGGCCCCATCGCCCGTGCGCAAAATCGCCGCCAGCATGGCCGCACGACACAACTGCTCACAGGATTTGCGATCAAGCCCGGCAAAGTGCGCAAGCAAACCAGCCAGCACCCCAATACGATAGCCACGACGCTGCTCAAATGGCTGCAACTCTTCAGCCAGCGTAGCCCAGCGCAGTAACACATCAATCTGCCCAGCGTGCATCTGCTGCATCATTTCTTCGCGCTGGCGCAGCGCCACCTGCATATCGGACATCACTTTATACAGCTGGGCATAAGCCATGCTTTCGCGGTCACTCGGCGGCGGAGCACTCGACCAACGTGATATCGGATCGGGCAATGCCTCTGTGACTTCGATTTCTTCTTCAATCTGCCAATCAAATTGGTAATCCATGCTTACCTCCTCGCTGGGCTAGATAGGCAACAAGGGGAGCCACAATGAGACGGTTGTCCCCTGCCCCCACGTGCTATGGAGTTTGATTTCGCCGGAATGCAGCTCGATGATCTCTTTCACCAGCGACATCCCCAGCCCAGTACCGGGGATAGACCCGGAATCATCAGCGCGGTAAAACCGCTCAAACACGCGCGCCAATTGCTCTTCGGTCATGCCGATACCCTGATCCGCCACATGTAGCGCCACCCAACCGGCGCGGCTGAAATCAAAACTGAGGGTAATTTCGCCGCCTTGCGGGGAATACTTCAGCGCATTAGACAGGACATTCAACAACGCCTGCTGAAGCTTGGCGACATCGGCATTGACCATGGCCTTGGGTAGCTCGGCCGGTAGAATTTTGGCGCTGTAATCATTTTGATTAATGGCTTTGACACTGTCTTGCAGCACTTCAGCCAGATCAAGCGGCTGCAGATGAATATCTTTGCCGCCACGTGCTTCGATGCGGGCCAGATCCAATAGCTCGTTTAATAGCCCAGTCATCCGGCGGGATTGCCGCAAAATCGTATCCAAGATATCGCGCACAGTTTCCGGCGGAAAATCACGCAAGCGCAGCAACTCGGCAAAGCCCATGATCGATGCCATTGGTGTGCGCAGCTCATGCGCGGCGGTAGAAAGGAACTCGCTTTTAATCATTTCTACCTGATGTTGCTGGGTAATATCGCGCAGCTGCAGTACGGTGGCAGTTGTTTCACTACCGGCATTAAACAGCGTAATTTCCAGATAGCGATTAGGCTTGCCTTGCAGCTCGAGCACCGGCAGGTTGTTCAAGAGCATGGGGGCAAAATCAAATTCAAAACCAAAGTCGTCCGGCTTTTGCTGCAACTTTTGTACCCAACGGCATAACTCAAAGCGTGGGGATTTATCGGTCAGCAGCACATTGAGCATGGATTCGGCCTCGGGCAACCCGACCCCGGTGAGATCCCCAATCGTGATATTGACCAGTTTTTCAAACGGCGGATTGGCATAGGTCAGGTTGCCGGAGAGATCAAAGGTAGCGAAACAATCGGGCGTGAGGGTGAAAATCACTTCCTGCCGGAATGCAAAATCCATCATCATTTTTTCGCGGCGTTTCACCTCGGTCACATCCGAAATAATGCCATTCACCCGCACGCCACCATCACCCGGTTCCCGCACCGGGTGGAAATGATTGCAATGCCAGCGCACCTGGCCATCGGGCAAGACCACACGGTATTCCAGCTCGGCGCCTTGACCGCTAGCAGCACCATCAAATGCCGCTTTAACTGCGGGGTAATCTTCGGGGTGCACTAATTTGAGCCAGCCCTGCGGGCTGTGCAGCATATCGGGCTGATCCAGCCCCAGCCACTGTCGCGCTAAGGGGCTGAGGAAAATAAACTCATCCATCGCCGCATTGGCCGAATAGAGCAAATACTCTTTCTCGCCCAACACCCCGGAAAGCACGTGATCCAGATCGGCCATTTCCTCGTCGCACCAAGCCTGCTGCAACAGAAGATCGGTTTCACTCGAGCGTAAGTGCTGCGCCAAGTCCAGCATGGTTTGCGCCACTAAAGTGCCGGGTTCATCTAAATTGCTGGGCAAGGTGGGTAATGGCGCCTCGGTATTTTTTGCGGCTAGCCACGCCTGCATTTGCCGCGCCAGCACCGTTAAGGCTTCTGGCGTGGCGAGCACATTACGCGCAAGCGGCGCACTGCCGCCTACCGACATGGAACGAGTCATAGTGGACTCCTTGGCCGGCGCAACCGGCAGCTCAATCAGGCGCCGGCGGCGGCGCGCTCTTGCAATAGTTTCTCGATGGTATCGATCAACTCTAAGGGGCTAAATGGCTTGGTCAAGTAGCCATCTGCGCCAGCTTGGCGGCCAGCCTCGAAATCAGATTGCTGCCCCCGCGCGGTTAGCATAATGATGGGGATATGGCGTAATTCCGGGTCGGATTTAATCCGGGCACAGGCCTGCAAGCCGTCAATCTCACCGGGCATCATCACATCCATCAAAATCAAGGATGGCCGCACAGCCTGCGCCATTTTGACCCCGAGCAAGCCATGATCCGCTTCATGCACTTCGTAATTACCAAACTGCATGGTCATATTTATCAGCTTGCGAATATCGCTTTGATCTTCCACTACCAGAATTGAGGTTTTCATCATGCACCTCTGCACTTGGTTAATCGGCTATTTCACTATAGCTACGGGGTTTTCATCCGCCGCGCCATCAGCTGACTAATGTCATGGGCGTAACGCTCGATCTGCGCGGCATTCACCTCGGCTTCTTTGCGTGGCGCACCAGTCGGCAGCTCTAGGGTGATGCCGCCGCTTTCTTCATCCAGCCGCACATGCCCGCCATAGCGTTGCACCACCGCCTTCGCCAGCGCCAAGCCCAGCCCCAAACCAGCGGGGCGCGCCGCCGAGCCGGCTTGGGTGCCATGAAAAGGCATAAACACGCGGTCACGCATATGTGCCGGCACTGGCCGGCCGCTACTCGAAAACACCAGCGTGGCGAATTCACCGTATTGCCGCGCTTTGATCAGAATTTCGCCGCCTTCAACACTGCGTGCCAACATGTCTTCCAGCACCGAGGTCACGGTTTCTTGCAACCAAGTTTGGCTGCCATACACCGGTGGCAATTCGGTGTGATCCAGCCCGCTTAAAGCAAAATTAACTTTGCGCCCAGCGGCTTGCTGGCGAGTTTGCTCCAGCGCCGTTTTGACCAGATCGGGCAGCATCACCCGCTCGATCGCCCCCAGGGGCTCACCGGCATGCAGTTGCGCCAGGCCCGTAATCTGTTTCAGGCATTGCCGTACTTCGGTGAATAAATCGAGTGCCTGCTGATGCAGGGCGGCATCGGGGCTAGCGCTGGCTTGCGCCAGCGTGTCGAGCAAAGCTTTGGTGGGCGTGATGCAGCCGTCATACACCAAAGTGAGGAGATTATCGACGGTGGACTGATAAAAATGCTGGGCCGCCACATCGCGCAATAGCAGCACCAAATCATCCCCCACCGGGCTGCGCAGCAAAGTAGCGGCCAGGCTTTCCTGCCCCGGCACTTCCAGCTGAAACTGGCTGGGCAATTCGATATAGCCGGCGCGCACGCCGGTGAGCTGCTTGCCGACGGCATCCTGCTGCAAAATTTGCCCCATCAGCAAACCCAACATGCGCTTGGCGGCTGGGTTGGCAAAGCGGGCTTTGCCTTCCGGAGATAAAATCAGCACACCATCGCTCAAGCTATTAAATAGCAAGCTCATTCCGGTATTCATGATTCACCTCCCGCGTGCTGGGGCCTTGGTTTGAATCTATATCAGTATTTACTTATAAACAAAGCCATCCGGCTAACACGTAAGGTTTAGCTGACAAGCGGTTTGACCGCCGCCACAGCTGCACTACGCCGGCGGCGATCATTCTGATTGCTAGCTAATCGGCTGCCATTGCGCAATGGCTTTCTATCGCCACCAGCTCGGCCAAGCGCATTTTTTGCCGACCATCGGTCGTAAAGTTATCGTCAGCCAGCCAGCGCTGATAGGCGCGCCAACGGGCCGGCCATTCACAATCAATAATCGAAAACCACGCGGTATCGCGGCTGCGGCCTTTGTTCACCGTGGCCTGCCGAAAGGTGCCCTCATACTGAAAGCCCAGCCGCTCGGCAGCGCGGCGGGAGGGCTGATTAAGCGCATTGCATTTCCATTCATAGCGCCGATAGCCCAGCGCAAAGGCCTGCTGCATCAGCAACACCATAGCAGCGGTGGCCAGCCGCGTGCGCTGCAGAGCCGGCGAAAAATGCAGCCAGCCCACCTCGATCGAACCCGCGTGCGGGTCGATGCGCAGATAGCTGGCCAAGCCCAGCGCCTGCCCGCTGGCCGCAGCGATAATCGCGTAGTACTGTGGGTCACGCGCTTGCGCGCGGCGCGTAAGCTCTGCCGTGAATTCGGCCAGCGTGGCATAGGGGCCGGCGCTGAAGTAAGTCCACATAGCGCCGCTATCGGCGCTGAATGCCTGCCACAAATCGGCGGCATGTTGCTCTGCATCCAGCGGTTCTAGCCGGCAGCCCCAGCCAGCCAGCACTTGCCGCGGCGGAAACTGCGCCCCTTGCCAGTTGGGCACCAATGGCCCCAAGGGCTGGCCAAATTCATTGAAATACACCCCAGTAGTATCTTGCTCAACACTCACAGCGGATACCCTCATCGAGCAATACCCCCGGCTCAGCCCCTGTGGCAACGGCATAGCCATCCTGTTGCCACCAATGAATGCCGCCAATCAGCTCTTTCACCTGAAAGCCCAGTTTGGCCATTTTGTAGGCGCCCCAGGTCGAGCCATTGCAGCCGATGCCGTCGCAGTAGCACACATACACTTTGCTGCGATCCAGCTGGGCCGTACTCGCCGCCGTCATCGTGCGATGCGGAAAGGAGATCGCCCCGGGGATATGCCCAGCCTGATAAATCTCGGCCGAGCGGGTATCCAGCACCACAATCTCGGGCGCCTTGGCCAACAAATCGGCGGCGAGATCAGCCGGATCAGTGCGAAACTGCAATTGCGCTTCAAAAAACTCGGCGGCAGCGCCCGGGGTGGCCAGACCACTACTCAATACCACACTCATGTTCTTGCTCCTTTCGTGAAATCATCTAAAGCACCGGCCGGCCAGCTCACCCGCCAGGTGGCGATGTGACTGCCATCCGGCGCGGCCCAGCTGGCGGCTTCCTGCTGGCTCGCACCCAGACGCAAATAAAACGCGAGTGCCGGGGTATTGGCCTGATTGCAATACAAATAAAGACCTTGCGGGCCATACCCCAGCAAGGCAACTTGCGCGGCCGCATGTTGCAGCAGCTGGCGCCCTACGCCCTGCCCTTGCCAGCCAGCGGCCACATGCAGGTTATCCAGATAATGCCCCCACTGCGGGTGATGGGCCGGATACAGGCAATAAAAGCCCACCAGCGTTGCGCCGGCGCGCACCAGCCACACTTGCTGCCCCGGGCTGGGCGCCGCTAAGCGTTGCTGCCAGACGGCGGCCCGCTCGGCAAGCACAGGCCCGGCCAGAAAATCCGCCGCCAGCTGGCCGGCGTAGGTGCGCTGCCAGCTCACCGCATGCAGCTGGGCAATCTCGGCCGCATCGGCCAGTGTGGCGGCTTGCCAATTCAACATACTGAACTCCCCCATCCAGTCCGCCACACGGCGGTGCTTACTGCAGACCACTTTACGCGCATAATGGCCTACTGAAACCGACCAATTTTGCGCACAGGAGCAGGCCAATGTTCAGCCTTCAAGCCTGGCTTAGCGATGAAACGGCGGCGCGCTTACCGCGGCATGAGCAAATCAGCCGCGCTTTGCGAGCCGCGATCCTGGCTGGGCATTGGCCGGCGGGCAGCCGCTTGCCGGCCACGCGCCAGCTGGCCAGCGAATTGGGCCACGCCCGCAGCACCATCGAGCAAGCCTATGCACAGCTTGAGGCCGAGGGCTATCTGCAGCGGCGGGTGGGTGCGGGTAGTTTTGTGAGCCTGCCGGCCAGCTTGCCGCTCCGGCGCTCACCCAGCCCGCCGGCCGCCGCGCGCCTCTCGCAGCGCGGGCAAGCGATTGCCGATACGGGCGCCTGCCGCGAGGCCACGCTGGGGGTCGGCGCAGACAGCCGCCAGTTGTTTAGCGGCCAGCCGGATAGCCAGGCTTTCCCCCACGCGCTGTGGGGCAAATTGCTGCAACAACGCTGGCGGCAGGATGGCCCTGCGCTGATGCGCTATGGCGATCCGCAAGGCATGCCGGCTTTGCGTACCGCCATTGCCAGCTATCTGGCGCTGGCGCGCGGGGTGAATTGCCAGCCCGAACAGGTGCTGGTGCTCTCCAGCTCGCAACAGGCCTTGCTACTGGCGGGGCAGCTATTGCTGGATGCGGGCGAGCTGGCCTGGCTCGAAGAGCCCGGCTATCTGGGTGCGCGCAATGCCCTGCTCGCCGCCGGCGCGCAGCTGTGCCCGGTGCCGGTGGATGATGAAGGCCTCAATACCAATGGGGAGTACCCGAAGCCAAAGCTCATCTACACAACACCTTCACACCAATACCCCCTGGGAATGGCCATGAGCTTGCCACGACGCATGGCCTTGCTGGCCCGCGCCCGCGCCGCCGGGGCGTGGATTATCGAAGACGATTACGATGGCGAATTTCAATATGACACCCATAGCCTGCCGGCGCTGCAAAGCCTCGACCCAGATGGGCGGGTGATCTATGTGGGCACGTTTAGCAAGGTGCTGTTTGGCTCCTTGCGGCTGGCGTATATGGTGGTGCCGGCCAATCTGGTCGAGGCCTTTAGCAACGCTCGCACTGCGTTTGACGGGCATAGCAATCAGCTCTTGCAGGCGGTGACGGCCGATTTTATGGCCGGTGGGCATTTCGCCAGCCATTTGCGGCAAATGCGGCTGCTGTATCAGCGTCGGCGCGATATTTTGCTCGCCAGTCTGGCCGAACATTACCCGGCGTTGTCGGTGCGCCACCACAGCGCCGGGCTGCAATGCGCGGTGTATACCCCGCCCGGCCGCGAAGCAGGCTGGACGGCGCTCGGCCGGGCCCAGGGGCTGCCGTTGCGCCCACTGGCGCAATTTTATGCCGGCCCGCCAGATCGGGAAGGTTGGCTCATGGGGTATGCGGCGCTAAGCAACGAAGAGATTCGCCGCCAGATCGATACCCTAGGGCGTATCTTGCGCCATAGCGCTTAATGGCGCTGCCAGCGGGGCTAAGGGTAATTACTGACAGGTTTTTCCTGATGGTGTCATGCTGGCAGCCTGCGACAATCCAGCCGCATATTATTAATAATATTTAATTCGACTGGAGTGGCTATGCAGGATTGGGTGAACACCATCAATGGCTTTGTCTGGAGCCCGGCGCTGATTTATCTGTGCCTGGGCGTGGGCGTGTATTTTTCGATTCGCACCCGCTTTATGCAGGTGCGGCATGTGCGCGAGATGATTCGCCTGATGTTCGATGGCAAAGCCAGCGATGAAGGCGTGTCTTCGTTTCAGGCGCTAACCATGACGTTGTCTGGCCGGGTGGGAATCGGCAATATCGCCGGTGTGGCCACCGCGATTGCCTTTGGCGGCCCGGGCGCGGTGTTCTGGATGTGGATGATGGCGTTTTTGGGCGCCAGCACCTCGTATGTGGAATGTACGCTGGGGCAGATTTACAAAGAGCGCGTGAATGGCCAGCTGCGCGGCGGCCCGGCCTATTACATTGAACGCGGCTTGGGTATGCGCTGGTATGCGATTGCCTTTGCGCTGGCCACCATTCTGGGTTGCGGCGTATTGCTGCCAGGCATGCAGGCCAACGGTATCGCCAGTGGTTTGGCCAATGGCTTTGGTATTCCGGCCGAAACCACCGCGCTGGGCGTGGTGATTGCACTGGGGCTGATTGTGTTTGGTGGCGTGAAGCGCATCGCCCGCTTTGCCGAAATCATCGTGCCGTTTATGGCGCTGGGCTACATACTGATGGCCTGCGTGATTATTGCGCTGAATCTCAGCCTGCTGCCCGAAGTGCTGCGCCTGATTGTGAGCTCCGCGCTGAGCCTGGATGCCGGCTTTGGCGGCATGATCGGCATGGCCATCATGTGGGGCGTGAAACGCGGCGTGTATTCCAATGAAGCCGGCCAAGGCTCGGGCCCGCATGCGGCAGCAGCAGCCGATGTCAGCCACCCGGCTAAGCAGGGCATCGTGCAAGCCTTTGCCGTGTATGTCGATACGCTGTTTGTCTGCTCGGCCACCGCATTTATGATTTTGATCACCGGTAAATTCAATGTGGTGAATCCAGCCGGTGGCTTCTTGTTTAGCGGCTTGCCGGGGGTGGAAGCGGGTACGAGCTACACCCAATCGGCGGTTGAGAGCATTTTCCCGGGCTTTGGCGCGATGTTTGTCGGTGTGGCGCTGCTGTTTTTCGCCTTTACCACCATCATTGCCTACTACTATGTGGCCGAAACCAATGTGGCCTACCTGCTGCGCGGCCGGGCGGGCAGTGATGTGGCGCTGTTCCTGCTGAAATTCGCGCTGCTGGCTACCACCGTGTATGGCGCCGTGCGTACCTCGGATCTGGCCTGGGGGCTGGGCGATATTGGCGTAGGGCTGATGGCCTGGCTGAATATCATTGCGATTTTGTTATTGCAAAAACCGGCACTAAAAGCCCTGGATGATTACGAAGCGCAGCAGGCCAAAGGCCTCGAGCCCGAGTTTGATCCGCAGGCGCTAGGTATTAGTAATGCCGATTACTGGACCAGCCGCAGCAATGCCAGCGAGCCCGATGTGCGCAAATAAGCGTGCAGCGCTCGCATCAGGTAAAAAACCGCGCTTCGGCGCGGTTTTTTTTGGCGGGCCCATGCTAGCGCGCCTGATAGCTCTCCACCAGCTGACGCATCAGGCCTTCTTTCACCAGCTGATTGATGCCCGCATTCAGTTCATCCATAAAGCGCGCTTTATACACTGGCGTGAAATACGCGCTAAACCCCACATGCGCGGTCGGGTCGCCCAGCTGCACGGTTTCAACCAGCTGCAAATGCTGGGTGACGGCCGCCGTGGCCGGGCTGGTTTGCAGGCGATGCAGGGTATAGCGAATCGACAGCGCATCATTGGCATAGCAATCGATGCGCCGCGCCGCCAATTTGAGCAGATTGGCTTCGTTGCTATCGGCTTCGTCGAGGCGAATCTTGCCGTTGCGTGCGGCAGTTTGCAGCGTACGCGCCAGCAAAAAGCCGCGATTCACGCCAATATGCAGGCCAAGAAAATCTTCCGGGAAGCGGGTACGCGGCTTTTGCATCACATCGGGATGGCAGGCAATCAGCAAGCTTTCCTGCCAGAGCGGCACCGAATACGGCACCATATAGCCGCGCTCGCTAAATTGATACGGCGGAAACAAGCCCATTTGCTCGCCACGGCGAATCATCTCTAACCCGCGCTTCCAGGGTACCGGCCGTAGCTCCAGCTCGAAATTGCTCAGCCGGGTGCTCACCTGCTTGAGAAAATCGACGTAAATGCCCTTAAATTCGCCGTTTTCTACATAGGAATACGGTGGATACGCCTCATCCCCAAACAGCACCACCCGCTCGCGAGCCTGCGCGGTGAGTAGCCAGAGACACAGTAGCCAGCAGAGCCAAGGTCGCAGCATGCAGCCTCCACGGAGCGGTGCCCCTATTTCTGCACCTAATGCCCCAGTGTAGTAGAGGCCCACCACGACTGCGGGCCAAGCTTACGAACGGCCTGACGGCGCCCCACTGTCAAGGTATAGCCCGCAAGGTCATATTGAATAATGCCTGGCGGGCCATACATCCCTAGCGTATGTTTTTCAGGAAGCTCTGCCCATTGCGCCGTAGCTGCTGCACCAGGGCTTCAACGCCGATTTGATCCAGCTGCTGATCGCGCAGATAGAACACCCAATCCACATCCTGCTGGTACTCACGCCACGCCGTGCTGCGCAACAGGCCGGGGCTGCCATCGGGCATGCTGGCGTTGCTGAGCCAGATTTGCAGCGCCAGATACATCGGGTGATCGGGCTGGGCGATTCCGCTGTAATCCTGCATCAGCTCGCCATCCACGTAAAAGCGGATATAGCCATCACTCACATTCATCAGCAGCGTATGCCAGCCGCGCAGGCTGCCGGACCGACTGGCCGTGGGGTGATTCAGCGCATCGTAGGCCGCGATTTCGTAAGTGCCGCTCCACATGGTGGGGCCCACTTTGCCCCAGCCGCCATTGGGCAGGTATTCAAAATCGATCTCGCTATAGGGCTCGGCGCCTTCCAGATACTGGGTAATGCCAAAGAAGGCATTCACCACCATATCCCCATCGGGCCCGCTCACCGGCTCATCGCCCATATACATCCGCGCCGCCCAGGTGCCATTGAGGTAAATCGCCTCTTGTGTGCTGAGCTCGGCTTGCGACACCGTGCCGCTGGTCAGCGTATTGCCATTCACCGTGTCACCGCTGGCATTGGTGCGCGCTTTCATCCGCAGCAGCACATTGCCCGGATTGGCCGGATCGGGCACAAAGCTGAGATTGTCTGGGCTCCAGCTGCCATTGCTAAAGCCGGGGCCACCACCCCAACTGCGCACTTGCCAGCCATTGCCGCCCAGCTGGCTGACGCTGCTGTAGCTGAAATCATCAAACAGCAAGCCTTGGCTTGGAATCGTGGGGGTAGGCGCGGGCGTCGCCGTTGGCGCAGGGCTTGCTGTCGGCGCCGCAGTCGGAACAACGCTTGGAGTTGGCCTTGGGCTAGCGCTCGGCGTTGGCACCGCAGTCGGGGCGATGCTGGGTTTCGCGCTGGGGGTCGCCGTCGGCGTCGAGGTTGGGCTAGCCGTGATCACCGGCGTGGGCGCGGGGGTGCTGCTATTCAAACAGGTGCCCATGTCTTTCCAGGCGCCCCAGCTTTCATAGCTTGGCGCGGTATTAACCCACCATTTGGCCACAAAATTATGCCCCTGATAGCTCACCAGCTGGCCAGCCGTATATACCCCGCTTTGCCAGGCCGCAGCGCACTGGCCATGCGGCGGCAACAATGGCGTCACTACCGGCGTAGGAGTGGGCGGTGGTGGCACCGTCAGATTTGGCGTGGGTACGGGGCTGGCGGTTGGCAGGCTAGTCGGCGCGAGCGTGGGGGCGCTGCTGGGCGCCGTACTTGGGCTTGGGGTGGTGGTGCTGAGCAAGCGCCAGAGCGTAGGGGTATTGGCGGGCCGCCAGCCGGCACCCACATAGGCGGTGTGGGTTAACAGCGACTGATAGTCTTGCCCGCCGTCGCTCACTACCGTACCGGCCGGGTAGCTTTGGCCTTCCTGCCATTGCGGGCTGGCCGCCTGCGCCACGACCGCAAGGCTTAGCAGCGCGGCGGCGCTGATTGTTTGAAAATGCATGTCTCACTCCAATTGTTGTTTTTTGTGTGCGCGCCCACAGCGCCATTGCCAGCCGCAACGTTCTGCCGCTTAATCAACAGGCTTACAAGGTGGAGCGCAGCGCCAGCTTAAGCGATTGGCCAGTGCCTGAACATGGCCGAATCTGATCTGCGCTTTGTCCGGATGACACCTGTCATGTCGATGATTTACCAAGAATTATTTGAGATTGGCCCCGAAGCCCAGCAAATGAGCGTGGGCGCCCGCAATTACCATCACCCGCATCTGTCTTTGCTGGCTCAGCATGAGATTTTGTTTATGGGCCTGTCGGAAGCGCGCGGGCTGGTGCATGTCGAGCGCAAAGGCGCGCCCTTTCATGTGCTGATCATAGGGGTGGAAGGCCAGGGCGAAATCATTGCCGGCGAGCAAACCCTGCCACTGGGGCCCAATCAGCTGGCGATTTTGCCGGCCTATGGTCATGGCGGCTTTCGCCGGGTGAGCGAGCATTGGCGCACGGCCTGGTTTTTGCTCAATGATGCGCCCTGCTGGGATCGCCTGCGCGGTGACACAGTGCGGATTGTCAGTATTCAGCAGGCGCATAGCCTGTTTTACGCCATGTATACGCTCTGCCATGAAGCGCGGCTGGCCGAGGGGCAAGCCAGCGCTACCGCGCTGGAACTGGTGCTGACCTTATTGCAGCGCATGCTGGCCAACGCCGTCAGCGGCGATGCGCTGGCCGAGCGGCTGCGCGAGCTGTTCCGGCCGATTCGCTTTGAGCCGGCGCGCGCCTGGCGGGTGGATCAGCTGGCGGCGCAATACGGTGTATCGGCGGCGCATTTTCAGCGCCTGTGCCAGAAAAATCTCGGCGCCACCCCGCAGCAATTGATCATCGAACAACGCATGCTGCGGGCGCAGGAATTACTCAGCACCGGGCGTTACACCGTGAGCGAAGTTGCGCTGCTGATCGGCTATGAAGAAGTAGCGAGTTTTTCGCGCCGCTATCGCGCGCATTTTGGTGGCTCGCCCGGCGAGCTCTTACGCCCATTGCGCCAACAATGGATACCCGACGGGGTATCGACTGCGACAGCAATTTAATCAATCATCCTCTGGCAATACCCCTGCCACCGTATCAGGTGCGGCGGATTCATCCACCACCACCCGGTTGCGGCCTTGCGCCTTGGCGCGATACAGCGCCTGATCCAGCCGGCTAAAGAAGGCCGCTCGGGTTTCGCGGCGCTCCCAGCGGCACACCCCGAGGCTGATGGTGAGGCTTTGCTCGGCCGGCAAGCCCAGCGGCGCTGCGGCCACGCGCTCGCGTAGGCGCTCGGCCCATTGCGCGGCCTGCGCCAGATCGCAATCATCCAGCAGCACGATAAATTCTTCGCCGCCCCAGCGGGCCACCACATCACCCGCGCGGCCCTGCTCGCGCAGCAACTGCCCCAGTGCCCGCAGCGCGGTATCGCCCACCTGATGGCCATGCTGGTCATTCAGCAGCTTAAAGTGATCCACATCCAGCAACACCCCGCATAAGGGGCGCGGCTGACGTGCGAGTTCCAGCCCTTTTTGTTTCAGCAAGACCTCAAAGGCTTGGCGATTATTCACCCGGGTCAGTGCATCGGTGCTGGCCAGTTTTTCCAGCAAGCGCTGGGTGCGGTTAATGCTATACAAGGCCGCCGCAATCACCACGCCGGTCACCAGCGCCGAAATCAGCAAATTGATCAGCAGCATCCGCTGCGCGGGGCGCAAGAGCCGGGTTTCGTTTTGCTCCACCACCAGATACCAGCCCAGCTCGGGGATAAAGCGGCTATTGAGCTGAATCTCTTCACTGCCTTGCCGGTACACCAGCTGCGTGGGCTCGGTATTGCGCGACAAAATCTGCTCAGCGATGTCGCTTAAGCCCGCTTGCTGGCGAATCGAGCCGCGATGCTGATCGGCGCGCCCGGTGAGCACCACTTCGCCCTGCTGGTTCAGAAAATAAATCTGCCGGCCAAAACGCAGCTCATACGATTTAAGCAGCTTGGCCATGCTATCGAGGGTAATGCCCACGCCGGTAATGCCAATAAAGCGCCCGGCGTAATCATTCACCCGATAATTAATAAAAATGGTGAGCTTGTTGCGATTGGCGTAATCGGTATCGACATTGATTTCGTAATCGGCTTTGAGCTGGCGCGCGCGGAAAAACCACGCATCACGCGGGTCAGTTTCCGCCACGGTTTTGAGTAGACCTTGGTGATGATAATAATGCCGGCTGTGCTCGGAAATCAGAAAGCTGGTAACGGTTTGATTGCGCAGGCGCACTTCGGCCAGATAGCGCTCGATACGGCTGGTGTCTTGCTCGCCGGCGATAATCCAGTCGCGCAAAAAGGTGTCATGCGCCATTTGCGCCGAGATAAACACCGGGCGCAGCATGTCTTTCTGGATTTCCGAATAAATCGTGTCGCCCGTCAGCGGCAGCGCGTTATTCACGATGCTGCGGTGAATTTCCTGCCGTGATACCCAGTAACTAGCGAGCGAGGTGGTGACAAAACCTGCCACCAGCACCAGCGTCACCAGTGCGAGCAAGCGCCCGCGTTCCCGAAACAGATTCACGCCTGACTTTTCCATTCAGCTTGGATAATGGCGCATTATCCACGCTGAGCGTGGCGAGCCCCAAGCCGCACCCAAGGGCGCGGCACGGAAAAACCACAAGCGCCTATTGCGCCTGCGCCGCCGCGTTCACGCGGGCCTCTAATTCACTGGCCGGGATATCCTCGCCCACCGGCTGGCTGGCCGACCAATTCACGCCGGCCAACACGCCATCCTGCGTCAGCGCTGGCACCCACTGCGCGCAAAATTGCGCCCAATCCACGGCCACCGGGGTGAAGCCCGCAAAGGCCGCCACCGCGGCGATTTCCTCTTCAGCGCGCTCGGCACTGGCCCAAAAGGGCATGCTGCGATAGCCGGCCGTGGTCATCGGGGCGGGAAAACCCACCTCGTCTTTAATACTCCACAGCTGCTGTTGCTGGGCCACAGTGGTAAAAAAGGCCTGATTATCCGGGGCAGTTTGGCTCATGGCGCGCACTCTGAAGCGATCAAAACGGCGCAGCCTACAGGGTTTGGCCGGCTTTGCAAACCAGTGGGCTATCGTGCTCGCGCACCCTCAGATTACCCCCTACCCGTATAGTCATACGGCAATTAATTTGAATTGGATGCGTGGCAATACCCATAGAAAAAGCGGCCAAGGCCGCCTTTTTGATACACGCGCAGCGGGGCTTATTCCTGGCCGGCTACTTGTGCTTTTTCTGGCGCCGCCCAAATCCGGTATTGCAGCTCAACGCCTTCGGGCACATACACCACCAGCGGCAGTTTGGCGTTGTAGCGAATCAGCTGCTCGTTATACACCGGCACAAAGCGCTCGGTTTTGCTGCCTTCCGGGCAGGCCATCAGCGTCGTGGGGCCTGCGCTCACCGGGCCGACGGTCCAATAGTTATACCCCCAGCCCTGTACGGTTTGCTCTTTGATCTTGGCGCGCAGGCTGCGGGTATTGCAATCGGCCGCGATGACTTGGCCGGGGATCAACTGCACCCGATAGAGTTCGGGGTTTTGCATTTCCGGCAGGCGGATCACTTTGCGCACATAGCCTTCTTTGGCCGGTGGAAACGGCTGCAAATCGCTCGCGGCCAGTGCCGGGGTGATTAAGCCTGCGGCCAATACGCCAGCCAATACTGATTGTGCGGTGAGTTTCATATCCTGCTCCTTGTTCGGGGTGAATAAAGCATGCCTTAAGCATAAATGCGCGCGAGCCGTTGGCACGATGCAAGATTGCACAGCGCAGCGCGGCACAATTACCAAGCCGCCCAGCGCCAGCCATGCCATCTGAATAAAAATTTTTCCTATTCTGGCAAACTTGACCTACACCAAGATTACGATGATTGCATATTGCAAGTCAGGTCTAAATCAACTTTGCACAGGTGTGACATGCAGCTCACGATTAAATCCCGTCTGATCTACACCATTACCTTTCTGGCCGTGCTGCTGCTGGCCATTGGCGGGCTCGGCATTTACCACCTGGGCCAACTGAATCAATCGCTAAAAACCGTGTACGAAGACCGCGTGGTGCCGCTGAAACAGCTTAAACACATTGCTGATTTGTATGCGGTCAACGTGATCGACACCGCCAATAAGGCCAATGCCGGCCTGCTCGATGCCCCCACCGCGCTCAAAGCCCTGGCTGAAGCGCAGCAGCAAATCAGCGAGGAGTGGAAAAGCTATCAAAGCACCACGCTGACCAGTGATGAGAAAAAGCTCTCTACCGAGGCCATTGGGCTATTTGATAAAGCCAATGCCGATATTGATCGCTTGGAGCAATTTTTGCAGCAGCATGTGGGCCCACTGGCCGGTGAGCTGGGGGATTTTGATGGGCCACTTTATCAAACCATCGATCCGATTGGCGGCAAGATCAATGAGCTGATTGTGCTGCAACTGGATGTGGCCAAAGCCGAATATCTGGGCGCCCAGCAAACCTATGAGCAAGTGCGGCTGCTGTCATTGATTTTACTGGCTGTGGGCATAGGGCTGGCGATGCTGTCGGGTTATTTATTAATCCGCGCCATTTCCACTCCGCTCTCACGTGCTGTCGCGGTGGCGCAAGGCATTGCCAAAGGCGAGCTGGATCATCAAATTGTGGTGCACAGCCGCGATGAAACCGGACAGCTGATGCTGGCCATGCAGCAAATGCAGCAATCCATTCAAAGCTTTGTCAAAGCCCAGCAACATATGGCTGCCCAGCATGCCGCCGGCACCATGAGTGCGCGGATGGATGCCGCCCAATACCCGGGCACTTTTGGCACCATGGCGCAGGAAGTCAACACGCTGGTGAGCGAGCATATTCAGGTCATCCAGCAAACCATTACCGTAATTGGCGAATACTCGCAGGGCAATTTCAGCCGTGATATGCCGGCCTTGCCGGGTGAAAAAGCCCAGATCACCGCAGCCATTACCGAAGTAAAACGCGCCTTGCTGGCGATTAGCGGCGATATTCAGCGGCTGGCCGAAGCCGGCGCCAAGGGCGATTTCAGCCAGCGCTGCAATGCCGAGCAATATCAATACATGTTCCGCAGCATGCTGGAAAACCTCAATCAGCTGATCATCACCTGCGACGTCGGCTTTAACGACATCCTGCGGGTGAGCGAAGCGCTGGGGCGTGGCGATCTGAGTCAAACCATCACACAGGATTATCCGGGCCTATTTGGCCGAGCCCAGCAAGGGGTGAATGGCACCGTCACCACCCTGCGTAGCCTGATCGGTGAAGTGAATAAGCTAGTCAGCGCCGCCGCCAATCAGGGTGATTTCAGCCAACGGCTGGAGCTGGCCAATAAACAGGGCTTCTCGCTCGAGCTGGCCGAGCAGCTCAATCAGCTCTCCAGCGTTACCGACAATGGCCTGCGCGATGTGATGCGCGTGTCCAGCGCCCTGGCCAAAGGCGATCTCACCCAGATGATTACCCACAGCTATCCGGGCCTCTTTGGTGAAACCAGCACCGCGGTGAACACCACGGTGAGTAATCTGCAGCAGCTGGTGGGTGAAATTCAGCTCTCGGGCCTGACCATTCAGCGGGCCGTCGGGGAAATCGTGCAGGGCAATACCGATCTATCACGCCGCACCGAAACCCAAGCCGCCAATCTGGAAGAAACCGCCGCCAGCACTGAAGAGCTGACCGGCACCGTGCGGCAAAATGCCGATCACGCCAAAGAAGCCAACAACCTTGCCCGCGAATCGGTACGCATCGCCAAAGAAGGCGGCCAGAGTGTGCGCCAGGTGGTGGACACCATGCAGGCGATTCAAGATGCATCGCGCAAAATTGTCGACATCATTGGGGTGATTGATGGCATTGCTTTCCAGACCAATATCTTGGCGCTAAATGCCGCAGTTGAAGCCGCCCGCGCCGGCGAGCAAGGCCGTGGTTTTGCCGTGGTGGCCTCGGAAGTGCGCAATCTGGCCCAACGCTCAGCCGTCGCGGCCAAAGAGATCAAAGAGCTGATCAGCAATTCGGTGCATCAGGTGGAGCATGGCAGCCAGCAAGTGCAGCAAGCCGGCCACACCATGGGCCAGGTTGAGGCCAGTATTGATAGGGTGAGCACGCTGATTGGCGAAATCGCCGCCGCCTCCAGCGAGCAAAGCGCCGGCATTGCGCAGGTAAATCAAGCCGTCACCCAGATGGATGAAGTCACCCAGCAAAATGCCGCACTGGTCGAAGAAGCCGCCGCCGCTGCCGAATCGCTGGCCGAGCAGGCGCATGTATTGGCTGAAGCGGTCGGTACTTTCAAGCTCAAAGCCGATACTCTATTGAGCAAAAATCCCGCCCCATTAGCGGCCCTGCCCGCCTAAACGCGGCAACCGCCGGTTGTGACACGAATGTTGCAATTACCCACGCCGCCCACCCGGGCGGCGTGTGCTTTACCCTGCCGCGTATAAGCTGCAAAGCTTTGATCTGCAATGGCTTTGCGCACATACCCCCGTGTGACCTAGGCTGCTTTGTGATTCATGCAGCAAATCGCCCCACATTAGGGATTTCCGCAGGTCTTATCCCATCCGCATATCCCCTATCCTCCTTGTGTCTTGCCGAACGAGAACACAAAACCGGCGCAAAACGGTCGGGCAAGACTTAACCAAATAGGATGGAGATCCCTCATGCAAATCAAAACTTGCCACGCGCTGGTCGCGTGCGCGCTGGCCTCGCTCGGCCTCACGGCGCAGGCCGACACCGTTGACCGGATTGTGGTCAAACTCAAACCCTCGCCGATGATGCGCAGCCTGAGCGCCAATGATGTCAGCGATACGCTAAATCAAGCCACGCAGGGCAAAGGCCGGCATGCCTTTACCATGGCCGACGGCGAATCGCATGTAATTCAGCTGCCCAAGGGCCTGAGCGATGCCGAGCTGAAAGCCTATCTGCAAAAACTGCAGGCCAGTGGCGAGTTTGCCGCCGTTGAGGCCGATATCCGCATGTATCCACAAGGCGTGGTGCAGCCCAATGACAGCCTGTGGAGCTCGATGTGGGATTTCCTCGCCCCGGTACCGGGTCGCAGCTATGGCGCGAACTTTCTCGGCGCATGGGAATTTGGTAGCGGTCAGAATGTCGTGGTGGGCGTAATTGATACCGGCGCGGTGCCGCACCCTGATTTGGGCACTTTAAGCCCGTTGGCGGGCAATTATGTGTCGGATGGCTATACCTTCGTGACCGACTGCTATCGCGCCGGCACCTGCGACTGGACCAGCGGCAGCCGCACCATCAAGCCATTTGCCGGCGCATTGGATCAGGGCGACTGGTGCACCAGCAGCGATGTCAGCAATCAGATTTGCCAGCGCACCAGCAATAGCTCTTTCCACGGCTCGCACGTGGCCGGCACCATTGCCGCACTGGGCTACAACAATGTGGGCGTGATCGGTGGCGCCTACAACGCGCGCATTCTGCCAGTTCGCGCGCTGGGTAAAGGCGGCGGCTCGGCGATTGATATTGCCGATGCCATCCGCTGGGCCGCCGGCGTGCACCCTAGCATCCCCAACCCGAATCCGGCCAAAGTGATCAATATGAGTCTGGGTGGTAGCTCCAGCTCTTGTCCAAGCTACTATCAATCGGCGATTAATGATGCGGTGAATGCCGGGGCGATCATCGTGGTGGCGGCCGGCAATGAAAGCCGCGATGCCTCACAAGCAACGCCCGCCAACTGCGCCAATGTCATCACCGTGGCCGCCACCGGCCAGTCGGGCGAAAAAGCCAGCTATTCCAACTTTGGTAGCAAAGTGACACTGGCTGCCCCGGGCGGGAATGGCAGCATCCGCATCACCTCCACGGTGAACAAGAGCACCAGCCGCGTTGATCTGTCGGCCAATGGCGCCGGCTACACCGGCATGAATGGCACTTCGATGGCCACGCCGCACGTTGCGGCGGCGGTTGCGCTGATGCTGGGTGTAAATCCAAAGCTGAAATACAACGACGTGGTGAGCTTGCTGCGCCAGTCGGCGACGGCATTCCCAAGTAGCGGTGGCTGCACCACCAGCAACTGCGGCGCGGGGATTTTGAATGCGGAAGCGGCGATCCGCCTGGCCAAGCAATCGGCTGGTGACAACACCGAACCCAATCCAACGCCCACGCCAGTGATCACACCAACCCCAGCGCCGGTCATCACGCCGACGCCAGCGCCAGTGATTACCCCGACTCCCGCGCCGATCGTAACCCCAACACCAAAACCGACTACCCCACCGAGCGCCGGCTGCTACAGCGCCTGGGCGGAAGGCAAAACCTATCAAGTGGGTGATTGGGTGACCTTTGATGGCCGCAACTATCGGGCGCTGAATACGCATGTGGCCTATGTAGGCGCCAACTGGACGCCAAAAGCCACGCCAACCCTGTGGCAAGATGGCGGCGCCTGCAGCGGTAGCAGCACACCTGCACCCGTGGTCACGCCCAAACCAAGCACCGCGCCGGTCATCACCCCAACGCCAGCACCGGTGACCACGCCACAGCCGAGCGCGGCACCCAGTACCGCGCCGACCGCCGCCCCAGCCTGCCCGGCTTGGGTAAGCAGCAGCGTGTACACTGCCGGCCAGTGTGTGAGCTTTAATGGCAAAACCTACACAGCCAAATGGTGGACAACCGGCGAGCAGCCAGGGGCTTCACAATGGGGCCCATGGGCGGCTCAGACTGTAGCCAGCAGCAAGCGTTAAGTCGCGCCCCTAGTCAGCCTCTGCGCTGACTGGGGCTGACTCACCACATTTGCGGCGATCGCCGAGGGTATACCCGGCAAAGGAGCATATATGAAGCGTTTTAGCCTAATACTCTGCGGGGTATCATTGGGCATAGCCAGCGCACTGGGTGGCTGCAGTACGCAGGCGGCCAGCCCCAGCAGCCAGCAAGTGGCCGCCAACGGGCCGAAGCTGATTATTCAGTTACGCTCGGCGCCCAGCGATGCCAGCGCGGCGCAGGCTGCACTGGCGGCCTTGGCGCAGCGCCTGCAGCTGAGCTGGCAGTTCGAGCGCGAGCTGGGTGGTGGTTTTTGGGTGGTGCAACTGCCGCAGCCGCTGAGCCAAGACGCACTCAATGCCCAATTGGCCCGCATTGGCGCCGACCCGGCCGTGCAGAGTGCAGAAGCCGATCAGCTGCAGCAAACCCAGCCAGCCCCGTAATTAGATCAACAACCCCAAAACCGCCAACACTGGCGGTTTTTTCTATCCTGCGGTGGGCTTAGACGCTACGCCCTGCTTCGGGCTGCAGCGTAGCGGTATCTCGCGCTGACTCTGGCGCAGCAAGCTCAACCGTCGCCACTCGGGGTATTGGCTTGGCCGTAGCAATGAGCAAGGCCGAGATCAAGATACCCACCCCACCCAGCAGTTGCCAGCCGCTGAGTTGGTCGCCGAGCAACGCCGCTGCCAGCAATACACTCACCACCGGCTCAAGCGTCGAGAGCATCGAGGCTTCGCTGGCCGGCAAGCGCTCCAGCCCGGCCAAAAAAGCCAAAATGGCGCCCACCGTCGAAACCAGCGCAATCGCCAGCAGCGCCAGCCAGCCGCTGTGGCTCCCCGGCCAGACCGGAGTTTGCCAAGCGCTGGTCAACCACAATGCCAGCGCCGCGGCACTCATCACCACCGTCGCAGCCGGCATCGCACCGGCCTGCGGGGTGAGCCGGCTACCGGCCAGAATGTAGCCAGTGTAAATCGCCGCCGCCAACAGCCCGAGCAGCACACCCAGCCATTGCCCACCGGCCGGGCCAATGGTGAGAATCAGGCTGACCGCAGCCAGCGCTAGCGCCAGCAATTTGCGCCCGCCCAGCCGCTCGCCACCCCAGATGACCGCCACCAGCGTCACCAGCACCGGATAGGCATACAGCAACAAAGCAGCCAGTGCGGCCGAGCCATACTGCAGGGCGGAAAAATAACTATAGGCCTGCCCCACATAGCCCAGCGCCCCCATGGCAGCCAAGCCCAGCAAGACCTTGCCGCGCGGCCAGCGCCCGCCACGCCAGAACATCACCGCAATCATCACGGCGGCCGCCAGCGTAAAGCGCACCAGCAATAAGCCTTGGGTGTTCACCCCGCTTTGGTAGGCCCAGCTGCCAAAGATCGGCATCCAGCCAAACGCGATCGCCGAGAAAACCACCAGCCACTGGCCAGCGCGTCGGGAAGCCTGCATGACAGCTACATCCGGAAAGCAAAAAACACAGTGTGCCGGAAAGCCCAGCGGCGCGGCAAGCTAGGCGCGCGCGCCGGCTGGTATGGTGGCGTGATGCTTCAGCCGAGGGTGGTCAGCACGTTTTCCCATTGGCGCACCAGCTGCTCGATGTGCACGGTGTCGGCTTGGAGTGCAAGCGCCTCGGCGCTGGCCGTGCGGCCAGTGGCTTGCGCGATCAGATGCCCTTGCGGGGTGGCTTGCCATTGATATTCGCCCTGACAATGCGGGCAGGCCAGATAATCCCCGGCCACCGAGCTATGAAACTGCACCAAGGTGGGCCCGCACATCTGGCATTGCCCCAGCGGGATACCTGCACTGGAATGCCCGACAATATGCGCCAGCTCGCCCGCCTGCCCCAGCGTCAGCAGCACCGTGCCGCATTGCCGATCAAACTGTTGCCCCAGGGCCGCTTCGATAATATTCAGCGCGCGCTCAATCGGCATTCCCGCCCGATAAGGGCGCGAGCTGGTCATGGCATCAAAGGCATCACACACGCCGATGATGCGCGCATCTAGGGAGATCTGCTCGCCCTGCAAGCCGGCCGGATAACCGCGACCATCCGGCGTTTCGTGATGTTCCAGCACCCCTTTAAGCACCAGCGGCGCAAACGGATGTTGCGCCAGCAGCCGCGCACCCAGCGCCGGATGGGTTTTGATCACCGCGTATTCGTCGTCGGTGAGTTTGTCGGGCTTGCGCAAGATGGCGTCGGGCACGCCAATTTTGCCCAGATCATGCAAAAAGCCAGCCATAGCAATGCGATTTACCTCCACCGCATCCAGCCCCAGCGCTCGGGCCAGCTGGGCCGAGAGCATGGCCACGCGCCACAAATGCCCGCCGGTGTAGGCATCGCGCGCCTCCACCACCCAGGCCGAGGCCAGCAAGCTGGCTAGCAAGGCGCGCTGCTGCGCCTCCCATTGCTCGCGCAGGCGGCTGAGTTCGGCTTTGGTTTTTCCTAGAAACAGCATGGCCTTTCTCCGGGTGAGCTGTTTCCTTGGTATAGCTGGTTTTCAGGCCGGTGGCGCGTGCCGCGCCAAGAGATAGTCAATCCCGGCATTCAGCGTAGCCACTTGCGCGGCATTGCACTGCGCTGGCGTGGCGCTGGGGCTGTCAGGGTAGACTTCGGTGGTGGTCACCAGCGCCGCCGCAGTCATCCCGCCACACAGCCCAAGCTCGCGCTTAGCGTAATTGATCACCCCGTGCTGCTGCAGTGGCTCGCCAATCAGGCAGCCCTGCGCATCGGGCAAGGCAATGTGGGTCACCTGGCTCACAGCGGTAATCAGTGCGCGCTGAAACTCAGGCGCTGGGCGCTCGCTATCGCCCACCAGATAAAAGCCATCCGGAATCGCATGCCAATCAAAGGCCACGCCATCACGGGCGGCTTTGGCCGGGCCAAATTCGCTATTGTCGGTGTCGGTGGTTTCGTGCAAATCGATATGCAGCGCCACCTGCGGCGCATGGGTGGCCACACAGGCCAGCGCCGCCGCGGCTTCTTGCGCCGGGCTATCGGCATAAAAATGCCGGTTAGGGTCGAGCGTGAGCGGATTCCAGCGATTGATGGTTTCAAAGCCCCACGGGCTGATACAGGGCAAGACCAAGAGATTCACTTGCTCGGCATAGCGGGTAAATTCGTGCGCAATAAATTGCAAGGCACCAAGCACGCCGCTGGTTTCGTAGCCGTGTACGCCCCCGGTAATCAGCACCGTCGGGCGCTCGGGCCGCCACACTCGGCTTTTTACCGCCAGCAAAGGATAGCTCGCCAAGCCCAGCGCGCAATAATCTAGCCGGCCGTACTCAATCAGCTCCGCTGCGGCGGGCAGGGTCTGGCGCAACGGCTTGAGCACCAGATCGGCATAGCAGCGCTGCCGTTGCTGACGGGCCAGCCAAGCGGCTTTTTCCGCTGCGCCCCAGGCCTGGCCGGGACGGCCAATTGGGTAGATGGTGCGATGGGGAGCAGACATCAGAAGCAACCTCGGCAGACAACGCAGAAGGCCTCACTATACACCGCCCACCTTGGCCTCGGGATCAGGGGAATCGGTCACGGCTGAGGTGCCCAGGACTTGCCACACGCCTTTATCTGGTCGGCCTATAAAAAACAAAACCGCAGCAATCGCCGCGGTTTTTAATGGGTATCCCCCTACAAGCATTGCTTTAAAAAGCTTACGGGCAGATACCCTTAGCCGGCATTCCAATTCACCAACCCAAAATGCCAGGTTGCCAGCACAATCAGGCCGAACACGATGCGGTACCACGCAAACACCACGAAGGTATGCGTAGACACAAAGCGGATCAGCGCGCGAATAGCGATAAAGGCAAAAATAAACGAAGAAATAAAGCCCACCGCAAACACCGCAATATCGGCGCTATCAAGCACATGACGGTGTTTATACAAGCTATACAGCGAAGCCGCGCCCAAAGTCGGAATGCCCAAAAAGAACGAAAACTCGGTCGCCGCTTTGCGCGATAGACCGAGGAACATCCCGCCAATAATGGTCGCGCCAGAGCGGCTCGTACCGGGAATCAGCGCGAGGCATTGGCAAAACCCGACTTTGATCGCGTCTTTCAGCGTCAGCTCGTCTACCGTCTCAACCCGCACGGTGTGCTGGCGTTTTTCCGCCCACAGAATAATAAAACCACCAACGATAAAGGCCACCGACACGGCCACCGGGTTAAACAGCACCGCCTTGATGTGCTCGGAAAACAGCTTGCCCAAGATCGCCGCCGGAATAAACGCCACAATCACGCCCAGCAGCAAGGTGCGGCCCGGGCCGGGCTGGCCGGCGCTGGCAATACTGCTGCCGATTTTGCGCCGGTATTCCCACACCACCGCCAGCATCGCGCCCAGCTGGATAAAAATCTCGTACACATCGCGCTTTTCCTTGGTCAGGAAATTAAGCAAATCGCCAGTCAGAATCAAATGGCCAGTCGAGGAAATCGGCAGGAATTCGGTGATACCTTCCACCAAACCCATAATCAGGGAATGAAACAGCAGAATCGGATCCATAGCGGGGCGCAGGCAAGCAGTTGAAAAGGTGCGCGATTATAGGCTTAAGCGCACTGTAATGGGCAAGTATCGCCGCGGCGGATGACGGCCTGATGATGTGGCGCGGTGTGAATATTTACACCCACCCTTGGGAACCGCCCCAAGTGGCCCCACTCTCAGAAGGGTGTGCAATGCACGAGTGCATTATGCTCATCTCCTCCCTGTTGACCGGGCGCCCGTTACCCAACCGGCGCCCGTTTTTTTGCCCTCGGCAATCAGCGCCAGCGCGGGTGATCTTCCGCGCGTATCGGCTAGGCCAGCGTGGCCTAGCGCCGATGATGGCGCAGCAAATTACTCAGCGCCTGCTTTAAATCCGGATCACTCACCTCTTCAGCCAGCGCCGAAAACGCCGCCTTGGCCGGCTCGGTCATGCGTAAAGTCTTGGTTTGCATCGGATTTCCCTGCTGCAGGGCAACTTGCACCTTGGCGCGGATTGCGGTAGCGTGCACTCCAGCCCGATCCAATGCCGCGAGAATATCCGGCTCGGACTGGCGCAAACGCGCCGCCGCGGCACTGCCGGGCACAGCCACCAGCAAGGTGGAACCCGACCAAGCCACGCCCTGACACACCCGTGCTACTTCCGGACTCAGGGCCGAGCGGACAATCTGCAGCAGCTGTTGATACTGATCGAGCTGACGCACCAGCCGTTTAAGCTGGAAATCGCCTTCCATCAGTTGCGAAACGTGGACCTGTTTATTCATACAAGGATTCCAATGAATATCATTGTGGTGTCGCCCCGACTCAATCAAGCCATCTCGCTGGGCCCGCGCGAACTGAGCGCGATTGGCTTAATGCTGACCGTGCTGATTGGGGCTGCGGCCTTTGGTTTGGGCATGCTGTTTGCTCCCAATCGGGTCGAGCCCTTGCTACGCATGATGCCCGGCCAGCACGCCCGGCAAAACGAAATCGATGCCCTCGCGGTACAAGTCGGGCAATTGCAAGCCAAATTGGCGCGGCTCGATAGCTTGGCCAATCAAGTGGGCGACAAAACCGGTATCGATATTAAACCGTTTTTAAGTCAGCAGGCAGCGCCACAGGGCGGACTGGCTCAGCCCGGCCAGCATTTTGCCGTCTCGGGCCTGCGTGAAATCCTGCAACAAACCGATGCCAAAATGGCCGCAATGATTGATCAGCTGACGCTGGCCGAAGCGGTTTTGATGACGCCCGACGCGAGCTATCTACCGCGGCATGCACCATTGGCGATTGCCCCGCAATCATCGAGCTTTGGCTGGCGGATCGATCCCTTCAAAGGCACACAGGTTTTCCACGAAGGGATTGATTATCAGGGCGATAGCGGCACCCCGATTGTGGCCGCTGCCACAGGCAAAGTGGTGTATGCGGCTTACCACCCGCAGTATGGTAATATGGTCGAGCTTGATCATGGCAAAGATTTAACCAGCCGTTACGCCCATGCCAGCCAGCTACTGGTCAAGGAAGGCGAAACGGTCAAAGTCGGCCAGAAGATTGCGTTACTGGGCAGCACTGGTCGCTCTACCGGCCCCCACCTGCATTTCGAGATCCGCTACCGCGGCATCGCGCAAAATCCACTACGTTTTCTTGATGGCGGACAAGCAAACCTAGCCGCGGCAAGCAGCAAGCCTTGAAAAAAGGTAGGGTGGAGTCCATTTAGGCCCAATGCCCCTGTTCCGGCTAAGGGCTTTTGAACTAATTGATAAAAATTTGAGCCTCGCCGAGGCCGTCACGTTGGTAGCACTATGATTGCAACTCTGCTGAAAAAAGTATTTGGAAGCCGTAATGACCGTTTGTTGAAACAATACGGTGCCATCGTCAAGCAGATTAATGCGCTCGAACCGCAAATCGCTGCCTTATCCGACGAGCAATTGCGAGGAAAAACCCAAGAATTCAAAGACCGGCTGGCCAAGGGCGAAACCCTCGACCAAATCCTGCCGGAAGCCTTTGCCGTCTGTCGCGAAGGCGGCAAGCGCGCATTGGGCATGCGCCATTTCGATGTGCAGCTGATCGGTGGTTTGGTGCACCATCAGGGCAAGATTTCCGAAATGCGTACCGGTGAAGGTAAAACACTGGTGGCTACGCTGGCGGCGTACCTGAATGCCCTGACCGGTAAAGGTGTGCACGTGATTACCGTGAATGACTATCTGGCGCAACGCGATGCGGCGCAGATGGGCAAGCTGTATAACTTCCTGGGCCTGAGCTGCGGGGTGAACCTCGGCCAGATGGCACATCAGGATAAAAAAGCCGCCTACGAATGCGATATCACCTACGGTACCAATAACGAATTCGGCTTTGACTACCTGCGCGACAATATGGTGTTCAGCGTGGAAGAGCGCGTACAGCGCGGCCTGAATTTCGCCGTGGTCGACGAGGTGGATTCGATCCTGATCGATGAAGCGCGTACTCCGCTGATTATCTCTGGCCCTGCCGATGACAACACCGAGTTGTATAAGGCCATGAACAACGTGCCAGCCCGCCTGATCAAGCAGGAAACCGAAGAAGGCGAAGGCGATTACTGGGTGGATGAAAAAGCCCACTCGGTGATGCTGTCGGAAGCGGGCCACGAGCATGTGGAGCAAATCCTGACCGAAATGGGCCTGCTGCCTGCTGGCGATAGCCTGTATGCGCCAGCGCATATCAGCCTGATTCACCATCTGAACGCCGCCC
Source organism: uncultured Chitinibacter sp. (assembly GCF_945957625.1). Lineage (NCBI taxonomy): Bacteria > Pseudomonadati > Pseudomonadota > Betaproteobacteria > Neisseriales > Chitinibacteraceae > Chitinibacter > uncultured Chitinibacter sp. Next base: position 29,895 of record NZ_CAMFLP010000009.1, read on the forward strand.
TGCGCGCCCATGCGCTGTTCGTGAAAGACCAGCACTATGTGGTGATGGATGGCGAAGTAATCATCGTGGATGAACACACTGGCCGTCTGATGTCGGGCCGCCGCTGGTCAGAAGGCCTGCATCAGGCCGTCGAAGCCAAGGAAGGCGTCGACATCCAGCAAGAAAACCAAACGCTGGCCACTATCACGCTGCAAAACTATTTCCGGATGTACAACAAGCTGGCCGGTATGACCGGTACAGCTGATACCGAAGCCTACGAATTCCAGCAGATTTATGGTCTGGAAACCGTGATCATCCCGACCAATCGCCCGATGATCCGTCAAGACCGCCAAGATCAGGTCTTCAAAACTGCGGCGGAAAAATACAAAGCCATCATCACCGATATCAAAGGTTGTGTTGAGCGTGGCCAACCCACGCTGGTCGGCACCACCTCAATCGAGCAATCCGAAATCCTGTCGAACATCCTGAAACAGGAAGGGATTGCGCACAACGTCCTGAACGCCAAACATCACGCCAAAGAAGCGCAAATCGTGGCGCAAGCCGGTAGCGCGGGTCAGGTGACCATCGCCACCAATATGGCCGGCCGTGGTACTGATATTGTGCTGGGCGGCAGTATCGAAGCGCAGCTCAAACAAATCGAAGCCGACGAAACACTGGACGAGGCTGCCAAAGCCGCCCAAGTGGCCGCGCTGAAAGCCGACTGGCAAGTGAAACACGATGCGGTCTTGGCCGCTGGTGGTCTGCACATCATTGGTACCGAGCGCCACGAATCACGCCGGATCGACAACCAGCTGCGTGGCCGTTCTGGTCGTCAGGGTGACCCGGGCTCAAGCCGTTTCTATCTGTCGCTGGAAGACCCGCTGCTGCGTATTTTCGCCGGCGATCGCGTGGCCTTCGTGATGGACAAGCTGAAAATGCCGGAAGGCGAGCCAATCGAAGCCGGCATGGTGTCGCGCGCCATCGAATCAGCCCAACGCAAAGTGGAAGGCCGCAACTTCGACATGCGTAAACAGCTGCTGGAATACGATGATGTCGCCAACGAGCAGCGCAAAGCCATCTACAGCCAGCGTAATGAAATTCTGGAAAGCACCGAAGTCACCGACACCATCGCCGCGATGCGCACCGGTTACTTTGGCGAGCTGTTTGACACCTATCTGCCACCCGATTCAATGGAAGAGCAGTGGGATGCCGAAGGCCTCGAGCGCGCGCTGAACGAGCTGCAAGTCAGCGCCGCGGTGCGCGAGTGGGTGGCCAACGAGAAATCTCTGTCGATCGAAGACATGCGCCAGCGTGTAATCGACGCGGCCAAAGCCAGCTACGACGCGAAAGTGGAACAAGCCGGCGAGCCGAATTTCCGCAATTTCGAACGCTCAGTGCTGCTCTCGCACGTGGACCAATACTGGCGCGAACACCTGTCGGCGCTGGATCACCTGCGTCAGGGTATCCATCTGCGCGGCTACGCGCAGAAAAACCCGAAACAGGAATACAAACGCGAAGCCTTCGAGCTGTTTGCCGCGCTGCTGGATCAGATCAAACGCAATGTGCTGCAAGTGATCATGACAGTACAAGTACGCAGCGCCGAAGATGCGGCCGCCGTCGAACAACACGCCGTGCCTGCCGAAGCGCTGCAGTTCTCGCACGAAGAGCTGGAAGCTGTATTGGCCAGTGGCGATGAAGAGCAGATTCGTGCCGCGCTGATGGCCGCCATGCAGCAAGAAGGTGGCCCACGCATTCAGTTCAGCGGCGTAAGCCGCAACGACCCATGCCCATGCGGCTCGGGCAAGAAATACAAACACTGCCACGGCCAGCTGAACTAAGCCGCCACGCAGCCAATAAAAAAGCACCCCGCGGGGTGCTTTTTTATTGCGGGCGCATCGCGCAGCTCAGGGATAGATCAAGCAACTAGACCTAAAGCCGTGGCTCGCTCTAGGCCAGCCCATGGCCAGCGCTGCGTATCTGCACAAGCCAGCAACCATGTTGCCACCCGAGGCGACCATCACCGCCCACGATGACTTTTCAACCGCAGATACTCAGACCGGGTATCTAGCCACAAAGCTCATTCATAAATAGCTTTCCGGCTATACCCCATTCATCACTTACTGGCCGCGGGCAAACTAACCGGCTCGACCTTATACCCTAGCTGGCGTAGTAGATTCGGCAAGCCATGTTCACCGACCAGATGCAGGCTGCCCACCGCGATAAAGTTAGCCTGCCCCTCGCGCAACAGCGCATCAATGCGCTGCGCCATGCGTGGATTGCGCTCATCCAGTAAGCGCACCATCGCCGCGCGATCTTCAGCGGTGTTTTCACATTCACACCAGCTGCGGTATTGGCTCATGGTGGCCCAGTCGCGGCGATTCCATACGTCAACCAACTTGAGCAATTGCTGGCGGCCATGGCCATTTTCCAGCATGGTTAGCGCCTGTTCATGCTGCGCCAGGCTAAGCTCGCCATCGTCTTTCAGCGCGGCCAGCTGCTCGGCGACGGTTTCCAGCCCTTTGACCGGCAGCTGCCGCTGTTTGGCCAGCTGCAGCAAGACGTTTTCGGTGCCATAGCTGCCTTCCACCCCGGCCAGCTGCGCATCCAGCAGCGTTAAGGTCACCATCAGGAAATTGATGTCCAGCTGTTCCAGCAAGGCATTGGGCAAACACAGTCGGGCCAGCTGCGCCTGATAGCGTGCTTTCACGGCTGCGGGCACATTGGCTTTGCCCTGCATGCCGGCCAGCAATTGCTGCGAGACACTGGCGTCGTCCAGATCCAGCTCCAGCACCAGCTGGCGGCTAGCCTGCAAAGCACTGCGCACTTGCGGCCCCAGCGCGCTCCCTTCTACGCGGTTGGCATGGATGGTGCCATACAGATAAGACTGGGTTTTACCGTGACTAATGCGCCAGAGAAAGCCGCGCTCGCTGCCCACTTTGGCCAGCTGCGCTGGTGTGAGCGGAGTTGGTATCGGATTGGGGCACACTGCCGCCTGCGCCGTGGCCGCGAGGCCGCAAACGGCGAGCAGCGCCACCGCCAGCTGCTTTAGGCGCATGTGGCCTCCTGCGCAGCAAACATCGCCGCAATATCGCGCACCAGCTGCAGCGAGGCTTCGATTTCGTCTTTGCGAATTGCCACACTTTCTACATTACACCCAATGGGTATCTGCTTGACTGCCGCATACTGCAATAGCTCGGAGAAGATACTCCGGCATACCGCCAATGAATCAGCCAGAATATCGCCCGAATGGCGCAGATCATTTTCCAGCCATTGCGGAATACTGATCCCCAACCATTTCATAAATTCCAGCGTTTTGGCCGAGCCGCACGGAGTAATGGTAAAAATAATCGGCACCATCGGCGTGCCGCTGGCCTGGCAGGCGTAGTAGTAATCCGAAAGGAAATTCTTGGCGGCCTCGACGTTATACACACATTGGGTCACAAAGAACGAGCAGCCTTCGGCCACTTTATGCGCCACGCGCAGATGCTCATCCTGCTTCACCAAATGACGCTCAGGAATCGCCACCCCGCCCACCAGCAAGCGCGGGTTCACTTCCCGGCGCAAGGCATAGGCCTGATTCACCGTCAGCGCCACCGCCTGCTCACGCGAAGCCGCGCCCACAAACACCGACACCCCCTCACCCAGCGCCTGCAAATCGGCGCCAAACTGCGCCGGCGCATATTTGCCCACACAGCGGTAGTTAATCTTGGGTATCGGCAACGCGGCCAGATAATCGCGGCTGTAGGTCAGCGGATCGAGCGTCGCCAGAAACGGAAACGGCCGCGCCATATCGGTACGCTCAGCTTCATCCTGAATGTCATACAGCACCAGCCCATCAATCGGCAGCGGCGCAATGCGCTCTACTTGCAAGGCGGCGATTTCAGCAATTTTCTCCGCCGGATGATTGGCCTTGGGCGGCGTAATACCGTACAGCAGAATCCCAGCCTGACGCTGGGCAATTTTGGTGTGCAATGGAGTGGGCATGAACAGGCTCGCAATCGTTTGCGCGATTTTACCCAGTTTTAGGCCCTGCGGGGCTGAGAAACCGTGCCCTAGCTGTTTGAAAAAACGCAGAAATCTAGCCCTGATTGGCCCCTTTACTCACCCAATCGTACCCACCCCTGCGCCGGTATAAGCCAATCTGGCCCCGCACCACCACTCTCCGCTAGCTTTGTATTGGCTTAGGTAGGGCTTTCTCGCATTGCTGCACTGGTGTGAAGCGCTGAGAATGAGCTTTTTAACGCATGGCAGAAGGTGAAAAATGCAAATCCGCACTCTCTTTTCGACCCTGGCGCTGGCCATGGGCCTGTCTTTGGCACCGGCACACGCTGAGCGTGTCTACACCGTGGGGACAGACGCCACATTTGCGCCATTTGAATCGTTGAGCCAGAACCGCGAAGTGGTTGGTTTTGATGCGGATCTGATCAAAGCCATTGCGCAAAAAGCCGGCTTAAAAATCAAAATCATCAACACCCCGTGGGAAGGCCTGTTTGCCGGCCTGAATAATGGTGAGCGCGATATCGTGATCGCCGCCGTCACCATCACGCCCGAACGCAAAGCCAGCATGGATTTCAGCGAGCCATATTTTGAAGCCAAACAGCTGATCATCGTGCGCGATGGCAGCAAAGTGACCAAACTGGCCGACCTGAAAGGCAAAAAAGTCGGCGTACAAACCGGCACCACTGGCGACACCGTGGCGCAAAAAGCCTTTGGTAAAACCAGCCCGGACATCCGCCGCTATGAAAACATTGTGCTAGCCATGACCGAGCTGCGCGCTGGCGGCATTGAGGCCGTGGTGGCCGACAACGGCGTGGTGAATAACTATCTGGTGAACAACAAAAACAGCAAGCTCAAAACCATCGATGACAGCAGCTTTGCAAAAGAGTACTACGGCATTGCGGTGAAAAAAGGCAATAAAGCCCTTCTGGATCAGCTGAACAAAGGCCTGGCCGCCACCAAGGCCGATGGCACTTTCCAGAAAATCTCGCAGCAATATTTCGGCCACTAAGCCAGCGCGAGCACTCGCACTCAGCCCGGCCTAGCACCGGGCTTTTTGTTTAGCCGGCCGCCGCCGGATTGGGTAAGCTTAGCCCGCCGCTGAGCGCGCCATCGCCATACGTGCGCAGTACTTGCGCAATGATGACCTGATAACCGCCTAGCCACGTTTGATAGCGCTGCTTGGCGGCCAAATGCTGCGGATGCGCCATCAATTCGCGCAGGCCCGCTTCGCTGGCCCAGTAATACACATTGGCAATCCGCCCGGTTTTCGGGTCTTCCCAGCTTTCTTCGCCCAGATAGCCCTGGCTGGCTTTGGCGGCGGCAGCGATTTGCGCATCCAGCGCTTCAAACTCGGCATCGTATTGCTTGGGCGTAAAAATAAAGGTGGCGGAATACATGGCGGGCGCTCGCAAAGGGTGAGTCAATGTCCTTGTCATTTTAACCTACCCCACCCCATCCGCTCGCGGCACAGCCAGCCCGCGCCAAGATAGCCACCTATACCACCCCATGGTATCGAGCTATAAGCATTATTAAAAATAGCGCCCCAGCCAATACCCATATCCAGCCAACCGATGCGACCAGTCGTAATTTAGGAAAGGTTTGCCTGACAGTTGGTTACACGTCATCCCGTTGTCATTTTGATAGCATGAATTGGCCACCGTTACTCACCCGGTGCCGGTGGCGACTTCCCACTCTCACAAGGAGGCTTCATGTCATGGCTCAACCGCATTACCGCGCCGTTTCGCGGCCTACCCCGCAGCGTGTACATTCAAGCCACCGCCACCCTGATCAACAATATGGGTGGCATGGCCAAGCTGTTTTTGCCGCTGTATTTTCGTGAACATTTCAATCTTTCCTATGCCCACATTGGCTGGCTGATGGGGGTGTATGGGCTGGGCCTGCTGGGCGGCTCTTACCTTGGTGGCCTCTTGAGCGATCGCTATGATTCGCGCCGGATTGCCAAGCTGATGTTGCTGGCCAGTGGGGTGCTGACCCTGCTGCTGGCAGCGCCATTGCCGATCTGGGCCTATGTACCGCTGCTGCTGGCGGTCGGCACCAGCGATGGCGCATTTCGCCCGGCCAATATGCGCCTGGTGCTCGAGCCCGTTCGCCCCGAACAACGTGCGGTGGCGCAGGGCGTGTATCGGATCGCCTTTAATCTGGGCGTATCGGCGGCCGGCATCAGCGGCGGCTTGCTGGCCGCGCTGGGCTATCACTATGTGTTTGTGGCACAGGGCATCGCCGCCTTGCTCGCCTGTGGCTGGCTGCAATGGGCGTGGCGCGGGATGCCGTGCCTAAATAGTGGGCTAGCGTCCAGCAAGGCCAGCTCGCCCGACATGGCCACCGGCTCGCCTTGGCAAGATCGGGCGTTCTTGCTGTTTGTGGCCGGGCAGCTGGTGATCCTGACCGTGTTTGACCAGATGTATGGCACGCTGGGGCTGTTTTTGCGCGAGCATTATCGGCTCTCGCCCAGCTGGCTGGGCTATCTGTTTACCCTGAATGGCCTGATGGTGGTGACGCTGCAAGTGGCGATTGCCAACCGGGTGAGCCACTGGGGCTTGCTGCGCTCATCCATGCTGGGTGTGCTGTGCATGGGCGGCTCGTTTACCTTGCTCAATGCTGGGCAACACGCGGGCTGGGCTATCGCAATGATGGTGGTGCTGACCTTGGGCGAGCTGCTGATTTCGCCGACCTGGACCACGATCATCATGCAGCACACCGAACAGCGTCAGCGCGGTCGCTATCTGGGAATTTACTCTGCCGTGTGGTCTGGGCGCACGCTGTACGCCCCCACCGTGGGAGCCTTCAGCTATGCCATTTGGGGCGCCAGCGTAACTTGGTGGCTGTGCGGGCTGCTGGCGCTGATTACCTGTGCGCTGCATCGGCCGGCCCTGCGGCAGATGTTGGCCCCAGCCAATTAAATACCCCTACCCCGTAAAATAACAAAGGCCAATCAATGATTGGCCTTTGTCTTGATACCCCTAGGGGTTATTCTTCATCGCGCGGTTTGGTGCCGCTGCCCCCCAGCAAAGCGGGCGTGGGCCGGCTGCTGCGGCGCGCGGGTTGGCCTTGCTGGCCTTCACCATGCGGAGTGTGATGCTTGGGCTTGCGGTGATCGCTGCGATTGGCATCGCGCGGTCCACGTCGCTGGCCATTGCCGGCGCCCTGACCGCCCCCATTCCCACCTTGGCCACGGCCACCGCCGCGATTCTGGCGCTCTTCATTATCGTAATAGCCGCCTTGCCGCGGAATCGGCGGGAAGCCACCGAGCGGATCATAGCTATTCGGATTGGCACGGCGCTGGCCGCCACCACCGCGGCGACCGCCTTGGGTCAGCTCGAACGGCAGCGCATTGGCGTTGGATACCGGCTGGCGCTCATCGTAGTTCGTCCGGTTGCCGCCGCGCTGTCCACCTTGGCCACCCTGACCGCCTTGCGGTTTTGGCTGGCTGCGGCGCTCATCCCGACGGTCATCCCGACGGTCATCCCGGCGTTCGCCCCGGCGTTCATCGCGGCGTTGGCCTTCACCTTGGCGTGGCGGGCGTTGCTCGCCAGTTCTGGCTTGCGCGGCGGCTGGGCGGGCTTCGCCTTGGCCTTCACGCGCACCACCACGACCACGGCGACGATTACGTTTGCGCTGTTGTTCGTCTTCGCTGCCCGCAGCGGCAGGCGCACCTTCACCCGTGCTGGCGGCAGGTTTGGCCGCTGGGCGACGGCGGCGCTGTTGCTGCTCGCGCTCGGCTTCGGCTTTCTTTTGTGCCGCGATTTTCGCGACTTCATCCGGATCCATGCCTGCATCGAGCATGGCTTGTTGCTCGGCTTTCAGCGCTTCGGCATTGGCTTTATTCCAGCCTTTGGGCGGGCGTGAATTCTGATTACGCTGTGGGCGCTCGCGGCCCAGACCACCACGCACAATCGGCTCGGGTTTCACGCTCAGATCGGCTTCATAACCGGGCACGGTAAATTGCTCGATCGGCTGCTTGATCAGTTTTTCGATGTTTTTCAGGTACTCGAGCTCATCCACACACACCAGCGACAGCGCTTCACCGGTGCAGCCGGCGCGGCCAGTGCGGCCGATGCGATGCACATAGTCTTCGGGGACGTTCGGCAGCTCCAGATTCACCACATGCGGCAGCTCTTCGATATCCAGCCCGCGGGCGGCGATGTCGGTGGCCACCAGCACTTGCAGCTCGCCGGTTTTAAACTGGGCCAGGGCCGCCGTGCGGGCGTTTTGGCTCTTATTGCCGTGAATCGCCAGCGCGGTAATGCCTTCTTTCTGCAATTTTTCGGCTACGCGGTTACAGGCGTGTTTGGTGCGCATAAACACCAGCACCTGATGCCAGTTGCCTTCTTTAATCAGCTGGGTGAGCAGCTGCTGTTTTTTATCGCGATCCACCAGATGTACCCGCTGGGTCACCAGCGCATTGGCGGTATTCGGGCGGGCCACTTCGACCAGCGCCGGGCTATTGAGCAGGCCATCGGCCAGTTTTTTGATCTCGTCGCTAAAAGTAGCCGAGAACAGCAGATTTTGCCGCTGCGCGGGCAAAAGCTTCAGGATTTTCTTGATGTCATTGATAAAGCCCATGTCCAGCATGCGGTCGGCTTCATCCAGCACCAAGATTTCCACTTCGGCCAGTGTCAGCTCGCCCTGTTTGGCCAGATCAAGCAAACGGCCCGGCGTAGCCACCAGAATATCCACAGGCGCTTCTTGCAGGCGTTTGATTTGCGGATTTACCCGCACGCCGCCAAACATCACCATGGATTTAAACGGCAGGTATTTGCCATAGGCTTGTACCGATTCTTCCACCTGTGCCGCCAGCTCGCGGGTTGGGGTCAGGATCAGCACCCGGGGCGCGGCCAGCGCGCTGGTGGCGCTGTCGCTGAGCAGGCGTTGCAAAATCGGCAAGGTAAAGCCGGCGGTTTTGCCGGTGCCGGTTTGCGCCGCCGCCAGCAAATCGCCGCCTTGCAGCACCTGCGGGATCGCCTGCGCCTGAATCGGCGTAGGTTGGGTATAACCGGTATCAGCGAGCGCACGCAACAGCGGCTCGGCCAAGCCAAGCTTGGCAAAAGTCAGATCAGACATTGGAGTATTCCTGCTGCGGCCTATCGCGAGCGCGATACCAATCCAGGGCAGGGTTTGGGTAATTAGGAGTTTGGGCCGGGGAGCTCGTGGCTCACGCGCCGGCGCGCCGATTGGTTAGGCGCCAAGGAACTGAATACTACCGGTTTTTCTTTAAATTACAACCTCTACGCCGCTTAATGGCATTTAGCCACCACAAACTGGTGCAAGAATGCGCTGCGGTAACAGCGCCTGCTGCAAGGTGCTCAGGGCCTGCTGAATACCGGCGCGGCACGCCGGATCCGCGGCAATGGCCTCGGCGCAGCTCAAATCGCCCACCACCGGAATCGTGAGCGAGGCTGGCGCGATCCAGTCTACCGACATCAGCTGCAACGTTTCTTGCAGTGCCTCGTAGGCGTGCCGCGCCCGTGGGGCGGCGTTGAGCAAGGCCAGTGGTTTATGCACCAACACATCGGTACCCACCAGCCAATCCAGCGCATTTTTCAGCACGCCACTCACCCCGTGGGCGTATTCGGGGCTGGCCACCAGCACGGCATCCACCGCGCGCAGCTCAGCCAGCCAACGCTGCAGCACCGGAAACTGCTCGGGCGCTAGATCGGGATTAAACGGCGGCACGAAGGCGAGCGCGGTAAACGGGGTGAGCGTCATTCCGGCTGGCGCCAGCTGCGCACAGGCCTGCAACAGCGCCGTATTGCGTGACTGTGCGCGCAAACTTCCGGAAATCGTCATGATCTGCATGCCCTACCCCCGCTCGAAACCAGCCAGCATCATCGCATGCCGTGTGTAGGGCAGCAATTCAGGTACACTGCCGTCTTTCGCGATGAGGGATCACCATGGCGCTGAAAGCCACGATTTTTAAAGCCGAGCTCAATATCACCGATCTGGATCGCAACTACTACGCGACCCATGCCCTGACCGTGGCGCGCCATCCTTCTGAAACCGACGAGCGGATGATGTTGCGCTTGCTGGCCTTTGCCCAGCAAGCCAGCGAGACGCTGGAATTTACCCGCGGGCTGTGCGCCGATGATGAGCCCGATCTGTGGCAAAAAAATCTGGTCGACGAGATTGAATGCTGGATCGAGCTGGGCCTGCCCGATGAAAAGCGCATCAAAAAAGCCTGCAATCGCGCCGCCAGCGTGTGGATTTATGCTTATGGCGGCCCGCGCGCCGTGGATTTATGGCTCGATGGCGTACGCGGTCAGCTCAGCCGTTTTCCGCAGTTAAATATCGTTAGCGTGGATGGCCCCGAGCTCAGTGCGCTGGGCGCGCTGGCCGAGCGCGGCATGCAGCTGCAGATCACCATTCAGGATGGTCAGCTGTGGATTTCCAGCGCGCAGGGCGATCTGGCGATTACTCCCCGCGCTTTGTGGCGCGATGGCCAAGCGGTGACGAGCTAATACCCACCCAATGTATCAACCCCAAAACTAATTAATATATTGATTACCAACACATACCCCAGGAGTCGAAAATGAAAGCCCTGTGTAGCCTCTTGCTCGCCACCCTCGCCTTCAGCGCGCAGGCCGCCGACGCCGCCAAACCCGTCAAAACCGAATCGGGCATCGAAATCACCATGCTCAAAGAGGGCAAAGGTGCGCAGCCCAAGGCGCTGGATACCGTGACCGTGCACTATCGCGGCATGTTTCCAGATGGGAAGGAATTTGATAGCTCGTATAAACGCGGCCAGCCGGCGAGTTTTCCGCTCTCGGGCGTGATTCGCTGCTGGACCGAAGCCGTGCAACAGATCAAGGTGGGCGGCAAAGCGCGTCTAGTGTGTCCGCCCAATCTGGCCTATGGCAGCCGCGGCGCCGGCAATGTGATTCCGCCGAATGCCACGCTGGTGTTTGAAGTGGAATTACTGGCGATCGAATAAGGCCAGCCTGCAGGGTATAGGCTGAAAGCGATTAATTGATCAGTCTTTCAGCCACATACCCAGGCGCAGTAACCGCGCCACCTGCTGCGCGGTACGGGTGAGATTGGCTTCGGCCTGCAGCAAGACCTCGTCGCGGCTAGCCAGCGCCGGAATGCAGTCAAACGCTGCCAAAATTCCGGCCGCCTCCAGCTCGCGCGGGCTGGCTTGCAATGCGCCCACAATCGCCAGCACCGGCACCCCCGCCTGCTGCGCCAGTTGAGCCACGCCAAACGGGGCTTTGCCGGCCAGCGTTTGCGCATCCAGACAGCCCTCGCCGGTAATCACCAGCGCCGCACCTTGCAAGGCCTGCGTGAGCTGCACCGCCTCCAGCACGATATCAATGCCGCGCCGCAGCCGGCAATTAAACAAAAACGCCAGCGCCGCCGCGCCAATGCCTCCGGCCGCCCCGCCGCCGGGCAGGGCTTCTACATCTTTGCCCAATTGTCGGCGAATCACATGGGCAAACTGGTGCAAGGCCTCATCCAGCTGCACCACCTGCGCCGGGCTCGCGCCTTTTTGCGGCCCAAACACCGCCGAGGCGCCGCGCGGGCCGGTGAGTGGGTTATCCACATCGCAGGCCAGCTCAAACTCGCATTCCAGCAAGCGGGCATCCAGGCCGCTCAGATCAATCTGCGCCAGCCGGGCCAGCGCCGCACCACCGGGCGGCAAGGGCTGGCCGTCGAGCCCCAGCAATTGCGCCCCCAGTGCCCGCAGCATGCCGCTGCCGCCATCATTGGTGGCTGAGCCGCCCAAGGCCAGAATAAAGCGGCGGATGCCCTGATCCAGCGCCGCACGAATCAGATCGCCCACGCCCTCGCTGCTGGTGAGTAGCGGATTGCGCTCATGTGGCGCCAGCAGCGCCAAACCACAGGCTGTGGCGATTTCGATCACCGCCGTTTGCCCGTCGCCCAATACGCCCCAATGCGCCAGCACCGGCTGGCCCAATGGCCCGCGCACTTGTGCTTGCTCCAGCCGGCCACCACAGGCTTCCAATAGCGTGGTCAGCGTGCCCTCGCCGCCATCGGCCAGCGGGAGCTGCACCAACTGCGCCTGTGGCAACTCGGTGCGCAGCGCCGCCGCGATCATCGCCGCCACCTGCGGGGCGCTAAGGGTTTCTTTAAACGAATCGGGGGCAATAATAATTTTGGGCATGCAGACCACAAAAAATAAGGCGCCGCCGGCATTCGCCATGGCGGCGCACAATCAGATTAGACACGGGGTATAGCCCGCAAGCCTTTTCAAAATAAAGCCTAGCGAGCAATACCCAAAAGAATGACTAGCGCGGTTGCGGGTAAGGGCGCTCGACCGCTTCCCACAGGCTAGGCGCTTTCTCTGGCGTCCAGCCAGCGCCCCGCTCGGCTTTATGACTTTGCAGGCAGCGATAAGTGCGGCCGCGATAGCTAATCAATTGCCCGCGCGCATACGACACCCCTTCCCGCCAGCTGCCGCGATCACCCCATTGGCCATCACCATGGGCGTCCACTTTGCGCCACAAGGCTGGTGCGGCTTCCGGATTCCAGTTGGCACCTTTCACCGCATCGTGGGCTTGTTGGACTTCATACAGTTGGCCGTGATACATCACTCGCTCGCCCAGCTGATAGGCGCGACCTTCACGCCAGGGGCCAGCCGCCCAAGCGGCGCTAATGGTCAGACACAGGCTCAAAGCCAGAATACGACAAGTACGGTGCATGAGGTTCTCCTTGGCAGTGCCCGACAGTATCGCCGAAAGCGCGGCAAACCCGCATGACAAAGCGCACAAGCAAGGGGTGAAAAGTACCCAAGGCACCCCAGCAAGTTTGACGCGCATCAGGCGCAGGCGCTAAAAGCCCGCGCCAAGGCGGTGAATGTTGTCTACAACCGAGAAACACCTTTGCCGGGCAGGCCTATTGTATGTACAACCGCAATGTGACGATGGACAGCATCTCAACCTTCCGCATCCGGCTTTTTGACATGATCTGCGCGCTCTCAACCGCGCTAGATTTACTCGACCCGGCGCTGGGCTCGCACCAGAAGCGCACCTGTCTAATTGCCTCGCAATTGGCACGCAGCCTGCAGCTGAGCGATTCCGACTATCAGGAAGTCTTTGGTGCGGCGATTTTCCACGATATTGGCGCGATTGGCCTGCAAAACCGTTTATCCATGCTGGACTTTGAAGAGGTCGATCCGCACACCCATGCCACGCTGGGGGCTTTGCTGCTGGAACGCTTTCCGGCCTTCCGGCGCTATGCACCGCTGGTGCGCTGCCACCATGTGCAGTGGCAACATGGCGCGGGCACGCAGCATGCCGGCCAAGCAGTGCCCACCTACAGCCATCTGATTTATCTGGCCGATCGCATTGAAGTGCTGGCGCAAGGGCAAGAGAATATCCTTGGTGCCGTGCCGCAAATCGTGGCACAGATTCAGGCGGTGCGCGGCAGCAAATTTCACCCACAGCTGGTGGACGAGTTTGTCCAGCTCGCCCAGCATGAGAGCTTCTGGCTGGATATCTTCTCGCGCAATCTGGATCGCATCCTGATGGATGCGGCACCGTTCGATAATATTGAGCTGGATCTGCAGCAGATGCTGCAATTTGCCCAGTTTTTTGCGCTGGTGATCGATTCGCGCAGCCATTTCACCGCCACCCACTCGGCCGGGGTGGCCATCACGGCCGAAATCATCGCCCAGCAAATCGGGATGACGGCGCAGGAATGCACCAAAATGCGCATTGCCGGCTATTTGCATGATTTGGGCAAGCTGGCCGTGCCCAGCGAATACATCGAGCGCAATGGCAAGCTCGACCAGACCGAGATGGCGCGCGTGCGCTCACACAGCTACATCACGCTGGATATTCTGGGCAATATCAAAGGGCTGGAAGACGTAGCGCAATGGGCATCTAGCCATCATGAACGGCTAGATGGCAGCGGCTACCCCTACCATCGCACCGCCAACGAATTACCACTGGGCTCGCGCATCATGGCCGTGGCCGATGTGTATACCGCCCTCACCGAAAATCGCCCTTATCGGGCCGGCCTCGCTCCGAATGCCGTACTGCAGATGCTGGATGAGCTAGCGCAAGACGGCAAACTCGACCCAGTGGTGATCGGCGTCTTGCATCAGCACCTGGCCACCGTCGAAGCCGCCCGCATTGCGGCGCAAGAACAAGAGAGCCTGGATCTCGCCGAATTCTGGCAAGTGGCCTCCCGCGAATGTGGCGTACAAAAGGCTCGCCAAGCCGCGCAGGCAGGAGTCTAGCTTCAGAAATTCGAATGAAGCTACTGCTCCGCCAATATTGCTTACGCCAGATCAGTCATCAATGAAGCTTGCCCTCATTTTCATCAAAAATAGTCGCCACAATTCAAATCCAACAAGATAAAACCAAGCGCCGTCAGGAAGCAGAAATTTAACTTGCCTTATATAATTTCACGACAAATAATATTCAAGCCAAAAAGGCGAAAGCTACATTTAGATTGCAATTACCCAAGGAGAGTTACCCATGAAACTGATTCAAACTACGATTCTGGCGGCTATTCTGGCAATGTTCGGCGCATCTGCGATGGCAACTGAAAACAATACTGCAGGCGTTAAAAAGTCTGTAGAGAAGAAAAATGAGCAAATTAGCAAAGCAAATGCCAGCGGTGCAAGCAAAGCTAAGAAAGCAAAAAAATCTCACGCTAGCGGTGAAAAAGCAGCTGAGCAAGTTGGTCACTAAGCCACTAGCTACTGCTTACTAGAAATCAAAAGGCTTTGCCACTTGGCAAAGCCTTTTGATTTCTGACGCGCCAGTCTAAAGAATCTCTCCAAACCTGCCTGAACAACCTTCTCAACAGCGACACACAAGATTGGTACATTTTGGCGATTAGACTTTTAACTGGCCTTTCGAGCACACCAGCAAAAAATTGCCCTTGTGCCATATTGGCACGGAAGATCAATCATAGCTTAAAGCGGCTTACCGCCTGTTTTAGTTCGGCCGCTTGGCTGCCCAGCTCACGGGTTTGGCTGGCGGCGGCATCAAAGGTGCGCAGATTATCCTGCGCGCCCCGTTCAATTGTGCTGACCAGCTCAGCCACGCGTTCGCTTTGTTCGCTTTGCATGGCCATCACTTGCAGCAGTTCATCCACCGCTTGCACCACCTGCTGGCTGCTATCAACGATGCGGCCCATGGTGTCTTCGGCCTGCTGGGTTTGCTGTAGGCCCTGATCAGCCAGGGTCACATTCTGATTCATGCCCGAGACCACCAAACCGGTTTTATCCCGGATACTGGCAATGGCCGTGACGATGTCTTGGGTGGCCTGTGTGGTGCGCTCAGCCAGTTTGCGCACTTCATCGGCCACCACCGCAAAACCACGCCCTTGCTCGCCGGCGCGGGCGGCCTCAATGGCGGCATTGAGGGCCAACAGATTCGTTTGGTCGGCAATTTCACGAATGCTGATCACCAACCCGGAAATGGCCGCCGTTTGATTGCCGAGATCCTGCACTTCATCGGCCGCGATATTAATGCTATCGGCCAGCGTGCGAATACTGCCGGCAACGGTTTGGATGCTATGAATGCCCTCGCCGGCTTGCGAGCCGGCCGCACGGGCGAGTTCAATCGCCATTTCCGTGCTGCTAGTCATTTGCTGCAGACCCTGATTGGTGCTGGCCACGCTTTCTTGAATCCCAGAGACCGAGGCATTCATCGTATGCACGCGAGCGCGCAAATCATGCACTCGGGCATCTTGCCCGGTGGCGGAAACCGACACCTGATCGGACACTTGCCGAATGGCCTGCACCACCTGCCCGAGTTCACGCTGCATTTGCGCCACTCCGCCGAGCACCGAATCGGTGCGATGGGCATGAATAGTCTGGCTCAGATCACCTGCGCCAATCTTGGCCACCAATTCCCGCAAGGCCAAGGGCTCGATTTCCAGCGGCTGATAAATCCGCCGCGCCACCAGGGCCAGCATGCCGCAGACAAACAAGGCCACCAGCACATTGAGCACCAATAGATTACGGGTGGCCTCGGCCACTGCCGCTTCTTGCTCGCTTTGGGCGGCAGCAAAGGCGGCTTGAACACGCTGATCTTCGGTATCAACTAGGGTCGCGAGCTGCTCACCGGTTTGGTCAATCAAATCATCAATCGCGGCAAATGCCGCTTCATCGGCGCGGGCAGCAATAATCCGGGGCAAATCGCTCGCCACCCCTTGCTGCAATTTGCTAAACAGGGAGAGCATCTGCTCACGCGTGGCCGTGGCTTCGATTTGTTCGATGGCTTGGCGAATGCTCTGACTGAGGGCTTCGGTTTCTTTTATCCGCTCAGGCTGCACCTGGCCTTCGTCTTTATCGACGATATTATCCATCGCGACGAGGGTAATCTGGGTGACATCGGTACGCAGCCGGCCTAGCGCATTGCTTTGTTTAGCCAGCACGCTGGCGCGAGCGATTTTTTCCGAAACCAGCTTTTGACTGGCCCAGGCATTAATCGCCAAGGCGAGCAAGCCGGCAATCAAGGTGGCGGCCAAAATCAGCAGCCAGTGACGAATCGGCAAATTTTTCATAACTACCAAGCCTCGATTAAGTTTCACCTACAGTCTAGTCAAGATAGTCGCAAAAAAAAGCCCGCGACATCCTTCGATGCGCGGGCTTATCAAAGTGCCTGAACAGCACACAGGAACAAACTCGAATTACATGTTGTAGGCTTTCTCGCCGTGGCTGGTGACATCCAGACCTTCACGTTCTTCGTCTTCTTTCACGCGCAGACCGATGGTCATATCAACCAACTTGTAAGCGATGGCCGCGACAACACCGGACCACGCCAGCGTAATACCCACACCAATAGCTTGGATTTTCACTTGCGTGGCAATGCTGTAGCCGCTGGCCACGCTATTGCTCACATAGTCCCACACACCAGTGCCGCCCAGATCAGGGCTCGCGAAGACACCGGTCAGGATCGCGCCCAAAATACCGCACACGCCATGCACGCCAAACACATCCAGCGAATCATCCGCGCCCAGCAGACGTTTCAGACCATGCACGCCCCACAGACCAGCCACACCCGCCAGCAGACCCATGATCAGACCACCGCCCACGCCCACATAGCCAGCAGCCGGCGTAATCACCACCAGACCAGCAACCGCACCTGAAGCAGCCCCCAGCAATGATGGCTTACCTTTCAGAATCCACTCCGCAATCAACCAGCTCAGTGCTGCAGCAGCAGGCGCAACCCAAGTGTTGATGAACGCCAGTGCGGCAACGCCATTGGCTTCCAGTGCCGAACCGGCATTGAAACCAAACCAGCCAAACCAAAGCAGTGAAGCGCCGATCATGGTCATAGTCAGGCTGTGTGGGGTCATTGGATCACGACCGTAGCCCACCCGTTTACCTACAAAGTACGCACCCACCAGGCCAGCAACTGCGGCATTGATATGCACCACGGTGCCGCCGGCGAAATCCAGCGCGCCGTCTTGGAACAGATAACCGGCAGTCGCAGTGGCAGCGGCAGCAGCTTCAGCCGACGTATAGGCGTCAGGGCCAGCCCAGTACCACACCATGTGCGCCATTGGCAGATAGCTGAAGGTAAACCAGATCACGCAGAACACCAGCACGGCCGAGAATTTGATGCGCTCCGCAAACGAGCCCACGATCAGCGCACAAGTAATAGCGGCAAAGGCACCTTGGAAGGCGATATAGATCATCTCGGAGATGCCAATGCCTTTATTCCAGGTGGCGGCAATCGAATCAGGCGTTACGCCTTTGAGCAGCACTTTTGACAGCGAGCCAAAGAATGCATTGCCTTCGGTAAAGGCCACGCTGTAGCCGTAAACCACCCACAGCACCGAAATCAGGCTGAAGACGGTGAATACTTGCATCAGCACCGACAGCATGTTTTTGCTGCGCACCAGGCCACCGTAGAACAGCGCCAAACCTGGAATCGACATCAGAATCACCAAGGCAGTGGCGACAAACAACCAGGTGTTATCGCCTTTATTAATGGTGATGGTTGGGGCTGCTGCAGCTGGGGCCGAAGCCACCACCGAAGCTGCGGCGGGTGCACTCGCCCCGCTTGAGGCTGCATCAGCGCTCACTTCGCTCGCCACCGCAGTGGCTGCAGAAGCCTGCACGGCACTGGCGGCTTCTTCGGCCATCGCAGGCACCGCGAAAAACATGGCGCCGATCAGCGCCAAGCTACCAAGTAATTTTTTCATTATGCGCTCTCCAGTCGGTCCGAATTAGATGGCGGCTTCGCCGGTTTCGCTGGTACGAATCCGCACGATGTGGGCCAAGTCGAAGACAAAAATCTTGCCGTCACCGATCTTGCCGGTATGGGCGGCTTTTTCGATCGCTTCGATGGCTTGCTCCAGCAAGTCATCGCTGATGGCGATTTCAATTTTTACTTTGGGCAGAAAATCAACCACGTACTCGGCACCGCGGTACAACTCGGTATGGCCTTTTTGCCGGCCGAAACCTTTTACCTCGGTGACCGTCAAACCTTGTA
This sequence comes from uncultured Chitinibacter sp., assembly GCF_945957625.1. Taxonomy (NCBI): domain Bacteria; kingdom Pseudomonadati; phylum Pseudomonadota; class Betaproteobacteria; order Neisseriales; family Chitinibacteraceae; genus Chitinibacter; species uncultured Chitinibacter sp. The sequence goes on from NZ_CAMFLP010000009.1 coordinate 48,311, forward strand.
CGCCGATTTCTGACAGGGCTTCGCGCACTTCATCGAGCTTGAAGGGCTTGATAATCGCAGTGACGAACTTCATGGTTAACTCCTGATACGAAACGATCAATGGGTGGACGGGCCACTATCAGCAGGAAGCGTGCCAACTTCAAAAGTGGCGTATTTTCAGACCTTTACAGCTTAGTCGATGGATGATTGCACAATTTTGAACCAGCCTAGATCGACCCCAGCCCATGCGTGCACTTTTTTTGTGCATGCTGTGCGCATTGCTTTATAGGGCGATCTGCTACACTCATGGATGAACCCGCCTTTACTAGGAGCATGATCATGCTGAAAGAAAAATTCTTTGATGAAATTGCCAGCAAACTCTCAGATGCCGTGGCCAATAGCCCTGCCAAAGACATGGAAAAAAACGTTCGCGCCATGATGGGCAGTGCGTTTAATAAGCTGGATCTGGTAACCCGCGAAGAATTCGAAATCCAGCAGGAAGTTTTGGCGCGCACGCGCGAAACCGTGGTGCAGCTGGAAGCCCGTGTCGCCGCACTGGAAGCGCGCCTCGAGCTCAATAACCCGCAAGACGGCATTTAAGCTCACCGGCTTTACAACAGCCTGACCGACAAACCGAGCCTTGCGCTCGGTTTTTTTGTACCATCGTAAACTCAACTACAACAACAATCGTGCGTACCAATGACCATCAGCATTACCAAGGCTGGCATTCTCGATCTGGATGACCTCGCCCCGCTCTATCAGGCCTATCGGCAGTTTTATATCGATCACGCCATTCCTTATGCCCACTGCAGTACCGATTTTGAGCAAACCCGCGCATTTATCGCTGAGCGGCTCGCTCATGGCGATTCGCGCCTGTATCTTGCCCGCAACCAAGGCGGCGAGGCCGTGGCTTTTGCGCAGGTCTACACCAGTTTCTCGTCGATGTTTCTTTGCCGCAGCTGGGTATTGAATGATCTGTATGTCGCGCCAAGCCAGCGTGGACAAAAACTAGGCGAAACCTTGCTCGCGCATGTCGAAAAAGAAGCACTGGCGATTGGGGTAGCGATTTTGACGATGGAAACGTCACCGGAAAACGTACAGGCGCACCGGTTGTATCAGAAGATGGGCTATGAGCGCGAAATGGGGCATTTGCATTTCGTGCGCAAATTGGGGATTTAGCCCAAGGCCGGGTATACCCCGCCAAGCATTATCTGGATTGACTTATAGGGCAATACCCCATAAATAATCCAAATACAAGACGTAAAAAAACCAGCCCGTAGGCTGGTTTTTTTGTCCAGAACATCGTCCAGCGATGATCAGTGGCCGCGCCGTTTGATCTTGTCGATAACTGCCAGTTTGGCAACCGCTTCGACCAGTTCGGCCTGCGCCATGGCAAAATCCATCGACGAAGCATGATTTTTCAATGCTTCTTCGGCCTTGCGCTTTGCTTCCTGCGCTTTGGCTTCATCGATGTCTGCACCACGAATCGCAGTATCGGCCAATACCGTTACCCCATCCGGTTGAACTTCGAGCATGCCACCTGAAACAAACAGAATGACATCATCTTCGTTCGAGTTCGCGATCTTGATCCGGATCGCGCCCGGGCGGATGCGGGTCAGCAGCGGCGCGTGCCGCGGCAAGATACCGATCTCACCTCGTTCGGCAGGCGCAGAGACAAACTCGGCGGTGCCTGAGTAGATCAGCTCTTCGGCGCTAACTACGTCCACATGCATGGTCATGGCCATAGCTTAACCCCTTATTGCATGGACTTGGCTTTTTCGACCGCTTCCTCGATGCCGCCAACCATGTAGAAGGCTTGCTCTGGGAGGTGATCGTAATCGCCGTTCAGGATGCCCTTGAAGCCCTTCAGGGTTTCTTTGAGCGGAACGTATTTGCCTGGAGAGCCAGTGAATACCTCGGCCACGTGGAATGGCTGAGACAGGAAACGCTGGATCTTACGCGCACGCGATACGGTCAGTTTGTCTTCTGGCGACAGCTCGTCCATACCCAGAATCGCGATGATGTCTTGCAGTTCTTTGTATTTCTGCAGCGTAGATTGTACGCCGCGAGCTACGTAGTAGTGCTCTTCACCAACGATTTGTGGGTCCAGCTGACGTGAAGTTGAGTCCAGTGGATCTACCGCAGGGTAAATACCCAGAGACGCAATATCACGGCTCAATACAACAGTCGCATCCAAGTGAGCGAATGTGGTTGCTGGAGATGGGTCAGTCAAGTCATCCGCAGGTACGTATACGGCCTGGATTGACGTGATCGAACCAGTTTTGGTCGAAGTAATACGCTCTTGCAGCGCACCCATCTCTTCGGCCAGGGTAGGCTGATAACCTACGGCTGAAGGCATACGACCCAGCAGGGCTGATACTTCAGTACCGGCCAGGGTGTAACGGTAGATGTTGTCTACGAAGAACAGGATGTCACGGCCTTCATCACGGAATTGTTCCGCGATGGTCAGACCAGTCAGCGCTACGCGCAGACGGTTGCCTGGAGGCTCGTTCATCTGACCATAAACCATCGCCACTTTATCAAGAACGTTAGAGTCCTTCATTTCGTGGTAGAAGTCGTTACCCTCACGAGTACGCTCACCTACACCAGCAAACACAGACAAACCGCTGTGCGCTTTCGCGATGTTGTTGATCAGTTCCATCATGTTTACGGTTTTGCCTACACCGGCACCACCGAACAGACCAACCTTACCACCTTTCGCAAACGGGCATACCAAGTCAATTACCTTGATACCAGTTTCCAACAGGTCGATGGTTTGGTTCAACTCATCAAATTTTGGAGCAGCTTGGTGAATAGCGCGAGTTGCCTCGGCGTTCACAGGACCTGCTTCATCGATTGGGTTACCCAATACGTCCATAATACGACCCAGAGTCGCTTTACCTACAGGCACAGAAATAGCTGCGCCGGTGTTAGCAACTTGCAGGCCACGTTTAAGACCATCGGTACTACCCATGGCGATCGCACGCACTACGCCGTCACCGAGCTGTTGCTGGACTTCCAGCGTCAGATCGATATCGACCAGTTTGAGCGCGTCATACACCTTGGGCAGGTTGTCGCGTGGAAATTGCACGTCAACAACTGGTCCAATGATTTGTACGATTTTACCTTGGCTCATCGTTTTTCCTAATCCAGTTAATCCGTCAGGGCCCATTAAACTGCAGCGGCACCAGATACGATTTCCGAAAGCTCTTTCGTAATCGCAGCTTGACGCGTTTTGTTATACAGCAGTTGCAGGGAGCCGATTACCTTGTCGGCATTGTCGGTTGCGGCCTTCATTGCCACCATCCGAGCTGCTTGTTCCGATGCCATGTTTTCCGCTACGGCTTGGTAAACCAATGCCTCGATGTAACGGTTCATCAATTCATCGATCACAGTCTTCGCATCCGGCTCATACAGGTATTCCCAGTTATGAGTGCGGGCCGGTTTTTGTGCCGGCTCGAATGCATCGCTCGACAATGGCAGCAACTGCTCGGCAACTGGCTCTTGTTTCATCGTATTGATGAAGCGGGTGTAAACGAGGTGCACTTCGTCTACTTCGCCAGCTACGTAGGCATCGATCATCACTTTGATCGGGCCAATCAGCTGTTCCAGATGTGGGGTATCACCCAAACCGGTAACATGCGAAATCACTTTCGCGCCATTCCGGTTCATGAAGCCCAGACCCTTATTACCGATTGCAGTTACAACCGTCTCAATGCCATTCTGGTGACGATCTTTCATGTTATTGAAAGCCAGACGCAGGGAGTTGGTGTTCAAGCCACCACACAGACCTTTGTCCGAAGTCACCACAATCAGGCCAACCCGTTTGACGGTGTCGCGCTTTTGGAGATATGGGTGTGCATAGTCAACCAGCGCAGCGCTCAGGTGAGCGGCCACATTACGGATTTTTTCACCGTAAGGGCGGGCCGCTTTCATGCGATCCTGAGCTTTGCGCATTTTCGACGTAGCTACCATTTCCATGGCGCGGGTGATCTTCTGCGTGTTTTTTACGCTTTTGATCTTGGTACGAATCTCTTTACCGCCTGCCATGATCTGATCCTTTTATTGACGTCTCAAATCAGTACGCAGCGCTAGCCTTGAAGGAATCCGCAGCTTTCAGTACAGCAGCTTCGTCGTCAGATGACAGTTCACCTTTCTCGTCGATGCGGGCCAGTACGTCGGCGTGGTTTGCCTTGAGGTGGCTGAGGAACGCGGCTTCAAATGCCAGTGCGCGGTTAACAGCGATGTCTGCATAAACACCTTTGTTAATCAGCAGCAGGGTCACACCCAGCTCGCTCACTTTCATTGGGCTGTATTGAGCTTGTTTCATCAGCTCAGTTACCAGCTTACCGTTTTCCAGCTGTTTACGAGTTGCTTCGTCCAGATCAGAGGCAAACTGAGCAAATGCAGCCAGCTCGCGATATTGCGCGAGAGCCAGACGTACACCACCACCCAGTTTCTTGATGATCTTGGTTTGCGCCGCACCACCTACACGCGATACAGAAATACCGGCATTCATCGCAGGACGGATACCCGCGTTGAACAAGTCAGTTTCCAAGAAGATCTGACCGTCGGTAATCGAAATCACGTTGGTTGGTACGAATGCAGACACGTCACCGGCTTGCGTTTCAATGATCGGCAGCGCAGTCAGTGAACCTGTTTGACCTTTCACTTCGCCGTTAGTCAGTTTTTCAACTTCTTCAGCGTTGATACGGGCCGCACGTTCCAGCAGACGTGAGTGCAGATAGAATACGTCACCAGGGTAAGCTTCACGACCTGGAGGACGACGCAGCAGCAGGGAGATCTGACGATAAGCCACGGCTTGTTTCGACAGATCATCGTAAACGATCAGAGCGTCTTCGCCACGATCGCGGAAGAACTCACCCATGGTACAACCTGAGTAAGCAGCGATGTATTGCAGAGCAGCTGATTCAGAAGCAGACGCGGCCACCACGATCGTGTGGGCCAGAGCGCCGTGCTCTTCCAGTTTACGCACCACGTTGGCGATCGAAGAGGCTTTTTGGCCAATCGCAACGTAGATACAAGTTACGCCAGTGCCTTTCTGGTTGATGATCGCATCCAGAGCTACGGCAGTTTTACCGGTCTGACGGTCACCAATGATCAGCTCACGCTGACCACGACCAATCGGCACCATGGTGTCGATTGATTTGATACCGGTTTGCATTGGTTGAGCAACTGACTGACGTGCAATTACGCCAGGAGCAATTTTCTCGATTGGTGCAAATTTGTCGGTACCCAGAGGGCCTTTACCATCGATTGGCTGACCCAGCGCATTCACTACGCGGCCTACCAATTCGCGGCCAACTGGAACTTCCAGAATACGGCCGGTACATTTCACTTCGTCGCCTTCGACGATGTGTTTGTAGTCACCCAGAATTACGGCACCTACTGAGTCACGCTCCAAATTGAGCGCCAGACCGTAGGTATTGCCAGGGAATTCCAGCATCTCGCCCTGCATAACTTCTGACAGGCCGTGCACACGCACGATACCATCAGTTACCGACACAACAGTACCAGTGGTGCTGGACTGTGCGCCTTGAGGCAGATTCTGGATCCGAGCTTTAATCAGTTCACTGATTTCGGACGGATTAAGTTGCATGATTTCTCCTAACTCTTCAGGCTCGTTGCAAGTGCGGTCAATTTGCCACGAACAGAGGCATCGATAACCAGATCACCAATGGTCACCTTCACACCACCGATCAAATCGGGGTTGACGCTAACATCGGCCGTAACCTTGCGTTTGAGTTGCTGAGTGAGCGTAGCCGTCAGTTCGGCCAGTTGGGCATCAGTCACAGCAAAAGCAGACTCGATATGTGCTTGCGCCACACCTTCATCTGCAGCTTTGAGCTCTTCGAAGAGAGCAGCTACCGCCGGCAGAGTGGTAAAGCGGCGATTTTCGAGTACTGTTGCCAGGAAGTTGTTAACCTCAGCGCTTGCCTCACCGCCCAGAAGCCCCGCGAGGAGCTCCTGAACCTGTGCCGCAGAACACTTCGGATTAGCCACTACTGCAAGGGCATCGTCGTTACTCGCGATGGACGCAAGCTTGGCGAGAATGTCCGACCATTGAGCAAGCGTGTTGCTCTCTTTGGCCAAGCGGAAAACCGCTTCAGCGTAGGGTCTAGCGACTGTGATAAGTTCTGCCATGACTGTCTTACAATTCCGCTTTGATAGATGACAGCATGTCAGCATGCTTAGCAGCGTCTACTTCACGCTGCAGAATCTTCTCAGCGCCGGCAACGGCCAGAGTGGCCACTTGCTGACGGAGTGATTCTTTGGCTTGCTGGATTTGCTGTTCGATTTCACCTTGAGCGCCGGCCAACAGGCGTTCGCCTTCGGCCTTAGCATTGCTCTTAGCTTCTTCGACAAGTTGTGCAGCGCGTTTTTCTGCCTGAGCGATGATCTCTGCGGCCTGCTGTTTAGCTTCGCGCAGTTTATCTGCTGATTTTTTCTCAGCATTTTCGAGATCTTGCTTGGCGCGGTCCGCCGCGGCCAGGCCGTCGGCGATACGCTTCGCACGCTCATCCATCATCTTGGTCAGCGGAGGCCAAACAAACTTCATCGTGAACCAGATCAGGATCGCGAATGTGATCATCTGACCTATGAGAGATGCATTAAATTCCACGCTGAAAGTCCTCCTTAAAGGCTGATCAAATGATTAGTGAGCAGCAGCAGTCAGGGCAGCAAGGAATGGGTTGTTGAAGGTGTACAGCATAGCAACACCAACGCCGATCATAGAGATCGCGTCCAACAGACCAGCGATGATGAACAGTTTAGTTTGCAGAACTGGGATCATTTCTGGTTGACGAGCAGAAGACTCGAGGAATTTACCACCGAGGATTGCGAAACCGAGTGCAGTGCCGATCGCAGCCAGACCGATGATGATCGCAGCAGCGATAACAGTCATGCCTTGTACGGAAGCAATTACTTCAGGTGCAGCCATTTTGATACTCCTAAGGTTTAAATCAAAAGTTACTAGGTTGGGTAAATCTTTGTCCGACACCGTGCACCCAACCGACACACGTCACCGGACGAAAATTTTAGTGGTCTTCTACAGCCAAGCTCAGGTACACGATGGTGAGCATCATGAATACGAAAGCTTGCAGGGTTACAACCAGAATGTGGAAGATCGCCCATGGCGCGCCCAGCACCCAGTTGATCCACCATGGCAGCAGCGCGATCAAGATGAAGATCAACTCACCGGCGTACATGTTACCGAACAGACGCAGTGCCAGAGAGATTGGCTTAGCGGCCAGCTCGATCAATTGGAACGCAAAGTTAACTGGCATCAGGATGATGGTCATTACCAAGCCTTCGGCGTGGAATGGGGCAGTGAACAGCTCTTTGATCCAGCCAAACAGGCCTTTAGCAGAAATCGAGAAACCAATGATCAGCAGCATCACTGTCAGTGACATTGCGAAAGTCTGGTTTACGTCAGCGGTAGGTACGACACGCAGATAAACGTGATGAGGATCCATACCGAAGAAAGTGTGACCGATCCATTGGGCGATGGTAGGCAGCAGATCAACCGGCAAGAAGTCCATGCTGTTCATCAGGAATACCCAGCAGAAAATGGTCAGACTCAGTGGGCCGATCACTTTCGATTTGGCGTGGAAAGCATCCTTGATCTGGGTGTCGACCATTTCGACAATCAGCTCAACGAAGTTTTGCAGGCGACCTGGCACGCCAGAAGTGGCTTTGTTTGCCACGTAGGCAAACAGGGCGACGAAGGCCAGACCCAGAACCAACGCAATCCAGAAGGTATCCAGATGGACGCCGCTCGCGGATTTGGCAAAGGTCAAATGGTGCTGGATATAACTAGTTGCATCTTGTGCCATGATCTACTTTTTACCGTCAAATTGAATTAAAAGCCCAAACCAGTAAGCACTTGCGGCTGCGAGGTAACCTACGAACACCCACAACCAGGCGGCTTGCTGGTATACAACAAACAACGCTGCAAAACTCAGCAACGTCATAAAAAGCTTGGCCATCTCGGCAGCAAAGTGGCGACGCATCAATTCGGCGGCGGGCGCAAACTTGACGCTGTAGGCGATCAAGGCATACAACAGACTGCCCGCGATGGCGATGATTCCACCTATACCACTTGCAATTGCTTCGTTTTGACCCAAAATCAAGAACAGGCCGAGGGCGAGTACTATCGTAATTGCCACTTTGAGGCGGATCACGCCCCGAATTTGTGCCGTCTTGACCATCATTTCACCGTAAGCGAAACCCCGCGATTATACGGAGTAGATTTGCCCTACGTCAATTTTACACATTGACTTCATGGCATTTATTTTCCCGCTTTGATGCCAGACGGATAAAACAAAAGCCTTTCTTTTTTAACGAGTAATCATCGTTTAAGCCAAGCCGCACCGAGCTCGCCACATTTTGGTGCAAACCGCTGTCGAACTTACAACTGGGCCAGCAATGCAGCCAATTGCGCCTCGTCGAGGTACTCGATGGTGATTTTCCCCTTCCCCTTCGAGCCGGCCTGAATCTGCACTTTGGTGCCTAAACGGGCGCCAAGTTCCGTGGCTTTGCTTTCCCACTCAGCTTTAAGTGCTGGTTTATTCACCATCGGTGCTTGCGCGGGCTCGCTGAGCCATTTTTTCACCAGCGCCTCAACTTCCCGCACGGTGAGACCCTTGATCACCACGTGCCGCGCGGCCTCATGCTGGCGTTCTGCCGGCAGGCCCAGCAGTGCGCGAGCGTGGCCCATATCGAGCTGCCCTTCCAGCAGCAACTCACGCACTGGCTCCACCAAATTTAGCAAGCGCAGTAAATTGGCAATCGCCGGGCGCGATTTGCCCAAGGCTTGCGCGGCGGCTTCCTGAGTCAGACCAAATTCATCCATCAACCGCTGAATGCCAATCGCCTCTTCCAGCGGATTGAGATTTTCCCGCTGGATGTTTTCAATCAGCGCCATCGCCAGCGCCGCTTCATCGGCGATTTCACGCACCAGCGCGGGAATCTCACTCAGCCCCGCCAGTTGCGAGGCCCGCCAACGCCGTTCACCGGCGATAATTTCATAGCGCTCGGGCGCGATTTCGCGCACCAGCACCGGCTGCATCAAGCCCTGCGCCCGGATCGAATCGGCCAGCTCCAGCAGCGCTGCTTCATTCATCAGCGTGCGAGGCTGGTACTTACCCGGCTGCAAAGCCGTAACCGGCAGAGTTTTTAGGGTGTCTTGGGCGGCAGTATCGCCCATCAATGCGTCAAGGCCACGGCCGAGGCCTTTGAATTTCTTGCTTGCCATGCTGTTATCCCTGCCCGCCCCTGCCTCGGGGTGAGCCACTATTGTCTAGGTTTGCGGAATGATTGGGGCGCACCTCACCTTAGATGGCGGGCGCGACTTCGAGGGCGTTATGCCGCGCCAACAACTCTTCGGCCAGCTGCAAATAGGCTTGCGCGCCTTTAGACGATTTGTCGTAAGCCAAAATGGGGCGTCCATAGCTTGGCGCCTCGGCCAGCCGCACATTGCGGGGAATGACGGTGTGATACAGCTTGCTGGTAAAGTGCTTCACCAGCTGATCAGAGACTTGCTGCGCCAAGGTGGAGCGCGGATCAAACATCGTACGCAGCAAACCTTCGATCTCAATCTTGCGATTCAGATGCTGCTTGATGCGTTTGAGGGTGTTCACCAGATCCGACAAACCTTCCAGCGCATAGTATTCGCACTGCATCGGAATCATCACGGCATCGGCAGCCACCAGGCCATTGAGCGTCAGCAAATTCAGCGCCGGCGGGCAATCGAGCACGATGTAATCGTATTCGGCCGCCACTTCGCTCAGCGCAGCTTTCAAGCGCCCTTCGCGCGCCTCGGCTTCCACCAGCTCGACTTCGGCACCGGCCAGATCGCGATTGGCGGGCAACACGCTAAAGCCGCCGGTTTCTGATTCAACCAAGGTATCGCGAATCGCTGATTCACCAATCAACAGCGAATACACCGAATGCGCCAAACGCGCCTTATCGATGCCGGCGCCCATGGTGGCATTCGCTTGCGGGTCCAGATCCACCAGCAGCACCTTTTTCCCCAGATGCGCGAGGCTGGCAGCCAGATTGACTGCCGTGGTGGTCTTGCCCACGCCGCCTTTTTGATTTGCGATGGCCAGTATTTTCATCAGAATCTCTCGACACGGTGTCGTCGGTACAGCAAAGCCGATAGTTTACCCGCTTCAGCGCAGACTGGGCTGACCATTCACCGGCGCTGACGTTTTACTTTCGCAAACGCAACGCCTGAGCTGGATTAAGCCTGGCGACGCACATGCACCAGATGGCGCTCCGCGGCCAGCTCCGGCACTTGCAGTGCATCTACCCCTACTACGTATACATCTGGAGGCAAATGAGTGATTTCTTCGTGAGGATATACCCCCTTGAGCGCAGCCCATTCACCGGTTGGCAACAACAGATGATTCGTCCAGCGCACAAAATCACCCAGATCGGCAAAGGCGCGCGAGGTGATGATGTCAAAGCCGGCCTCGGGTTGATAAGCCTCGACCCGATCTGTTACCACCGTAACATTCGGCAATTGCAGCTCTAGCAAGGCCTGCCGCAAAAAGGTGGTTTTCTTGTGGTTGGAATCCAGCAAGGTCAGCTGCCATTCGGGGCGCACAATCGCCAGCGGAATACCCGGAGTGCCAAAGCCAGAGCCCACATCCAGCATCCGCAGCGCGCTAGCAGGTAAAAATGGCAGCGGTGCCAGCGAATCGAGCAAATGATGCGTCACCATGCGCTCCGGCTCGCGGATTGCCGTCAGGCTGTAGGTTTTATTCCATTTGGCCAGCAAGGCCACATAGGCCAGCAGCTTTTCCTGCTCGACCGGGCCAATCGCCAAGTCCATCGCGGTGAGGCCCGTGGCGAGTTTCGCGGCCAGATCAATCCCGTTACTCATGCTTTTTCCTGATTTAGGCTTGTTTCTCGGCGGCCTGCTTGGCTTTTTTCAGATAGACCAACAGCAGCGCAATCGCCGCCGGCGTCACGCCCGAGATGCGTGAGGCAAGGCCCAGCGTTTGCGGGCGTTGGGCCGTGAGTTTTTGCTGAATTTCTTTCGACAGGCCCGACACTTGGCTGTAATCGAAATCCGCCGGCAGCGGCACATTTTCAAGCGCATCGCGCTTGGCCACTTCGTCTTGCTGCCGCTCGATATAGCCTTGGTATTTCACCTGAATTTCAACCTGCTCGGCCACTTGCTCATCGCTAACGCCCGGGCCGGCAATATCGAGCGTCATCAGGCTTTGATAGCTGACTTCAGGGCGGCGTAATAACTCGGCCAGTGTGTATTCCCGCTCAATCGCTTTGCCCAGCACGCGCTCGGCCTCATGGGCGGCCAAAATCCGCGGATTGGCCCAGGTTGATTTCAGCCGCTCGAATTCGCGCTCGATGGCTTCGCGTTTTTCGCTGAACATCTGCCATTGCGCATCACCTACCAGCCCTAAGCGGCGGCCATGCTCGGTCAGGCGCAAATCGGCATTGTCTTCGCGCAATTGCAGGCGATACTCGGCCCGGCTGGTGAACATGCGATACGGCTCGGTCACGCCACGGGTGATCAGATCATCCACCAGCACGCCCAGATACGCCTCATCGCGGCCCGGACACCAAGGCGCTTCGTCGCGGGCATACAGCGCGGCATTCAAGCCGGCAAACAAGCCCTGCGCCGCAGCTTCTTCATAGCCGGTAGTGCCATTAATCTGACCTGCAAAATACAGGCCGGCGATGGCTTTGGATTCAAAGCTGTTTTTCAGCCCGCGTGGATCGAAATAATCGTACTCGATCGCATAACCGGGGCGCAGAATGCGCGCGTTTTCCAAGCCGTGAATCGATTGCACGGCCGCCAGCTGAATATCAAACGGCAAGCTGGTCGAGATGCCGTTCGGGTAAAACTCATTGGTATCGAGGCCTTCTGGCTCAAGGAAAATCTGGTGGCTGTCTTTATCGGCAAAGCGATTGATTTTGTCTTCGATACTTGGGCAATAGCGTGGGCCCACACCTTCGATTTTGCCGGTGAACATCGGGCTGCGGTCAAAACCGCTGCGGATAATTTCATGCGTTTTGAGATTGGTGTGCGCAATCCAGCACGGCAGTTGCTTGGGGTGCAAACCGCGATGGCCGCGCACCGAGAATACCGGCTCGGGCGTGTCGCCCGGTTGTGCCTCAAGCACGGCAAAATTAATCGTGCGGCCGTCAATTCGCGGTGGGGTGCCAGTTTTCAGGCGGCCCACCGGCAGCTGTAATTCCCGTAAGCGCTGCGATAAAGTTAACGAGGCCGGGTCGCCCGCGCGACCGCCAACGTGGTTTTCCAGCCCAACGTGGATCTTGCCGCCCAAAAAGGTCCCCGCCGTCAGCACCACGGCGCTGGCTGAAAAACGAATGCCGATTTGCGTTACGGCGCCGGTGACTTTATCGCCTTCCAGCAAAAGATCGCTGACTTCCTGCTGGAAAATATCGAGGTTTTCCTGATTTTCCAGCATGCCGCGAATCGCCGCCTTGTAGCGCACGCGATCGGCCTGCGCCCGGGTTGCCCGCACGGCTGGGCCTTTGCTGGAATTGAGCGTTTTGAACTGAATGCCGCCCATATCGGTGGCCAGCGCCATCGCGCCGCCCAGCGCATCCACTTCTTTTACCAGATGGCCTTTGCCAATGCCGCCAATCGACGGGTTACAACTCATCTGGCCCAGTGTCTCGATATTGTGGGTCAGCAACAGGGTTTTACGCCCCATCCGCGCACTGGCGAGCGCGGCTTCGGTGCCGGCGTGACCACCGCCGACCACAATCACATCATATCGAACAGGATAAAGCATGGCACTGGGCCTCAAACTACGGTAAAGGGGCAATATTCTACGGCAAAACAGGCACTTGAGTCAGCAGGAATGATTTTCATCGCGGCATGCAAATCTGGCATGAGGGCCTTAATGGGTCGCGTGGGTATCAGGCCAGCAGACCACCAGCGAGCCCTTACCCGCACCAAGCCCAAAAAACAAAACCCCGGCCATGCCGGGGTATTGGTCAGAAAGGCTTACAGGACAATCACTTGCCAGCCATACCTACACTTTAAAATGTTTGGCCGCCTCCAGCGCCGCGCCGACGATGCCAGCTTCATTTTTCAGTGTGGCCGCCACCAGCTCGAAACGCAGATTTTGCATTTCGGGGATAAATTTATCGGCCTTTTTACTGATCCCGCCACCAATGATCACCAGATCAGGCGAGAACAGTAGCTGAATGTGCTCCAGATACGCATTCAGACGCGGGTTGTAGTCTTTCCATTTCAGGTCGAGATCTTCCTTCACCTTGGCCGAACAATATTTCTCGGCAATGGTGTCTTTCGGGAAAATCAGATGCCCAAATTCGGTATTGGTAATCAGCTGACCATCAACGATCAGCGCGCTACCGATGCCAGTACCCAGCGTAATCACGATGGTTTTGCCACTGCGGCCTTTAGCCGCGCCAAACACCACTTCGGCCAGGCCCGCCGCATCGGCATCATTCAGCACAATCAGAGGCAAACCGGTGGCATCAGCCAAAATCTGTTGCGCCGGGGCATTCACCCAGCTTTTATCCACATTGGCGGCCGACAGGGTAACGCCATTATGCACAATCGCTGGAAAGGTACAGCCAATCGGGCCTTGCCAGTTGAAATGCTCAACGATCTGTTTCACTACCTGCCCCACCGCTTCGGGCGTGGCGGGCTGCGGGGTGTCGATGCGGTGGCGTTCGGCCACCAGCTCGCCGGTTTCCAGATTGACCGGCGCACCTTTAATGCCGGTGCCGCCAATATCAATACCAAGAACAATTCGGGCTTGAGTTTGTGCTGTCATCTCGTTCTTCACAGATTATTTTGAACCGCAGTGTGCCAGCCTGCCGGATGGCCACCAACACCGTAAAACCCTTACGTAGCGGGCCTTACCGACTTAATTGGGCGCAAAATTGCGCAGCTGGATAAAGCGGGCTTTGTCAGCCTCGGCCCGCTGGCGGATTTTCACCGCTTCCTGATCCTGCTGCTGCAATAATTGCTCAATTACTTGGATTTCATCCCGATTTTGATCAAGTTGTGCTTGTAAATCGGCAGGTAACGGTTTTTTTTGCTTCTGGAAGCGCTCAGCTTGCGTTTGCAGCTTTTTATTGCGCTCCTGAATAGTTTGAATACGCAGGCGGTTGGTTTGCTGGCCGGCGGCCAGCGCCTCGAGCTGGCGATCGCGCAATAAATCAATCTCATCCGGCGAAGAGAATGACTGCAGCAGTGCTTTATCTTTGCGCCGCTGCTCTATCTGCGCGCGCTGGCGTTCCAGCTCCGCAGCGCGCTCGGCCTCGCTCATCACACCGCTGCTACGCGAGCGGCCGGATTTATCCAGCGTGGTGAGGTCGCGGCTTTGGCCAGACGGGGGTTTATCGCTGAATTGCACCTTGCCGTGCTCATCCACCCAGCGATATACGGTGCCGGCGGCGACTGGCCAGGCACACATCAATAAAACTGCCAGTAAACACCCACGCATCATGGCCGCTTGATTACCTATCTTTTAAACACCGTATTGGGCACGGTATTGTTGAACTTTCGCCAGATTCTCAGTCATTCCGGGCTGATCAGCAAGAAATGCCAGCAAATCTTGCAAAGATGCAATAGGAATAACCGGCATGCCGAATTGTTGCTCGACTTCCTGCACCGCCGACAGACTACCCTGACCGCGCTCCATGCGATCCAGCGCTATCAGCACCCCGGCCGGCTCAGCCCCGGCCGCGCGGATCAGATTGACCGATTCGCGCACCGAAGTGCCCGCTGAAATCACATCATCAATAATCATCACGCGCCCCTTGAGTGGCGCGCCCACCAGTACTCCGCCTTCGCCGTGATCTTTGGCTTCTTTGCGGTTGAACACAAAGGGCACATTGCGCCCCGCGCCGGCTAGCGCCACAGCCGTCGCCGAAGCCAGCACAATGCCTTTATAGGCTGGCCCAAACAGCACATCAAACTCCACCCCAGAGGCAATGGCCGCCTGCGCGTAAAAACGCGCCAGCTCACCCACCGATGCCCCGTCGCTAAACAGTCCCGCATTAAAGAAGTACGGCGAGTTGCGGCCGGCTTTGGTGATAAAATCGCCAAAACAGAGCACTTTTTGCTCTACTGCGAAACGGATGAAGTCCTGACGGAAGTCGCTCATGGGATAGTCCTAATTCGTAAATCACAATACAAGCTAGAAGCATATCATTGATTTGAACAAGGAATCGCCGCGTGCGCATCATTTCTGCCAACCTGAACGGCATCCGTTCGGCCACCAGCAAAGGTTTTTTCACCTGGCTTGAGGGCCAGAACGCGGACGTAGTCGGCGTGCAGGAATTAAAAGCCCAAGCGGCGGATATCAAGCCCGAGCATACCCCGGCCGGGTTTCACGCCTATTTCCATTACGCCGAGAAAAAGGGCTACAGCGGCGTGGGCCTGTATTGCCGCCGCGAGCCCGATGCGGTAATTACCGGGCTGGGCATTGCCGACATCGATGCCGAAGGCCGCTATCTGGAAGTGCGCTTTGGCAATCTCTCGGTGGTATCGCTGTATCTGCCGTCGGGTTCGTCGTCGGAAGAGCGGCAGGATGTCAAATTCAGTTTTCTCGATCGCTTCTGGCCACGGCTGAACGAGCTGCGCGAATCCGGTCGCGATGTGATCATCATGGGCGACTGGAATATCGCGCACAATGAAATCGACCTGAAAAACTGGAAAGGCAATCTGAAAAATTCGGGCTTCTTGCCCGAAGAACGCGCGTGGCTGACCCAATTACTGGGCAGCGGCTGGGTCGATACCTGGCGCACGCTGTATCCCGAAATCCCCGGCTACACCTGGTGGAGCAATCGCGGCCAAGCCTATGCCAAAGACGTGGGCTGGCGCATCGATTATCAGATCGCTACCCCGGCGCTGGCGGCCACCGCGCGCGCGGCCAGTATTTATAAAGACGAGAAGTTTTCCGATCATGCACCGCTGATTGTCGATTATGACTACCCGCTCTAAATCAATACCTAGCCACGTATCAAGCCATACACCTCAATAACAATAGCCCCTAAGGCAATACCCCATGCAGCTCAGTCATTATCTGGCCGTTTTTACCAATCGCCGCATTGCTGCGGCGATGTTTCTGGGTTTTGCCTCCGGCTTGCCGCTGGCACTCACCGGCTCCACCCTGCAAGCCTGGCTGTCCGATGCCGGGCTGGATTTGAAAACCATCGGCTGGTTTACTCTGGTGGGGCAGCCCTACACCTGGAAATTCCTCTGGGCGCCGCTGATTGATCGCTTTCCACTGCCGCTCTTGGGCCGCCGCCGCGGCTGGATGTTGCTCACCCAGCTGGCGCTGGCCGGCGCGATTGCCACCATGGGCGGGCTCGACCCGCAAACCCATCTGGCCACTTTTGCGGTGCTGGCCGTGCTGGTGGCGTTTTTCTCCGCCACCCAGGATGTGGTGATCGACGCCTACCGGACCGAAACCCTGCAACAAACCGAGCGCGGCGCTGGCGCGGCGGTGGGGGTGTTTGGCTACCGCATGGCCATGCTCACCTCCGGCGCATTGGCGCTGATTCTGGCCGATGGCATTTTGAGCTGGCAGCACACCTATTGGGCGATGGCGGCCATGATGGCCGGCATGGCGCTGGTGACCTTGCTTGCGCCCGAGCCCACCGGCCTGCCACGGCCACCGCAATCGCTGCGCGAAGCGGTACTCGAGCCACTGCACGAATTTTTCACCCGCCGCGGCGCGCTCTGGCTCTTGCTGCTGGTGGTGGGCTACAAGCTGGGCGATGCGTTTGCCGGCAGCTTATCGACCAAATTCCTGCTGGATATGGGCTATGTCAAAAGCCAGATCGGCTCGGCCAATAAGGTCTTCGGCATGATCGCCACCATTGTCGGCGGTTTTGCCGGCGCGGTGTTGATGCTGCGCTGGGGCTTGTATCGCGCACTGTTGGTATTTGGGGTGCTGCAGGCTCTCACCAATCTAGGCTACTGGATTATCGCCCTGCATGGTGCGCCGGACCTGCTGCTGCTGTACGCCGCGATTGGCGGTGAAAACCTCGCCGGCGGCATGGGCACCACGGCGGCGGTCGCGCTCTTGATGAGCTTGTGTAATCCGCGCTTTACCGCAACCCAGTTTGCCTTGCTCTCGGCGCTGGCCGCGTTTGGCCGCGTGTATGTCGGGCCGGCGTCGGGCTATCTGGTGTTGGCCTTGGGCTGGGCGCATTTCTTTGTGTTTTCGGCGCTGGTGGCTATCCCGGGCTTATTACTGGTGGTGTATTTGCGCCAAACCATTCGCGCCCTGGAAACCCCAACAGATTTACCGGCGGACGATTAAGGCCCGCCCACAGATCCGCAACAACGGCCTGCCTGCATATGACGGGGCACGCCGTTGTTTGCCATCATGGCGACTCACCCACTGCGCTCGAGTCATCATGTTGCATACCCGCCGCCTGTTTACCCTCTGCTTGCTCGCCACACTGAGCGCCGCTAGCGCTGCCGCCCCCCCCAGCTGGCACGGCGTGTGGCGCGGCCAAGTGGGCAGCTATCCGGTCACGGCCTGCCTGCAGGGCGATAATGATCCGCCACTGGGGCTGTATTACTACCACAAGCACCTCAATCCAATTCAGCTGCAAGCGCAAGATGAACACCCCCAAAGCCCAAGCCGCTGGCAAGAAGGAGAAGGCGGCGCACGCTGGCAAGCGGTGGCCGTGGGCAGCGATGGCGTCTTGCGCGGGCAATGGCAGCTCAAGGGCAAGACCCTTGCCATTCAGCTACAGCGGGTGGCCTTTAACGGCGCCGAGCCCTGCCTGAGCGATGCGTTTAATGCCGCGCTGGAAGCCCCACCCAAATTCAAGAGCAAACTCGCCCAATGGCACGGCCAAAGCTATTTGCAAGTGTGGCTAGCCGGCAGCGATAGCGACAATGAATTACGCCGCATCGTAGTTGCTGCCAAACCGGGCGACACGCCCACGCTCACCGCCGAGGTGCGGGCCCGCCTGCTGGCCGACGCCAAAGAGCAGGCCGAATGCATCCGCTATACCCAGCTGTATCATGGGCAGCAAGGCTATCTAAGCCGCACCTCCCGGCCCGAACTGATTACCGCCAGCTGGTATGTCGAAGAAAACAATAGCGGCGACTATTGCGGCGGCGCCCACCCCAATTACGGCACCAGCTACCAAACCTATCGCCGCGGGCAGGCCAAGCCGGTGGAGGTGTGGCGCTGGCTCAATGCCAAAGCCGTGCGGCAAGACGGGCAGTTTTTCAAAATCGAAGCGCCACTCCGCCGGCTGCTAAGCCAAGCTTGGGCAGAGGTACAACAAGAGGGCTGCGAATCGGTCGGCGACGAGACCGAGAGCTGGGATGTGTACCCCACCGCCAACGGGCTCGCGTTTATGCCCTATTTGCCGCACGCCATGTTCGCCTGCACCAATAACGCGGTGATTAGCTACCGCCAGCTCGCACCCTTGCTCAGTAGCGAAGGCCAGGCCGCCATTAACAGCATTAAGGCGGAGCTGCGCTAGCGGGTATTTCCTCTAGTGCACTATCTATACTGGCCTCTAGCCAGATACCCTGGCTATTTTGCTGAAATCGCGCCGCAAATGGCGCAGCAGCGCCGGCCAGCCAGCGCTGCTTTTGCGCCGCACTGAGCTGCTTGATGGCGTATTCAAGCTTCAGCGCCACGCTGCGGCTAATGCAGGGCAAGCTGCGCAGGAGGGCTTCGGGTGGATGGGCGCGGGTGAATTTGGCGCCGGTGCCGGCCTGATGCTGGGCCAGCCGGCGCGCCACATCAATGGCGATGCCGGTATAGAGCCGCCCGCCGCGGCAGCGCAATACATACACTGACCATGGGGCGAGGTCTTTCATGGGGTATTGCTCGCTAGCGCCTATCAAATCAGCCACCAGGCGCAATACCTAGCCGACAATCCGTTCCAGCTCGGCTTCGGGGTGCTCCAGCACCAGCTCTTTTTCACCGGCGCGGCGTGGTGCCCAGTAAACCTTCACCAGGGCTTCTTTTTTGCCCAGCGGGATAAACACATCCAGCACCTTGCCCTTGCGGCCATCCAGCAGACGGGCCGTGGCCGGGGCATAGGTTTGCAGATGATCGCGGCGCAGGCGCACCCATTGTTTGGCTTCGAATTGACTCATGGCAGACGGGGCCAGATAAAAATAGCTCGCCATCATACATCGGCGCGGCACAGCTGCGCTTGAGTGCGCGCGAGCGCCGCGCAAAAACAAAACCCGCCAGCGGCGGGTTTTGGTCAGCTAAGCGGGGTAGGCTTAGTTTTTCGGCATGATGTCGTTGAAGACAAATTTCACGCCTTTGATGCCTTCAGCCAGCATACCGGCTTGGGCCATTTGCTCGCCTTCATCCACTGAGCCAGACAGTTTGACGTCATAAGTGTCGGTGGCTTTAACTTGGATATCGAATTTTTTCAGTGCTGGATCAGCATCGATTGCGGCCTTGGCTTTCATCGCCAAGCAGCCCCATACGCAAGCGTCTGAAGCGTGAGCGGTATTCAAAGCAGCAAAGGCCACCAGGGCCAGCAGGGCAGAACGTTTCATTGTTATCTCTCAATCAGTCGGAACGATCGCCCAGAGCGGGCGGGGCAATGGCGGCAATCTTAAGTGCCGTAGATGACAAATGTGTTTAAAGCAGATGAACTTAGTATGACAAGCCACAGCCGGCAGCAACATTGCCACAGCCCCGGCCGCGCTTGGTACACTGATTCACCTTGCCCCGCCGCCCTTGCGAGCCTGCCCATGCTGCCCGACGATTTTCAGCCCGCACATACCCCCATTACGCATCTACTGCCAGAACACATCATCATTGCCCTGCAGGGCGATACCCTGCTGTGCAGCGCTGAGGGTTTGCCCACCGCCAGCGCTTTGGCCCACCTCGCCGCGCCCGAGCGGGCGCAGATCATCGGTCATTGGCAGCAGCGGCCGGTGGTGCTGGCGCAATGGCCAGCAACTACAGCCATCCCGGCAGGCCTAGAAGCCCTCGACTTGCGCGCCAGCTACGGTCTGCTCAGTGAAGATGAATGGCTATTGGCGGGGCGGGCGAGCCAGATTGCCACCTTCTACCGCACTCACCAGCACTGCGGGGTGTGCGGGCACGCCACCACGTCGCTGGCGGAGGAAGTGGCCTGCGGCTGCCCGGCCTGCGGGCATCGGGTATGGCCGCGGGTGTCGCCGGCGGTGATGGTACTGATTCGCCGCGAAGTGGCCGGCCAAACCGAGCTCTTGCTCGCCCGCTCACCCGGCTTTCGCCCCGGCGTGTATAGCGCGCTGGCCGGCTTTGTGGAACCCGGCGAGAGCCTGGAGCAATGCGCGCATCGCGAGGTGCTGGAAGAAGTAGGCGTGCGGATTCGCCATCTGCGCTGGTTTGGCAGCCAAAGCTGGTCGTTTCCACATTCGCTGATGCTGGCCTTTGTGGCCGACTATGCCGAGGGTGACATCCGCTGCCAGCCCGGCGAGATCGAAGACGCGCAATGGTATCCGCTCAGCGCCCTGCCCGAGTTACCCAGCCGCTATAGCCTGGCCTATCGACTGATTCAGAGCGTATTGCCCGCTGCGACTTAGGCTTTCTTGCGCAGCACCAGCGCCGCCACGCCGCCGGCGAGCAAGCCCCAGAAGGCCGAGCCAATCCCAAATACCGTCAGACCCGAGGCGGTGACCAGAAAAGTCACCATCGCCGCTTCGCGGTGCAGATCATCCCGCATCGCCAGCGCCAGGCCATTGCCGATGATATTGAGCAGCGCCAAGCCAGCCACGATCATAATCAAGGCGGCCGGCAAGGCCGCAAACAGCGCCGCCACCGTGGCGCCGAATATCCCGATCAGCAGATAAAACACCCCAGCTGCCACCGCCGCCACATAACGTTTTTCGGGCGCTTCGTGCGCATCTTTGCCCATGCAAATGGCAGCCGTAATTGCGGCCAGATTGATGGCAAATGCGCCAAAGGGCGCCAACACGATGGTGGTGAGGCCCGTCCAACTAATAATCGGCGAAATCGGCGGGCGAAAGCCATTGGCGTGTAGCACCGTCACTCCGGGGATATTTTGCGAGGCCATGGTCACCATAAACAGCGGCAAAGCCACGCTGGCCACGGCCGACCAGCTTAGGCTAGGGCTTACCCACACTGGCTGCGCCAGCGCCAGCTGCATACCCCCCATATGTAACTGCCCCTGTACCGCACTGCAAATTACGCCGGCGAGCAATACCCCTAGAATGGCATAGCGCGGCTGCCAGCGGCGCAGCAGCAAATAGGCCGCCAACATACTCAAGCCCAAGGCCAATTGCGTGCCCAGCGCCTGAAAAGCGCCCAAGCCAAATTTCAGCAAGACCCCGGCCAGCATGGCCGAGGCCAGGCTCATCGGTACCCGTTGCATCGCCCGTTCAAACCAGCCCGTTACGCCCACCAGCACAATCAGCGCGCCACAAAGCATAAACGCCCCCACCGCTTCCGGCAGGCTGATACCCGACACCGACGTCACCAGCAGCGCTGCACCGGGCGTTGACCATGCCGTCACCACCGGCACGCGGTAGCGCAAGGATAAGCCAATACAGGTGAGGCCCATCGCCAGCCCCAGCGCCCACATCCAAGACGCCGTTTGCGCTGGCGTGGCCGCTAAGGCCTGCGCTGCCTGAAACACAATCACGGCCGAGCTAGTAAAACCCACCAACACCGTAACCAGCCCCGCCACTACGGCGGAGAGTGAAATATCGTGCCACCAGCGCATGCGCAAGATCCGAACAGGGAAAACGGCATTGTGCGCTGCCGGTGGGGCGCTCGGCAAATCCAGTTGGCTGGCCAACAACTCGTTACAGTTCACCCAATTGACGCCTTACGCCCTGCGCAGGCAAGATGAAGGCATGAAAGCCCATAGCACTTACATTATTGCCCTTCATGCCCACGCAGCAGCCTGGCTAGCCGTGCTCGCACGCTAGCGCTCGCCCTTGCTGTGGCCACGCGCTTGTCACCCTGACCGCGCCGGCCACCTGCCCCACTCCCGACGCGGTTGTTTCGCTTAAGGAGCTCTGTATGCCGCAATTGTCCATGTCTTTGCGCCCCGCCCAAGTTGGTTTTATTTTGGCTTTGCTGGCCTCAACCGGATTTGCCGCCAAGGCCATCTTTGCCAAGCTGGCTTATCGCTACGGCGTAGATGCCGTCACCATGGTGACGATCCGCATGTTGCTCTCGGTGGTACTACTGGTGGGTATCCGCCTGTGGCGCACAGAAACCGGCGCTCCGCTGACTATACCCCAGAAATTATGGCTTATTGCGCTGGGGGTAGTGGGTTATTACCTGTCTAGCCTGCTCGATTTCATTGGCTTGCAAACGGTAAGCGCCAGTCTGGAGCGGCTGATCTTGTGTCTGTACCCCACCCTGACCGTGCTGATCAGCGCCGCGCTGCAACGAAGCCGCATTCCCGGCCGCATCTGGCTGGTGATGCTGGTGACCTATCTGGGCATTGTGCTGGTATTGGGGCCAGATTTGTATCACGCTCGCGCCGACTGGTTTGGCGTGCTGTGCGTGGCACTCAGCGCCACCACTTTTGCTCTGTATATGAGTTTCAGTCCGCGGGTGATTCAGGCGGTGGGCAGCATGCGCTTTACCGAATTGGCGCTGGGCGTGTCTTGCCTGGCGATTGTGGCGCATTTTGCCCTGACCCGCCCATGGAGTGATTTGCAGCAGCCCGCGCCGGTGTGGGGCTATGGCTTATTGATGGCGCTGTTTTCGACTGTGTTGCCGATCTACGCCACCAGTGCGGCCATGCAGCGCATTGGCGGCGCTAAAACAGCGCTGATCGGCAGCTTTGGGCCGGTGCTGACGATTATCTTCGGGCTGGGCATCCTGGGCGAAGTGCTCACCCCTTTGCAATGGCTGGGGGCTGCTGTGGTGCTGTTTGGCGTCAGTCTGGTGAATAAAAAGGATTAAGGATGTCGATGGTTTTGCAGCGCCGCAAGGCTGAATCTGCTATCACGAAAGCACCTCTACTTAATGCGGCGCAAGCCATCGATCCCAGCATGCGGGTTGCCCTAGTCCGTGATTATTTTGCCGGAGCGTGTGTATGACGCATCTGGCCATGAATGAGCGCCTGAACGCGCCCAAGCTCGATGCCGATGCCATCTTGCCGCGGCCCGATCCGCTCGCGCGCCTGCCGGTGACGCCTAAGCTGATCGCCATTGGCACGTCCACCGGAGGGACGCAGGCGCTGGAAGCCATTCTGCCCAAACTGAAACGCAATTGCCCCGGCATTGTGATCGTGCAGCACATGCCGGAAAAATACACCGCCAGCTTCGCCCAGCGCCTGAATGGCCTGTGTGAAATCGAAGTACGGGAAGCACGCCCGCGTGATCGGGTGCAACCGGGGCTGGCGTTGATCGCCCCTGGCGGCAAGCATCTGGTCGTGCAGCGCGCCGGTTCGCAGTATTTTGTAGATGTGGTGAATGGCCCGCTGGTAACACGCCATCGCCCCTCGGTGGACGTGCTATTTCGCTCGGCCGCCAATGCCGCTGGGCGCAATGCGGTGGGCTATATCTTGACCGGTATGGGCGACGATGGCGCCAAAGGTCTGCGCGAGATGTTCGATTGCGGCGCCATGACCTATGCCCAGAATGAGGCCAGCTGTGTGGTCTTTGGCATGCCCAAAGAAGCCGTACGGCTGGGCGCGACCAAAGAGCTGATCGCCCTGGATCAGGTGGCGGCGTCGATCATGCGCTATGGCTAGCCGTCAGCATTGTGCGTGTCGCCACCCAATAAAAACCGCGCCGTAGCGCGGTTTTTATTACTGCGAGAGTTGCAGAGCGCTTAAATCACCCTGAAGCGCTGCACGGTTTGCGCAAGCTGGCTGGACATATTCTCCAGCCGGCTGATCGAATCGACCATATTGCGCACAGCCACCGAGTTTTCTTCGGCCATTTGCGCGATTTGCTCGACATTGACCGCAATATCGCGCGCCGCCGCCCGCTGCTCCTGTACCTGCTCGCTAATCCCAAATACCGACTCCACTACGCTGCTGCTGCTGTCGTTAATGCGGGTAATACTATCGCTCGCCTGATTGGCCAATTGCAGCCCTTCGCTGACCCGGCGAGTGCCATTGCTCATCCGCGCCACGGCATCACCGGCGCTAGACTGAATCGCATTCACCATCGAGGTAATCTGCGTGGCAGATTGCGTAGTACGCTCGGCCAACTTGCGCACTTCATCGGCCACCACCGCAAAGCCGCGGCCCATATCGCCGGCACGCGCCGCTTCAATGGCGGCATTGAGTGCCAGCAAATTGGTTTGGTCGGCCACATCTTTAATCACCACCACAATGCTGCCGATTTCTTCGATGCGCTGACCCAGCTCGGTAATCTGCTGCGCCGCACCGCTCACTTCACCGGAAATGGCCTGCATTTCGCGCGTGGCCGCCACCACATCCTGGCTACCGACTTGCGCTTGCTGGCCAGCATCGCGAGCCCGCTGCTCGGCATCAACCGAGTTATGCGCCACCTGATCCATGCTGACGCTCATTTCTTCCACCGCAGCGGCCATATTGCTCGCAGCCGCCGATTGCGCATCAGTACCGCCATGAATCTGCTGCGAGGCTTGGCTCAAGGTGCGGGCCGTGCCGGCCACATCTTGGGCATTGTCACGAATCTGCCGGATAATCTGGGTAAGGTTATCCTGCATTTTTTTCAGCGCACCCAGCAACACGCCGATTTCATCCTTGCCAATGCGCTGCGCCCGCCAATCGTGGGTAAGATCGCCAGCCGCGATTTTCTCGGCCACACTGCTGGCCGTCGCCAGTGAGCCAATCACCTGATTGGCAATCAGCGCCGCAAATACTAGGCCCGCCACAATCGCGATGATGGCCGTGACCACAATCACGGTGTGGGCAGCGCCGCTGGTGCGGCCCATGCTGGCCTTGCCCTGCTCCATCATTTCGCCCTGCTGTTTGCCCAGTTGCAGCACCGCATTGCGATATTCATTACTCACCTTGGCGTAGGTGGTGTTGATAAAGGTCGCTCCCACCGCACGGTCGAGTTTCAGCTGGCTGATCAGCGTGGCTTTTTGCTTATCCATCGCCGCATTGGCACGCTCTACTTCGGCCAGCAAGGTTTTCGCTTGCGCATCCAGTGGCATGGCTTTGAGTTTGGCAATCGCCGCTTCTTCCTGATCAGCCTCTTGGGTGATCACGGCGATGATCTTTTCCATCTCTTCAAAATTTTCGGCCAGCGCCGCATTGCGGAACAAGAGATCCGTGTTGTAGGCCTGAATAATCAGGTCCTGCGTCACCACCACCGCCGGATAGCGCTCACCCACCAGCTCTTCGATCTTGCCACTGATGCTCTGCAAGCTATACAAAGCCGCAGCCGCCAGCACCACCAACAAGCCCAGCACCAAGCCAAATCCGGCCATTAATCGTGTTTTCACACCCCAGTTATTCATGCTTATGCTCCCTCTCTGGTGGTAAAAATTCACCCGTCTTACAAGCTTAGTTGGCTTATACTTTAGGACAACAACTATAACCTATATCACAAAATTCTAATGGGAGGCTGGCATGACCGCTGAAACGGTGAAATTTGGCTTTAACGACATCGGAAAACGCAACTTGTCAGCCGAATTTGCCCTGATTGCCCAGTACAACGCGCTCAGCTACGAACAAAAAGACGAAAAGAATGCCCTGCTGCGGCAGATTTTTGCCGAAGCGGAAGAAGTCATTTTCCAGGGTAAGCTCAATATCGTGGGTGGTCAGCTGATCCGGCTGGGGCGCAAAGTATTTATCAATCACGGGGTGGAAATCGCCGCCGCCGCGCCCATCACGATTGGCCACCACACCCTGATTGGCCCCCATGTGCAAATCCAGACCGGCACGCATCCGGTCGACCCCACCGAGCGCCAACGCTGGGCCTTCTGGGCCAAGCCGATCAGCATTGGCCAGAATGTCTGGATTGGCGCTAGCGCCATCATCTGCCCCGGCGTCACGATCGGTGATCATTGCGTGATTGGTGCTGGCAGCGTGGTGACCCGCGATGTGCCGCCGTGCTCTTTGGTGCTGGGCAACCCCGCGCAGGTCGTAAAAGCGCTGACGCCGCCCGACGAAGCCACGCTCTACGAGCTCAACCCCTAAACATGCTGGGCATCCTCAAACAATGGCTGGGGCGCACCCCCGCCCCGCCCAGCGCCGACCCGGCTCTGATTGATCAGCTGGTCGAGCTGGCCGCGCCGCAGGTGAAATTGGCGCGTAAATACCAGCAACGCCTTGGGCCGTATGTGCATTGGGCCGAAGAGCACGCTGCCCGCTTTACCGCCCAATGGCCGCCAGCGCTGCGGCTGGATGCCGAACACTGGCGACAGCACCGGCTGTTGCAATTACTGTTTGCCAATCCGGCCCGGATGGGCGAGCTGATTGGCGAACATCCCGCCCTGCATGCCTGGTTTGCCGCGCATCCGCTGGCCGATGAAACCGTGGTGGTGTTTACCGCCGATATTCAGCGCAAACACAGCTTTGGCATGGTGGAAGAAGGCGGGCAGATTCGCCAAGATGTCGCGCAACAGCGATTGCAATTTGGTCATTACCGGATCAGCAGCGCGGTTGAGTCACTCGCCGCCTTGCAAGCAGCGGGCCCGCGCCGGCTGCTGGAAGTCGTGGCGCAACAAGCCAGCTTCGCGCTCACGCAGCTGGGGCAGGAAAAACAAGCCCTGGAAGAAGCGCTGCTGAATGCCCGCACCATGCTGCGCATGGCCAGCCCGCACAGCGCGGACTACGACAAGCAACAAGCGCGAATTGCCGAGCTCACGGCCCAGCTGCAGGCCAATGCCAGCGCCCGCAGCCCCGATGCCCAGTGCGAGCGACTAATCGCCGAGCTGGCCGCCACACCCGATTTACTGACCCTGCAAACCGAAACGCTGGCGGTCGACCCGCTAGGCGTGATCGACAGTGGCATGGGCGATGAGCAAACCATCGAATTAAGCGAAATCGTGCTGCACGGCGAGCCACCTGTGCGCAAACTACTGCAAATATTGATTATCCCGCGCAGCCTGCTGCAAACCCCAGCCGCCCCGCTGCCCGACGTCCGCTTTTAAGCGCCCTACTGGATACGCCGATGAAAACCTGTTTACTCTGGGCCAGCTTACTGCTGGCCGCACCAAGCTGGGCCCAACTGCCCGCGGAAGCCATTTACCGCTGCGCCGAAGGCGAAGTCTTTCAATTACAGCACCAGCCTAATGGCGTGCGCCTGTGGCGCGGCCTGTATCAGCCGGTGAAAGACGGCAGCCGTTTGAACCTCGCCAGCACTGCAGCGGGCGAATTTAGCGATGGTGAATATCGGCTCCACAGTACCGAACAAACGCTCAGCCTGTTTCGCCAAGCGCAGCCACTGGGCAGCGATTGCCGCCCAGCCCCACAAGATGAGCCAGTCAACCCGGTGCGCGACGCCGCCAGCGGGATTGTGTTTGTGCCGCCCGAGCGCTGGTTAGCGCAAGAAGTGAAGCTCACCGCCACATCAGGCAGCGAGCTACCCGCCGATGCGGCAGCCGCCCTGCAACGCCTGAGCTATTGGTATCAAGCCGCCGATGGCCGCCGCAGCCCGCTACTGACGCTCACGGTTTATCCCGGCTCAGTCAGCCCCTTGCCCAATGGCCCGGCCGACAGCATGGCGCTGGGCACCGATACCCAGCGGGTGTATTACGCCAAAATCAAACTACCATCTACATTCGCAGCCAATACCCCAGAAGATGCACGCCTACAGGCTTTGCGCCTGACCGAAGCCGAATTACGGCAAGCATTTTCAATGTATGGCGTGGTGGTAAATCGGGCGGTTGAAACCGTCACCGTCATTCCCAGCTGGCTGGAACGTAATCTGCGCCCCGGCGCGCTGCAAAGGGTGGAATTGCGCGAGCTCACTGGCCAAGGGCTAGGGCAACGCATCGCGGTACAAGAGCGTGTGCTGGAGCGCGGCAACCCCATCCCGCTCACACTGCGCTTTGACCCAGCGGCCATTAACCCCAAACTGCAGTACGTAGTGCAGGCGCAGCTGCTGCAAAACGGCCGCGTGGTCATGCAAAGCGAAACGGCTGCCGTATTAACGCAACAACACGGCCGCGAAGCGCGCGTATTGCTGAAATCCCTAAGATAGGGAATATTAGAAATTTCATACAAAGCACTGCCTGTCAAGACATAGCTCTAGCTCGTTTTGGCAGGCACAGCAGCGCCGCGCAAGACGCTGAAACTAAAGCTTTTTCTGTATTCTGTACCCGCCGCATTCCTGCCCGCACGCCCAACTGTACTGCTTACGCCCCCACTTTGGCACAACTGTAGCCCGCGCTAACTACCTGATCAGTGAGGGATTTACCGAATGTTTTGCCGTGCGCGCCCTCACTAGGATGCTGAGGCAAACCTCAAAAAAACCGCCTACATTGCAGTGCAATCAGGCCGCGGGCAACTTACCCGCAGAACAAACAGGCTTGCCATACGCATAACACGTCATCAACACCATCACGTCTTTGCCTCATTTGTGGAGAAAGCAAAATGAATTTCAAGATGCGCAACTGGGTTCTGGGTAGCGCCGTTGCCCTGCTGGCCGGTACTGCCAGCGCGGCCGGTACTCTGATTTATTGTTCGGAAGGCAGCCCAACTGGCTTTGACCCTTCGCGCCAAGTGACCGGCACCGACTTTGATGCTTCGGCTGAAACCATGTTCAACCGTCTGGTTGAATTTGCCCCTGGCTCAACGCAAGTACGCCCGGGCCTGGCGGAAAAATGGGAAGTCAGCGCCGACAACCTGACCTACACCTTCACCCTGCGCAAAGGCGTGAAATTCCACACCACCAGCTACTTCAAACCAACGCGTGAATTCAACGCCGATGACGTGGTGTTTACCTTCAAACGCCTGACCGACAAAAACTTCCCGTTCAATAAAGCGGCCCCAAGCGATTTCCCATATGCCTCTGACATGGCGATGGATACCAATCTGGTCGCGATCGAGAAAGTGGATCCCTATACCGTACGCATGAAGCTGAAAGCGGTTGATGCGGCCTTCCTGCAAAACTTGGCGATGTCGTTTGCTTCGATTCACTCGGCTGAATACGCCGAGGGCCTGTTGAAAGCGGGCAAAGCCGCCAATATCAACACCCAGCCCATCGGTACCGGCCCGTTTGTGTTCCGCTCATTCCAGAAAGACGCCAATATCCGCTATGACGCGAATAAAGACTTCTGGCGCAAAGGCGATGTGAAGCTCGATAAACTGATTTTCGCGATCACGCCCGATGCATCTGTGCGCTATCAGAAGCTGCAAAAAGGTGAGTGCCATGTGATGGCCTACCCGAAACCGGCCGATCTGAAAGCCATGCAAACCAATCCGAAGCTGAACGTGCCAAGCCAACCGGCCTTCAATACCGGCTGGCTGAGCTACAACGTGAGCCGCAAGCCATTCGATAAGCTGGAAGTGCGCCAAGCGCTGGATATGGCCATCAACAAGAAAGCCATTATCGATGCAGTATTCCAAGGTGCCGCGCAACCGGCTACCAACCCAATGCCACCAACCCAATGGTCGTACAACAAAACGCTGAAAGATGCGCCAATGGATGTGGAAAAAGCCAAAGCGCTGCTGAAAAAAGCCGGCATCGCGGAAGGCACCGAGATCACCCTGTGGGCCATGCCAGTACAGCGCCCGTACAACCCGAACGCCAAGCTGATGGCCGAAATGATCCAGAACGACTGGGCGAAGATAGGCATCAAAGCCAAGATCGTGACTTACGAATGGGGTGAGTACATCAAACGCGCCAAAGCAGGTGAACACGACACCATGCTGATCGGCTGGACCGGCGACAATGGCGATCCAGACAACTGGCTGGGCGTGAATCTGGGTTGCGAAGCCGTGGGCGGCAACAACTACGCGCGCTGGTGCAATAAGGAATTTGACGATCTGATCGTAAAAGGCCGCAGCACCACCAATCAGGCGGAACGCGTGAAGCTGTACGAAAAAGCGCAAACCATCTTCAAACGTGAAGTACCTTGGACCACCATCGCGCACTCAACGGTATATCAGCCAATGCGCAAAGAAGTACAAGGCTTCAAGATCAGCCCATTTGGTCTGAATTCGTTCTACGGCGTGAGCCTGAAGTAAGCCCTTGGGCGGTGCCGCTTCGGCGGCATCGCCCATACCCACTGGCGGTACTAGCCGCTAAGCATCTGCACCATTAGTCTGCCGAGCTATACCCCAATAATAATCTCGCCGGCTGGCTGTTTCCGATTTCCACCCGATGTAGCGGGCTGCCCCAGCTACAGGGGAGAGTTTCTATGCTGAGTTTTATTCTGCGCCGCATTGCCGTGGTGATTCCGACCTTCCTCGGCGTCACCCTGCTGGCCTTCGCGCTGATTCACATGATTCCGGGCGACCCGGTCTTGGTGATGATGGGCGAGCGACAAATCGATCCCGAATTTTATGCCTCGGCGCTCAAAAGGCTGGGGCTGGATCAGCCCTTATACGTGCAATATTGGCACTATCTGCTCAATTTGCTGCACGGCGATTTTGGCACGTCCATCGTCTCGAACGAGCCGGTGATTCGCGAGTTTCTAACGCTGTTTCCCGCCACGCTGGAGCTCTCGCTCTGTGCAATGATCTTCGCCTGTTTGCTCGGCCTGCCAGCCGGTATGCTGGCAGCCACACGCCGCGGCACGATTGTTGATCACGTCACCATGGGCAGCGCGCTCACTGGGTATTCGATGCCGATTTTCTGGTGGGGCCTGATCCTGATCATGCTGTTTTCGGTGTCGCTGGGCTGGACACCGGTCTCGGGCCGGATTTCCCTTGAATACGATATTCCGCCAGTCACCGGCTTTATGCTGATCGACACCCTGCTCTCCGGTGAAGAAGGCTCGTTCAAATCCGCCGCCCACCATCTGATCTTGCCAGCGATTGTGCTAGGCACGATTCCGATGGCGGTGATTGCGCGGATGACCCGCTCCGCCATGCTGGAAGTGCTGCGCGAAGATTACATCCGCACCGCACGGGCCAAAGGCCTGTCGCGCGGACGCATCGTGATTGTGCATGCCCTGCGCAATGCGCTGATGCCGGTGGTGACGGTGATTGGTCTGCAAATCGGTACCCTACTGGCTGGCGCCGTGCTGACCGAAACGATTTTCTCGTGGCCAGGCATTGGTAAATGGCTGATCGATTCGATCTCGCGCCGCGATTATCCGGTCGTTCAGGGCGGGATCTTGCTGATCGCGACCATGGTTATTTCTGTCAACCTGCTGGTGGACATCCTGTACGGGGTGATCAATCCACGCATCCGCCACGCGAGGTAAGTGTATGTCGACCCCTAGTAATCTCACTGCGGCCGATCAGGCCGCCAATGCCGCGGCGCTGAGCTATCCATCGCCGCTGAAAGAATTCTGGCAATCGTTCAGCGCCAATCGGGGCGCTCTGATCGCACTGATATTTTTTGCCGCACTGGTGCTGGCCGCGATTCTGGCCGGTGTCTTGGCGCCACATTCGCCCACCGAGCAATATCGCGAGCATTTGCTCACCCCACCGGCCTGGGTACAGGGCGGTAGCCTGCAATTTTTGCTGGGTACCGATGAGCTGGGCCGCGATATTCTGTCGCGCCTGATGCATGGCGCCCGTTTAAGCCTGATGATCGGCGTGGTCTCGGTGGTGCTCTCGATGCTGCCGGGGATTGTGCTGGGCCTGCTGGCGGCGTTTTACCCTACATGGCTGGGCAACGGCATTATGCGCGCCATGGACATCATGCTGGCGCTGCCTTCGCTCTTACTGGCCGTGGCGGTCGTCGCGGTGCTGGGGCCGGGGCTGGTGAATACCATGCTGGCGATTGCGATTGTGTCACTGCCATCGTATGTGCGGCTGGCGCGCGCTTCGGCCATGACCGAGCTCAACAAGGATTACGTGGTTGCCAGCCAGCTGGCCGGCGCCGGTAAATTGCGCCTGATGTTCAATACCGTGTTGCCCAACTGCATGGCCCCGCTGATTGTGCAGGGCACGCTGGGCTTTTCTTCGGCCATTCTGGATGCGGCTGCGCTGGGCTTTCTGGGTCTGGGCGCGCAACCACCACTACCGGAATGGGGCACGATGCTGGCCTCGGCGCGCGATTACATCGACAGCGCCTGGTGGGTAGTCACCATGCCCGGGCTGACGATTCTGTTTACCGTGATTGCCCTGAATCTGCTGGGCGACGGGCTGCGCGATGCGCTCGATCCGAAACTGAAAAAACTGGCGTGAGGCGCGGCATGTTATTGGATATTCGTAATTTAAGTGTGAGCTTTGGCAGCACCGCGCAGCCGTTTCAGGCCGTATCCGGCCTGGATTTAGCGATTAACCGCGGCGAAATCGTCGGGATCGTCGGCGAATCGGGCTCGGGCAAATCGGTGACCATGCTAGCGCTGATGGGGCTGATTGATGCGCCTGGCCGCGTCACCGCCGATGCGCTGCAATTTGCCGGGCAAGATCTGCTGGGCATGAAAGCCGCGCAAAAACGCCAGATCATCGGCAAAGACATTGCGATGATTTTTCAGGATGCGCTCACCAGCCTGAATCCGGCCTACACCGTAGGCTATCAGCTAATGGAAACCCTGCGCCTGCATACGCCGCTGCGCGGGGCTGCGCTAAAACAACGCGCGCTGGAGCTCCTGGAACAAGTTGAAATCCCCGATGCCAAATCGCGACTCAATGCTTACCCACACCAGCTTTCTGGCGGGATGAGCCAGCGGGTGATGATTGCCATGGCCATCGCCTGTCAGCCCAAGCTGCTGATCGCCGATGAGCCCACCACGGCGCTGGATGTGACCGTGCAGGCGCAGATCATGGAGCTACTGGTCAATCTGCAAAAGCAGAATGATATGGCGCTGATTCTGATCACCCACGATCTGGCGGTCGTGGCTGAAGTAGCGCAGCGCGTGGTGGTGATGTATGCGGGTGAAGTGGTGGAAACCAGCAGCACCGAGCTGCTGTTTAATACCCCGCGCCACCCGTACACGCAGGCACTGTTGGCCTCGATTCCCGAACACAGCAAGGGCGCTAAGCGCCTGTCGACCTTGGCTGGCGTAGTGCCTGGCCAATATGACCGGCCAAGCGGCTGTTTGCTCAGCCCGCGTTGCCCGTACGCCACCGACACCTGTCGTACGCAACGTCCGCCGCAATTACCCCTATCGGGTACCAGCGTGCGATGCTTTACACCATTGAATGATAGCGGGATACCTAGCCATGAGTGAGCCGAACATCATCCTTGAAGCCAAAGGCTTGTCGCGCCACTATCAGGTGAGCCGCGGTTTTTTCCAGGGCCATGCCACGGTCAAAGCCCTGAATAATGTGTCATTCCAGCTGCAAGCCGGCAAAACCCTGGCCGTGGTCGGCGAATCGGGCTGTGGTAAATCCACCCTCGCCCGCCAGCTCACGCTGATTGAAGAGCCCACTGCCGGCGAGCTCAATATCGCCGGCGTAGCCATCGCCAAAGCCGATGCCGCCGCGCTCAAAGCCTTGCGCCCGAAAGTGCAGATGGTGTTCCAAAACCCATTTGCCAGCCTGAACCCGCGCAAGCAAGTGGGCGCCATGCTGGCCGAGCCACTGCAGCTCAATACCACGCTGAGCGCCAGCGAGCGCGAACAGCGCGTGCGCGAACAGCGCGTGCGCGAAATGCTGCAAATCGTCGGCCTGCGGCCCGAACATTATCACCGCTACCCGCATATGTTCTCGGGCGGGCAGCGCCAGCGCATCGCCATTGCGCGCGCCATGATGCTCAAACCGGCCGTGTTGGTGGCCGACGAGCCCACTTCGGCGCTGGATGTGTCGATTCAGGCGCAGATTCTGAATCTGTTTATGGATCTGCAAGACGAGCTGGGTACGGCCTATGTGTTTGTCAGCCACAATCTGGCTGTGGTGGAGCATATCGCCGACGATGTGATGGTGATGTATTTCGGCAGCACGGTGGAATATGGCGCCAAAGAAACCATCTTCCAGCAACCACTGCATCCGTACACCAAGGCGCTGATGTCAGCCACGCCAGCCATCCGGCAGGAAGATCGCCGCGCCAAGATCAAGCTCACCGGCGAATTACCCTCGCCGCTGAACCCGCCGACCGGCTGTGCTTTCAATACTCGTTGCCCGCACGCCAATGAGCGTTGCCGCAGCGAAGTACCGGTGCTGCGCCCGCTGGCGAATCGGATGATCGCCTGCCACCACATCGAAACAATCCCGCAGTAATCTAACAGTGGCTCGCTTAGGCGGGCCACTGCCCTTTTGGGCGTTGCGCCACGCGCTGGCGGCCACTATGCTGAAAACCTACTCACCGATTTCATCCTTACATCATGCAATTTGCCGATAAAACCGCCGAACAGCTGAATAACGAACGTTTCGCAATGCTGGAAGACATTGCCAAAGAGCTCGAAGGCGATGTCGTCTTTCCTACCTGTTTTGACGCGTCGGTGCAAATCAGCACGGTGATGAAAAGCAAAACCGCCTCGGTACAACGGATTGCACACGAAATTCAAAAAGACCCGCTGATCACCGCCAAGCTACTTAAGCTGGCTAATTCGGTGGTCTACAACCCGATGGGCAAACAAATCAGCGATCTGGGTAGTGCGCTGGCGCGGGTGGGCATGGATACGGCGCGCGCCACCGCGCTGGCCTGCGCCATGCAGCAGCTGATCCGCTCACGCGATCTGAATAATTTCGAGCCGATTTCCAATCGCTATTGGGTACACAGCCTGAAAACCTCGATGATCGCGCGCGTCATCGCCCGCCGCCTCACCCGCATCAACCCCGAAATCGCCATGCTGGCCGGACTGGTGCACGATCTGGGGGCGTTTTTTATGCTGGATCGGGCCGGTCGCTACGCCGAGCTGGCCGAGCGCCCGCGCACGGTGGAGTTTCTGATCGCGCAATGGCATGAAAGCGTGGGCAATATTTTGCTCGATTCACTGGGCTTGCCCGAAGAAGTGGTCGAGGCGGTTAAAGAAATTGACGTGCCACGGGCGTTTGTTGAAACCCCGCGCAGTCTGTCGGATGTGGTGTACGTGGCCAATCTGTTTGCCGGCGGCTTCTGGGAAATGCAGCTTCTGGATATCCCCAACCTGGAAGAACCCAAAGAGCTCAGCTACGGCCGCTATACCGAATTGCAGGCCGAGATGGATGAAGCCTGCCAGGAAATGATCAGCATGTTCTAAACCCATGAATTGGCAAGTTATTTTGCCATTCATCGGCTCAATGCAACCCGCGCCGCCATCGCAGTCTAACTCAGGGTGAAAGACCTTAGGCTGGAGGTGGCATCATGGCAACACATCTGTCTGCGCTGGACCGGCATTTCACACTGCCCGCCACGCGCGCAATTACCCTCACGAGCCCGCTGCGCTGGCTCGCCCGTGGCTGGCAGGATTTACGCGCCAACCCCGGCCCGAGCCTCACTTACGGGCTGCTCATCACCGCAATCGGCTGGCTGCTGTTATCACTGGTTGATACCCACAGTCATTTCTTTACCACCCTGTTGACCGGCTTTTTACTGCTAGCGCCACTGGCTGCCAGCGGGATTTATGAGCTGAGTAGCGAGCGCGAAGCCGGGCGGCCGACTTCATTCCTGCATTCGTTGCGCGATGCCGGCCGCAATCTGGGGCAAACAGCGTATATCGGCGTGGTATTAACCCTGATCGCCATTGCCTGGGAGCGCATTTCAGCCATTCTGTTTGCCCTGCTATACGGGGGGATGGTACCGGCTGAAACGCCTTTATGGGAGGCCTTTACCGGGCAATACCTCAACTTCACCTTAATCTGGGTATTCTGCGGTGCGGTATTAGCCGCCTTTGTGTTTGCCCTGACGGCGGTTTCGCTGCCGATGTTAGCCGATCGAGAAGTCGATAGCATCACCGCCATGATGACGAGCTTGCGGGCGGTGATGGAAAACGGCGCCCCCATGTTGCTGTGGGCCATGCTGATTGTGGCCATTACCGCGCTGGGGCTGGCCACCTATCTGGTCGGCTTGATTGTGCTGTTCCCACTGTTGGGCCATGCCAGCTGGCATGCCTATCGGGATTTGGTGGCCGCAGAGGAATAAGCCACGCTGGTATCTGTACCTAGTAGCTGTGCCCAGCCGCGCATGGGCAATTTGAGCCATCGTCAGTGCAGAGATGGCAACGATGTTCCCCGTGGCGCAGAGCGCGCCGTTTGGCGCCAGTGCAGACTGGCGCCTTTTTTCTGCCCAGTTTATTGCAGCAGCGCCGCTTGCTCAGGCGCAGCAAACCAGGCCAGCAAAAACTCGACCAACGCCCGCACCTTGGCCGGCTGCGGCAGCCGCTGTGGATACACCAGATACAGCGGCTGCCCCGGCAAGGCATAGTCGGGCAGCAGCCGCTGCAGCTGTCCGGCTGCGACTTCTTTGGCCACCAGATAAGTTGGCAAGCGCGCCACCCCGGCGCCGGCCAGCGCCAGATTACGCAGCAGGTTGTAATCATTGGCCTGCAGCTTGGCACTCACCGCCACGGCTTCGAGCTGGCCCGCACGGCTCAGCGG
Organism: uncultured Chitinibacter sp.; assembly: GCF_945957625.1. Classification (NCBI taxonomy): domain Bacteria; kingdom Pseudomonadati; phylum Pseudomonadota; class Betaproteobacteria; order Neisseriales; family Chitinibacteraceae; genus Chitinibacter; species uncultured Chitinibacter sp. The sequence continues at coordinate 84,800 of NZ_CAMFLP010000009.1, forward strand.
CCAATGGCCGGCGTTGCCAAAATGCATATTCACCAAGCACGGTAGCTGCGCCAGATCGCTGGGCTGGCGCACCGGCGGCCAGCTGGCCAGTGCAGCCGGGGCCGCCACCAGCCAATCGTGCATAATCGCCAGCGGCCGGCTTACCAGCCGCTCGGGCGGCGGTAAATTGGCGCGGATCGCCAGATCAAAGCCTTCCGCTTCCAGATCATGCGGGGTGGCCGATAAATCCAGCGCCACCGTCACCTGCGGATAGCGCGCCTGAAATGCCAGCAGCGCCTGCGCCATAAATACCCCGCCAAAACTAGTGGGCACCGTTAGCCGCAAATGCCCGGCGATCTCCTGCCGCTGCTCGGCCAGCTCCAGCTGCGCCGCTTGCAAGCGCGCCTGCCAGTCGCGGCAATGGGCTAAATACAATTGCCCCGCCTCAGTCAGATGCAGCCGCCGGGTGGTGCGATACAAGAGCTGGCTACCGAGCGCATGCTCCAGCTGGCGAATCTGCTTGCTCAGTGCGGCCTTGGAAATCCCCAGCTGCGCCGCCGCCGCCGTAAAGCTGCCTTGCTCCACCACACAGGCAAAAGCCATCGCCCACGGCCATTGCTGCTGCAATGCTTGCCATTGTTGCGGCATATTGTTATCCCCAAGTGAACATTGATTTCGATTTTAGCGGATTTATCTGCCGATTAAGCTGGAATAAGCTGTAGTCACTTACCTACATCACTGGAGCAAAACATGAAGATCCTCTTAATCGGTGCCAGCGGCACCATTGGTCAAGCCGTTTACCAAGAATTAGCCCCTCGCCACGAAATCATCACCGCCGGGCGCAATAGCGGGGATTTGCGGGTTGATTTACGCGATCTTGCCAGCGTGCAAGCACTGTACGCCGCGGCCGGCCCAGTCAATGCCGTGGTCTCAACCGCCGGCAATGTGCACTTTGGCGCGATGGCCGAAATGACACCGGAGCTATTGGGCGTGGGTCTGGCGGATAAATTGATGGGGCAGGTAAATCTGGTACTGGCCGGCCAGCATCTGCTGCAAGATGGTGGCAGCTTTACACTGGTCAGCGGCGTACTGTCGGCCGACCCGATTGTGTATGGCAGCAGCGCCAGTATGGTCAATGGTGCGCTCGATAGTTTCGTGCGCGCAGCGGCCATCGAATTACCGCGCGGTCTGCGTATTAATGTGGTTAGCCCAACGGTGCTCAGCGAATCTTTACCGAGTTACGGCCCCTACTTCCGCGGTTTTGAAGCCGTGGCCGCCGCTAAAGTCGCGCGCGCCTTTAGCAAAAGCGTGGAAGGCAAACAAACTGGGCAGGTGTATATCGTTCAAGGCTAATTGGTATTTGGCTTAGCGCGATATACCCTTCCGAAAGCCGACCGTATGTACTGCTTATGGATTGACTTAGGCTCTACTCAGCCATAACCAGCAGCAGCCCTCACCTTACCGGCGAGGGCTGCTTGGCGGCTTAGTTCACATTCACCATCGCGTTGGTGTTGGCGCCGAGGCTGGTGGTAGGCAATTTGCCATCCCATTTCTCGATCCACAGCGTTTGGTTTTTCACCTGCGCGGCTTGCGCGCCGTATTTCTTGATCGCCTCACCCACGACTTCCAGTGCTTTGGCATCGCCCTCGGCTTCGGCGATTTTGGCCTCGGCCTTACCTTTGGCCACCGCGACAGCATTGGCGGCATCGGCTTGGTTTTTACGCAGCAAAGCTTCGGATTGCAGCGCTTCTTGCGTAGCCTGAATCTTGGCGTTGATGGCGTTCTGGATATTCACCGGCAGGCGCAATTCGTTCACAAAGCCAAATTGCTCCACCACGATGCCGTACTGATTCATCTCCTGATTCAGCTTGCTGCGCACCTGCTCCGCTAGGCGAATTTTCCCACCGGCCAGCAGGCCTTCGGCATCGTACGCCGTGCCATAGCTATTAAGCGCATTACGAATCGCGTTGCGGATAATCTGGCTGGTGATTTCCTCGTAGCCCCGTTTGTATTTCTGGTACAGCACCGGGGCTTTGCTGGAATCAATGCTGTAAGAAATACTGATATCCGCATTGATCACCACGCCAGATGCCACCTGAAAATTCATGGATTCATCGCTAGCCGAGCCTTCGGTTTTCGATTGCGTCCAGGTGTAGGTCTGGGTAAAGGTCGGAAACTCGACCACACTGGTGCCAATGCCGATCAGATGCCAACCGCTAGATAGCGGCACTGGCTCCACCTTACCGTCAATCCGGTTGAATTCGACCCCCACATGGTTAGCCGCCACCGATGCCACGAATAGGTTCAGGATAAAACCCAAGCCCACAATCAGCGCAGCCCCACTCACCCACACTGCATGTCGTATGCCATTCATTGTCATTCCCCTTAATCAGCCACCGCCTCGACTGTGCGGCGTACCCACCCAGCATATGTAAGCAAGGGGCGGCTGAATATGCGGAAAACTCGAAGGATATGTCAGGTTTTTCTTGGGGAGAGGTGAAGAGAAAGACTGGCCAACCCACTAGCTGGGCTCTGGTGGGAAACCCGGGCACACCGCGCTGGACGCGCGGTCATACACTCAAGCGGCAACGACCTTGATTTGCTCACCCAAACATTCCACTACCATACCGGGGCGGATTTTGGCGGTTTTGCGCGTCTCGATGGCGCCATCCACCAGCACATCACCAGCGGCAATCATCAGCTTGGCTACACCGCCCGAGGGGGCCAGCGCAGTGGCTTTCAGTAAGTCGCACAGGGCGATGTGCTCGTGCTGCAGAGTAAAAATCTGTTCGTTCATTTTGCTTTCCATGTAAACGGGGTATTGCTCGGTAAACCAATTAGCACCATAGCCAAAGGCCGATACCCCTATTGTGCTAACCAACCTAAACCATGCTCCGCCAGCAGCACCGCGGTATCGTGCAGCGGCAAGCCCATCACGCCGGTGTAGCTGCCTTCCAGTTGCGCCACAAATAAGCCACCGATGCCTTGAATACCATAGGCGCCGGCTTTATCCATCGGCTCGCCGCTAGCCACATAGGCGGCAATTTGCGCCGCACTGAGAGGCGCGAACTGCACCCGGCTGACATTCAGCCGGGTTTGCACGCCCTGCTCGGTGCGCAGCGCGAGGCTGGTCAGTACTTCGTGCGTGCTGCCCGATAGTTTGCTCAGCATGGCCGTGGCATCAGCGGCATCGAGCGGTTTGCCTAAAATTTCATCGCCCAGCACCACCGAGGTATCTGACGCCAGTACCGGCTTGAGCGCCAAGCCCATTTCCTGCAAATGCCGCCAGCCCGATTCGGCTTTTTCTACCGCCATGCGGATCACATAGTCGCGCGGGTTTTCGTTCGGCCGCGGGGTTTCATCGATCGGCGCGGCGATGCGCTCAAACATTACGCCGGTTTGCGCTAGCAATTCTTTACGGCGTGGGCTGCCGGAAGCCAGATAGAGTTGGGTCATTATTCGCGGTGATACGGGTGGTTATTTAAGATGGATACGGCGCGGTACAGCTGCTCGGCCAGCATCACGCGCACCATGCCGTGCGGCAGCGTCATCGCCGATAGCTGCAGCAATTGATCGGCGCGCTGCTTGATTTTCGGATCGAGCCCGTCGGTGCCGCCGATGATAAAAACCGTTTCGCGCCCGTCGATTTGCCACTGCTTCATGTTTTCAGCCAGCTTCATCGTCGTCCAGTTGGCGCCGCGCTCGTCCATCGCCAGCACGCGGGCGTCATTAGGAATCGCGGCTAGAATGCGCTCGGCTTCCTCGGCCATCACTTGCTGCGGCGTGCGCGCGCTGATGCGCTTGTCGGGTTTTAGCTCGGTGAGCGTCAGGGCAAAGTCGCGCGGCATGCGCTTGGCAAATTCGTTGTATCCGTCAGAAATCCAATCCGGCATTTTGTGGCCGACGGCGATGATATGCAGTTTCATACGGCAGGCTTTATTCAATCATGCGGTATGATAGCAGCTTGCATCGCCGGGCGAACAAAAGCCCGCCAAGGTGGGCGGGCTTTCGGGATGTTGGCACCGGGTATATCGACCTAAGCTTTATTCGATAAGCGACCCAGATCAATACCTAGCCAGGTATTACTCAGTGCGACCGCTAGTCACGCGCTCGCGCTGGATCTTCCATTTGCCACCTTCTTGCACCAGCTCCAGCGTCTTTTGCACGGTGTCGCTGTAGTCTTGCGAGCGGTATTGCTGGGTGAAGGTCACTTCGCTGCGCTCTTTGCTGACTACTTTGCAGCTTGGCTGTTCCAGTTTCAGCGTGATCGGGCCTTCTTTGGTTACGCGTACGCGGCGTTTGGCAGCCCAATCGGCGCGGCTGCGGCCGCCACTGGCTTCAAAGCTTTGCGCGTAGAAGCCCAGATAGGTGTCCAGCTGTTTGCCCGACCAGGCGGCCGACCAGTTGCTGACCAGATCGGTGACGGCTTTCTCGCAAGTGCTGCTGTCCGCCGGTTTGGCTTCCGGGGCTGGGGCCGGAGCGGGCATGGCTGGGCGTGGTGGACGACCGGCCAGGGCGGCGTCGCGGTCGAGTTTCACGCTGTCGATCAGATTGCCGCCGCAGGCGATTTTTTCATCATCGCTGATGCTGTCGCCCAGATCATCCGCCGGGGCGGTGTTTTCCAGCGGGGCCAGTTGCAGCGCGCCCAACAGCTGGTGGGTTTGCGCCAGTACGCGCGCTTGCGCCAGCTGGTAGTCAAACTCGCCATTCACCAAGGCGATGCGTGCTTCGAACAATTCGTTTTCGGTATCCAGTACGTCCAAGAGCGAGCGCTGGCCAATGTCGAACTGGCGGCGGAAGGCATCGCGCGATTTCTCGGTGGCCAGCACGTGCTGATCCAGATAGCCGATCTGCTCTTTCAGCTTGGCGGTGTCGTTCCAGGCGATCTGGGTGGTTTGGCGAATATCGCGGCAGACTTTGTCGCGCACTTCATAGGCCACATTCAAGAGCTCGGCGTATTGCGCCGCGCGCGCCGTGGTGGTGCCACCGCGGAACAGGTTGTAATTCATCACCAGCTGGATGCTGCTGTCGCGGTAGTTGCCATCCAGATTGTCGCGGTTTTTATCCAGACCTTGGCTAGCGCGCAGCTCGAAGGTTGGGTAGTAATCGCTCTTCTTGTTTTGCGCATCAGCGCGGGCCGAGCGGATGTTGTACACCGCGGCTTTAAATTGCGGGTTGGTTGCCAACTGAGTGCGCAGGCTGGCGGTATCGCGCGGCAAGACCGAGGCCAGATCGGCTGGTTTGCTCATGTCATTGCTGGGGGCCATGCCGGTCAGGCGCTCGTAGCGGGCCGACACATCATGCAGATTGGAAGACTGGGTCAGCCAATTGGATTCGGCCAGCGCCAAACGGCCGGTGGCGGTTTCCAGATCCACGCGGCGGCCCACGCCAGCATTCACACGCTCGGCGATCTGATCGTAGGTTTCTTTGTGGATGGCGTAATTGTCACGCGCCAGATTCACCAGCTCACGGTAGCGCAAGACATCCAGATACGCCTGGGTGGTTTCCAGCGCCGCTTGATCGCTGGCGGCCAGCAATTCGTAATAGCGGGTCAGTTTGCCATAGCCGAGGCGGCGCACTTCGGTTTGGGTGGCGAAGCCATCAAACAGCATCTGACGCAATTCCAGATTCACGCCAGGGTGCGTGAAACTGCCGGTTTTGCTCTTCGGATAATCTTTGTTTTCGACGCCGTAATAGCCATTCAGATCGACGCGTGGATAGTAATTCCCCTTGGCGGCATTTTGCTCTTCGCCCGCGGCTTTGTAGCTCAGCCATTTCATGCGTACTTCAGGGTTTTTGAGGATGGTTTGCTCGACAGCGTCTTGCAGGCTGGCGGCGCCCGCTGCCGTGGCCCAGGCAATCAACGTACAGGCCACACTTAATTTCAATTTCATACTCATTTCCCCAGCAGCAATCATTCATCGAATGGATTCAGTCTAATTGCAAATTGGGAGGTCAGCTGAATTGCTCGCTGCAAACTGTTTTTTTTGGCGCGATTGTAGCGAGATACACACGCTCAATATATCTGGCGTTTATACTGGGCTTTTGCGACTGAAGCGACGCGCCGTTTATTTCCCATGTTGGCTCTCCGCCTATTTTATCTACGCCTGCGGCCCCTGCTGCTTGCCCTCAGCCTGGGTGGCCTGCTGCTGGCCAGCTGGCCGGCGTGGTCGAATTGGGATTTCGATAAATTATTAAAAGTCGCGCAGCAAAAATACGGGGCCAATGCCGCCAAAACCGTGAGCGAAGTGCAAAACCTGCTCGGTAGCCTGAAAGCTGCGGCCGAGCCGGACAAGCTGAAACGGGTCAATGAGTATTTTAACCGCAAGCTGGCCTTCACCGACGATAGCGCGCTGTGGAATGCTCCCGATTACTGGGCTACGCCGCTGGAAACCATCGGCAAACAAGCCGGCGATTGCGAAGACTTTGCCATCATCAAGTACTTCGCCCTCAAGGAATTGGGCGTCGCACCCGAAAAATTACGTATGAGCTATGTCAAAGCCAAAATTGGCGGGGCCAACAGCACCGTCACGCAGGCGCATATGGTGCTCACCTACTACCCCACCCCGGACGCCGAGCCTTTGATTCTGGATAACCTGATTACCGACATCCGCCCGGCCAGCCGCCGGCCAGATCTGGTACCGGTATTTAGTTTTAATCAGGCCGGGATTTTTACCGGCGGGGGAAACCAGCCGGCCGGCTCGATTGACCGACTGTCGCGCTGGAAAGATGTTTTGCTGCGCATGCAGAGCGAAGGGATTGATTTTTAAGGATTTGGCTATGTCGTTATTTCGCCAGGTATGGCTCATGATTATTGGCTCGGCACTGTTGGCTTTCGTGGCCGCTTTGCTGGTCAGCACGCTCAGTGCCCGGGATTACCTGCAAACCCAGCTCTACACCCAGAGCAATGACACCGCCACGGCGCTGGCGCTGTCGATGTCACAACAAAGCGGCGACCCAGCCATGCTGGAGCTCATGAGCAGCGCGCTGTTTGATTCCGGCCATTTCGAGCTCTTGATTGTGCGCGACCCGCATCACAAGGTCTTGATTGAATTACGCAATAAAGAGCTACCAAGCGACGTGCCACACTGGTTTGTGCAAGCCTTTCCGATTCAGGTGCAGTCGGGGCAGGCGCTGATCAGCAATGGCTGGAAACAGGCCGGCTCGGTCGAGATTCGCGCGCATAGCAAATTTGGCTATGAATCGCTGTGGAGCAGTGCGCAAAAGCTATTTATCTGGATGCTCCTCGGGGGTATTGCCGTCGGGGGCTTGATGCACTTTGTGCTCACGCGTATACGTAAGCCGATCACCCAAATTACCGAACAAGCCCACGCGATTACCGAGCGCCGCTTTATCGCGCTGCCTGAGCCGCGCTATATCGAGCTGCGCCCTGTTGCCGCGGCGATGAATGTGATGGTGGCGCAAGTAAAAGCCATGTTTGACGAACAGGCGGCGCGGATTGATCAGCTGAAAAAAGACGCCAACCGCGACCCGGTAACCGGCCTAGCCAATCGCAGCTTCTTTATGGGCCGGCTATCCAGCTTGCTAGGTGGTGAAGACAGCCCGCCAGAAGGCTATTTGCTGATGCTACGCCTGCATGATCTGGGGCAAATTAACCGCAACCTCGGCCGTGAAGCCACCGACCGCTTGCTGGCCGAGCTGGCTGGCTTGCTGGCCAAACAGGCCGATGAACACGAAGGCTGGGTGGCCGCCCGGCTGAATGGTGCCGATTTTGCCTTGGCAGCGCCCGAATTAAGCGATGGCACGGCGCTGGCCGAACAGCTGCTGGCCGAGCTGGGCGCCTTGGCACCAAGCGAAACCAATCTGCTGCATCTGGGCTACAGCCACTACAGCCGTGGCGAGACCATGGGCGAATTGCTGGGCCGCACCGATGCCGCGCTGGCCCGCGCCGAAGCGCATGCCCACAATGCACTGGCCGATGCCGCCCATCAGCCAACCCAGAGCAGCAAACCCAGCGCCGAATGGCGCAGCCGCCTGCAAACGGCGATCGAACAGCAGCAATTTGTGGCGCATAGCTTCCCGGCAATTGATTGGCAGGGCAAAGTTCTGCACCGCGAGCTGATGTTGCGCCTGCCGGATCTGGAAACCGACGAGTTGTTGTCCGCCGGGGTGTTTATGCCCTTTGCCGCGCGCTTTGATCTGCTGCCGGCCATTGATCTGGCCGCGATCCGGCTGGCGCTCGAGCTGCTGGCAGCGCAGCCTGATGATGTGGCCGTGAATGTGGCGCCGCAATCGATGCGCGACAGCCGCTTCCGCCGTGAACTGGTGCAATTGCTCCAAGCCCAAACGCTGGCCCCCCGCCAGCGGCTGTGGCTGGAAATTGCCGAACAGGGCTTGGGGCAAGATCTGGAATCGCTGGCGACTTTTGCCGCTGAAATGCATCAGCTGGGGCTCAAAGTGGGGATCGAACACTTTGGCCGCCAGTTTGGCAGTATGCCGCGGCTGTATGATTTACCGCTGCATTACCTGAAAATCGACGGCAGCTTTGTGCACGAAATTGATCAGCACGAAGGCAACCAGCATCTGGTCAAAGCCATGGTGGGTATCGCCAGCAAATTGGGCATCCGCACGCTGGCCGAGCTAGTGCGTACCGAAGGCGAATGGCAACAACTGCAAGCGCTGGGCCTGCATGGCGCGACCGGGCCAATTACCCAGCATAAGTAAGCAACAGCATCTGGGTATATCGCTACAAGCTTTATTTGAAAAGATCTGCAGCCATATACCCACCTAGGCCGATTAACTTACCCACAAAAAAGCCCCCGTTTTACGGGGGCTCAGATTGATGACCAACCCCACTCGCGAAGCGAGCCCCCCCAAGGAAGGGACGGGAGGGGTGGGAATAGAACACCAAGGCTGCAGATTCAAAGCCTTATTTTCTAGGCTCGGCTGTGCCGAGACTTGAATCATGTTGTTATTCCACTTTGCTAGCAGCCTGAGCCCCCGTAGATACGGGGGCTTTTGCATGCCGAGACGAAAGCTTAGTCAGTCAGCAGGTTTTTATTGTTCAACAGGTTTTGGATCACCGTTTGATCATTGCTGCCGGTGGCGCCTAAATCGACGTTTTTCAGAATGATGGTCTGATCTTCAGCGCCTTTATAATCGGCCGCCAGCCCGGTGAATTTACCCGCGCTGCTGATGTGCACAATGGTGTCGCTGCCCGATTTCTCGAAATGCAGATACTGGGTGAGATTACCGCTGTTTTCCCCTTGCAAGAGATCACGCAGATCCAGCGCATCGCCGGTATTGGCCGTTTTGTCGAAATCCACAATCAGGTCAGTGGCATTGTTCACCACATTCACCGTGCTGCCCACACCGTAGACATTCCCCGCCCCGGCGGCCGTGGCCCCCGGAGTGCTGGCCTGATCGCCCAAAGTCCATTTAAAGACATCCGAGCCGGCGTCACCACGCAGCAGATCATTGCCAGTACCGCCGACGAGCAAATCATTGCCAGCACCACCGCGCAGAATATCCAGCCCAGCGCCGCCAAACAGCTTGTCGTTGCCGGTACCACCATACAGCGCATCGGAGCCGTTTTCGCCAAACACGGTGTCATCCCCTGCGCCAGCATTCACCAGATCGGTCACCGGCTGCATCTGGTTCACAATCGATTGCACCAGTTTGTCGTTATTAGCCGTTGTGGCCAAGGTGCCATCGGCAGCCATGAGGAAATCTTTGCGCGCGCCGGTATAGAACTCGGCCAGCGTCCCCTCGAGGACCGAATTATTGGCACTCTGGGTTTCACCCATGTAGATCAGATCATTACCGGCCCCAGCCTCAACGTGGTCATTGCTACCACCGGTGAGGATCACCTGGCTATTGCCGGTGCTGGTGGACGAATATTGCGCCCCGGGCTGCGGCACATTATTGGCATTGAAGTAAGCCGAAGTCGCCACATCAATCACATTGCCAGCGCCAGACTCAGGCCCTTGCACAAAGTAAGACCCTACCCCGCCGTCACCGGCACCATTGAGCACCGCATCGGGCGGCACCACCCGCACAAAGACAATCGCCGTATCCGTGCCACCAAAGCCATCGCTGATGGTGTACTCGATTTGCGCCTCACCCAGCCAGCCGTTGCTAGGGGTAAAGGTCAGCGTGCCATCGGCATTTTTGCTCACCGTACCATTGCCGGCCAGTACGGTTGGGGTACCGATAATGGTTACGGCATCCCCCTGCGCATCGCGGTCATTGCTCAGCACATTCACCGTTACTGCCTGATTTTGCTTGGTAAAGGCGTAGTCATCTGCCGCGATTGGCGGAGTGTTGTAGCGTGGCGGAATCACATTCAGGGTCAGAATGCTATTCGAGGTGTCTTTATCGCCATCATTGTCGATCAACGTGTAGCCAATTTTCTCTTGGGTAGTGGCGGTGAGGTTAGTGGGTGGCGTGTAGGTGTACTTACCATCATCCAGATCAACCACAAACAGGCCGCCCAGCGCGGTGGTAATTTTCAGAACATGGTTAGTCGCATCGAAGCTGTATTTATTGCTAGTAGCCGACGGGGTGATGGTGTTCGCCGTGGCGTCAAAGGTGTATTTGATGCCATCGACGGTCACATCGTTAATATGCCCACCATCGGCGCCAAACAGGCTCGATGCGGTACCACTCACCGCAATCTGACCCGATGTTGGGGTCAGCACGGTATCGCGCAGGATCGGTGGCAATTGCGACAAATCAGTCACGATAATCGCATTGGCCTCTGTACCAGTGCCGACGCCATTGTAGGCCAGCGGATCCAGATTAGTGCCACTCACACCAGAACCCAAGCCGATGGCCAGCGAGTTGATGTCTTTGCTGTTGAGGAAATTGGTCCAGTTGGTGATTTCTGTCCCAACAATCCCCACGCTACCGGTGCCATTGTCTTCGGTCGGCACGCCGTCCGAGAAGAAATAAGCCACATTCTGCCCGCCCGGCAGTTTGCCAGCGTCATCGTAGCGCGAGGTGACCTGCTGCAGGGCGGCATCGTAATCGGTGCCGCCACTGGCAGTTAAGGCCGCCAGCACTGATTTCGCTTCTGCTGCGGTAATCCAGGTCGTGCTACCCCGAACACTGGCGCTGCTGCCAAAGGTCACCAGCATGACTTTCACGTCACCGACATTGTCATAGTCATTGATCAGCTGGGTGAGCGCCTCTTTGGCCACCTGCAGGCGGGTTTTGCCAGCAATCCCGCTTGGGTCATTCATACTGCCGGAGATGTCCAGCGTGAGAACCAGATTGGTGTTCACATACGGCATTTGCACATCCACCGTTTTGCTGACACCCAGCGGCATATCGTCTTCAACGTTCACCGTGAATTTACCGCTGGCGCTCAAGCTACCGTCGCTGGCTGTCACGGTAACGTCAAACGAGTTTACGTCTTCCACTCCTTTACCGGCATGATCCAGTGGCCCGCTCAAGGTGACGGTGTATTTACCGCTCGCATCGATATTGATGGTGAGGATCGGATTGCCATTCACACTGCCGACCAGATTGGTCGTGCCATTGCCAGACCACACTAGCGGCACACCACCCGAGCTCAACCCGGTTGGGGCCGTGAGCGCCAAGCTTACCGCAGCGCTATCTACATCACCAAAAGTCACCATGCCCTGAGCAGTAGTGCTATCGGTCGTATCGCTGGTACCGGTCGTGTCTTTCAGGCCGCCCGACAGGCCTTCTTCAGACACGGTCACCGCGGCCGTATTGATAGTCAGGGTCGGCGCATCATTTACGGCAGTGACTTTAATCGTGCTCACAGCCACATTGCTATCAAGCGCACCATCGTTGACCACCACATTGATCGTGCGATCCACCGTGCTAGGGTTATCCGAGCTGGAGCTAAAGCGGATGGCCTCAATCGCGGTTTCGTAATTGGCCTTACTAGCAAGGCCTGTGAGCGTGATGACAACCTGGCCATTCACCAGCGTTTGGCTCGCGGTAATACCAGCTGGCAAGGTGCCCACCGTCAACAGATCACCAAGCTGTGGATTAGTCAGCGTAATCACCGCTTTGGTCAGGTTCGCGCTATCCACATCGGTAATCAGTGAGTCGGTATCCGCAATGGCCACACCTGCGCCATTCTCGGTATAGCTCGTGCTGTAACCAGTACCCGTAGCGCTGGCATCCAGATCCAACACTGGCGCGTCGTTCGTGCCATTGATGGTGATGCTCAGTTTGGCGCTGCTGGTGGTGCCGTCGGCGTCGCGAACGGTGTAGGTGAACACTTCGTCGGTGAGGCTCTGCCCCGGATTGAGGGCGTTCACCGTCGGGTTGCTGTTGTTCAGCGTGTAGGTGTAGCTGCCATCGGCATTCAGCGTCAGCGTGCCGTATTTGCCGGTGAGCGTCCCGGCATTGGTGACGGTCAGGCCAGTGTCGGCGCTGTTCTGGTCGGCGACGCCGCCTTTGGCGTCGCCCAGCACCACCTGGCCAGTCACGCTGGCGGTGTTCTCCAGAATGCTGTTGCTGTCATCTTTGGCCACCGGTGCCGTGTCTTTGATGGCAATGTCCAGCGTGTCGCTGGCGGTGACGTTGTTGTTGTCTTTAACCACCACGCTGATGCTGTCGATCACGTCGGCGTTGTTGGTGTTGCTTTGCACGTTCGGGTCGTAGGTGTAGCTGACCTTGCCGGTGGCGGCATCAAAGCCGGTGAGCTTGAGCGTGCCTTCGCCGGTGTTGATGCTGACCGGTGTGCCGCTCAGGCCATTGAGCTGGGCGAGCGTGAGGGTGGTGGTGCCAATGGTGACCTCTTTGAGGCCATCGGGGGCTTTGACGGTGAAGTCGCCGGCCACGGGGCCGTCGCTTTCCAATACCGTCATGTCGCTTGGGTCTGAAGATGGTAGACCACTGCCTCCATCGGTATTTGGGATCTCGGTACTAGGCTGGCCGAGGCTTTCGGCCGCCAAGACGGAGCTCGGGATGGTAATCTCAACCGTAGGCAGTGGGTTCTCGCCAAAATCGAAACTTACGGGGTTCACCGCTTCGGCGATGCGCAGTAGCCGAACAAAGCCACTGCCTTCATCCGAGCCACCAGCGCCACCCAGACCTGCGGCGGTGGCCTCCAGATCCTGGCTGAGATCCTGGCCGGCATTCAGCGCTGCAATAATCTGATCCGCGCTGGCATCCGTTGAGGCGACTTTAGCCTCAGTCGCATCCGTGGGCTGATTGCCAGTCAAATCCGCATCAAGCAGTAGCTCACGCCCGGCGCCCAACTCCACTAACTGGCCATTAGGCAACATCAGCGTCACTTGGCCGTTGGCCGAGGTATGAATCACCTGACCTTCCAGCAATTGATCGCCGGTCACAACGGGGGTCTCTTTACCGGTGGCATCGCGAATGAACGCCTCGCCCGCAACAACAACAATACCCTGTGCGCTACCGGATTTACTATTTGCAACTGTGCTGGCCATGATCGAACTCCACCCGCTGAACCGAAAAAAGGTTTTTTAAACCTAGGACACGGATAGTCTTAATTCGACTGTACCAAAGTACAATCTGGCGATGCCTCTATTGACGGCATAAGAAAAACGCCCCATTCGGGGCGCTTTTCAGACAGGCGGCATGGCTTAGCGTTCGGTTAATGCACTGGATTTTGCTTTCAACACGGGCTTGAGCAAATACGACAGCACCGTTTTCTTGCCAGTGAGGATGTCTACTTCAGCCACCATCCCCGGAATAATCGGCAGGCGTTTGCCATCTTTATGCAGGAAAGCTTCTGAGGTCCGCACGCGGATGAGATAAAAGGCGTTGCCTTTCTCGTCTTTTACCGTGTCGGCACCGATCTGCACCACCTCGGCATCCAGCCCGCCATAGACCGAAAAATCGTAAGCACTAAACTTCACGGTGGCTTTTTGCTGCGGACGCAGGAAAGCAATATCACGCGGCTGGATTTTTACTTCCAGCATCAGACTTTCACCCGCAGGCACAATCTCGATAATGTCCTTCCCCGGCTGTACCACCCCGCCCACGGTATTGGCAAACAATTGCTTGACCGTACCATCCATGGGCGAGCGGATTTCAGACTGCTTCACCCGATCTTGCAAGCCAACGCTACCGGCTGACAATGCGCTCAACTTACCGCTAGTTTCGGCCAGCTCGGTCCGGGCTTGGTTGCGGAATATCAGCTCCACCTCCTGAATCTTGCGATTCGCCTCGGCCATCGCCGCCTGCACGCGCGGAATTTGCGCCCCGGCGCTATCACGTTCGCCCTGATAGCGCGATACATCCCGCTCCAGCCGCAAGACTTCCACATCCGATACCGCGCCTGATTTCAACAACGGCCGGGTGGCGTCCAGCTCTTTCTTGGTCAGCTCATAGCCTTGGGCGGCCTGCTCGCGACGCGCGCGGATTTCGTTCAACTCTTGAGTGCGTTGATTCAACTGCTGGCGAGCGATGCCCACCGACGCATCCAGCTCCGAGCGTTTAGATTGGTACAGCATTTCTTCTTGTGCCGCGATTTGCGGCGCCTGGCTGCTGACCTCGGCCGGCATATTCAGGCTCGTACCATTGGCGAGCGCTTCCAGTCGCGCGGCCTTGGCTTTCAAAGATAAAAACTGCGCATTACTTTCTTTGAGGGTCGAGACAAAGCGGGTTGGGTCGATTTTCAGCAGTAACTGCCCTTTTTTGACCTGCTGCCCCTCGCGCACCAAAATCTCTTGCACACTACCGCCATCTAGGCTCTGAATGACCTGCAGTTCCCGCGAAGGAATTACCTTGCCCTCGCCTTTGGTGACTTCATCCAGCTCAGCCAGGGCAGCCCAAATAATCAGCGCCAGCACCGCCAGCAAAGACAGCCGAATCAGAATCCGCGCCTTGTAGGGGCTTTGCTCGGCAATCGTATGGGTGGCATCGGCCACATAGTTAGAGTCATCGATCAGATCACGATCATCGGCAAAAAAGATATACCGATCGAACATCATATTGCTAAAGCTGCGCAGGTTTTCCCAACTACGCTTGATGAAGCCGGGCTTGGCCGGCTGTGTGTGTGGTGCATTCATTATGCGCCCCCTCCTGCCTTGCCAATCCGCCCTTGCTGCAATGCCTCCACCACCTGGGCTTTCGGCCCATCGGCCATCACCTGCCCTTGATCAATCACAATCAAACGATCAACCAGCTCCAGCAAGGAGGTCCGGTGCGTCACCAACAGTAGCGTTTTGCCGGGCAGATAACTACGCAGCTTGGCCTTGAGCCGCTCTTCACTTTGATGATCCATTGAGCTACTTGGCTCATCCAGCAACAAGACCGGCGGATCATTCAAGACCGCCCGGGCAATCGCCACCGCTTGCCGTTGCCCGCCCGATAGCGACTCGCCACGCTCGCCAATCGGCATATCAAAACCACGCGGGTTGGCGTTGGCAAATTCGGCAATCCCCGCTAATTCGGCTGCGGCCAAAATCTGGCTGTCATCGCAAGCACTGCTGCCCAAGGCAATATTCTGTTTCAGCGAACCAAAAAACAGCAGCGGGTCTTGTGGCACATAGCCAATCGCTTTGCGCAGCTCGGCGGGGTCAATCTGACGGGTGTCGATCCCATCTATCAAGACCGCGCCTTCATCGGGCTGATACAGCCCCAGAATCAATTTTTCCAGCGTGGTTTTACCCGAACCTACCCGGCCGATAATCCCCACCCGTTCACCAGCCTTCAATTTGAAACTGACGTTTTTCAGTGCTAAATCATCACGCCCGGTCGAGCGATAAGTGAACGACACATTGCGAAACTCGATTTCGCCGCGGAACGACTCACGATGCAGAAAAGCGCTATCTGCTGGCCGTTCAACCGGCATTTGCATATGGCTTTCCACCGCACCGAGCGAGGTCTTGGCATTTTGGTATTGCATTAGCAAACCGGCGACTTGGCCTAGCGGGGCCATCGCCCGCCCAGCCAGCATTGAGGCGGCAATAATGCCCCCCATTGAGATCTGACCATCAACCAGCAGATACACGCCGACAATCACCGTCACTACCGACACCAGCTGTGCTACGGCCTGAGCGAAATTCACCGTGGTGGTTGAAATCAGCTTCAGGCGGCCACCAATTTGCGCCAGAAAGCGGGTGGCGCGCTCGTAGCGGCGCTGCATTTCACCCTCGGCCCGCATCACCTTGATGGTTTCCAACCCCACCATACTCTCTACCAGCGTGGCATTACGCTGCGCCGCGGCTCGTTGAGTTAACTCCACCAGCTGGTTCATCTTGTCCTGTGCCAACCACGAGAACAGCACAATCAGCACAGAACCCACCAGCGGCGGCAACAGCAACCATGGGGAAATCCAAGTCAACACGAGGAAGAAAATCAGTACAAAAGGCAGATCAACCAGGGTGGTGATCGAGGCAGAGGCAATAAAATCGCGCACCGACTCGAACGCGCGCAAATTGGCGGTGAAAGAACCCACCGAGGCCGGCTTGGCCTGCATTTTCACGCCCAGCACCCGCTCCATAATCAGGCCGGAGAGCGTTACATCAATTCGCTTGGAGGCCACATCCAGAATGTAGCCGCGCGCCGTGCGCAATACGAAATCAAACCCCAGCACCAGCACCGCCCCAATCGCCAGCACCCACAGGGTTTCGACGGCGTGATTGGGCACCACGCGGTCGTACACATTCATCGAAAACAGGGGCATTGCCAAGGCAAACAGATTGATCAGCAAGGCCGCAAACAGCGCGTCGCGATAAATCCGCCAATTGTCATACATTGCGCCCCAGAACCAATGCCGCTCGCGTACCTGCCCCATTTCGGGAGTGCGGGCATCAAAGCGAAACCGCGGACGCACGACGATGACAAAGCCAGCGTAGAGCTTCAGCAGCTCAGCGCCTTCCAGTACCTCGGATGATTCGCCACTTTCCGGAAAACGCACGCGGAATTTCGCGCCGGGCAGTCGCTCTAGCAGCACACAAGCGCGGTGGTTATTCAGCAGTAAAATCGTTGGGTATAAGCGCTCGGGAATATCTTCGAGCTTTTGCCGCAATACCCGTGCCGATAAACCCGCCCTTGCCGCCGCACGGGGCAGCAGTGAAGGGGTGAGCTGGTTATTCACCAGCGGCAAACCCGCCGCCAGCGCCTGGGCGGTCCATGGTTCACCATGTACACGGGTAATTTCGACCAGACAATCCAGCAGCGGGTCAAAATGCCCCTGCCCTTCGCCTAAATGCCAGCCAAATCCATCATTGCTCGTGCTTGTCTGCGTCATGCCCGATCCTAAAGGTCCGCGATGTTGTTGTTCTCTGGAACTGCGCCCAGTCTAGCGCGGCTTGTGCTCTACTTACAAAACTTTGCCAGGATTGAGCAGGCCGGCGGGGTCTAAGGCCTGCTTGATTTGCCGCATCAGAGTCAGCTCCAGTGGACTGCGCACACTGCGCAAGGTGTCGCGCTTAAGTTGCCCGATGCCGTGTTCGGCGCTGATACTGCCGTGCAAAGCCGCGACATGCCGATAAACGATGGCATTCACCGCCGCTTCCTGCTGATACACCCCAGCCGTTTTATCGGCCAGAAATAGGTTGTAATGCAGGTTGCCATCTCCCAAATGGCCAAAGGCCACAATCCTTACATCTGGAAATGACGCTTGCATTTCAGCATCGCATATTTGCAGAAAGTCCGGAATTGCCCCGATGGGCAGACTGATATCGTGCTTGATGCTCACGCCTTCTACCCGCTGCGCCTCGGGGATCGACTCGCGCAGCTGCCAAAATAGTGCCGCTTCGCTGGCATTATTCGCCACATAGGCCTCTTCCAGCCCGTGAGCAAACAGATATTCAGCCAGGCGCTCGGTCAGCTGCTCACTCTCGCCCCCATCTGATAACTCGATCAGCACCGACCAGGCCGGCGGTGGCGAAAACGGCTGGGCCAGGCGAGGAAAATGCTGCTGCAACAAGGCCAAACACGGGGCAGAAATCAGCTCGAACGAGGTCACCCGGTCGCCCACCTCGGCCTGCAATCCGCGCAGCAAATCCACCGCTGCCTGCGGGTCGCTCACCGCCACCAGCGCGGTGGCATGGGCAGTTGGCAGCGGATATAAGCGCAGCACCGCCTTGGTAATCAGCCCCAGCGTGCCTTCCGAGCCCACAAACAGCTGCTTCAGATCATAGCCGGTATTGTCTTTTCGCAGCCCGCGCGCGCCATCCCAGATCTCGCCATCGGCCAGCACGACTTCCAGCCCCAGCGTCAGCTCGCGCATATTGCCGTAGCGCAGTACATTCACGCCGCCGGCATTGGTCGCCAGCGCCCCGCCGATCTGACAGCTTTCAAATGCCGCCCAATTGGCCGGAAACAGCCGGTTTGCCGCCAGCGCCGCCTGCTGCACCGCCGCCAAGGTCACGCCGGCTTCTACCGTCATGGTGTTGTTGTCAGCATCCACCTTGATAATTTGCTGCATGCGCTCGAAGGAGATCACCAGCGATTGGCCACTGGCCAGCGGCGTGGCCGCGCCACACAGGCTGGTATTGCCCCCTTGCGGCACGATGCTCACGCCATGCGCTGCGCACAGTTTCACCAGCTCTTGTACTTGCGCCGTGCTGTTCGGGCGGGCCACCGCTAGCGCCTCGCCCTCATAGCGGCGACGCTGATCCAAACAATACGGCGCCGTGTCGGCGCCGAACAAAATCGCATGGGATTGTTGCCATGCCTGCAATTCCGCGAGCAGTGTCATTACGGGTCTTGGGCCTTTCGCCTGCACGGCGAAAACGGGGTTAAAACGGGGGCGGCGATGCCGATCGGCATTACCGTATAGCCACCCAGCCTAGCCTGATCAAGGTATAGCGGGCAATACCACCCCCAGTATATTACTTAAGCCAGCCAGAAATCCTGCCGGGCGGCATGATGCTGAATCACGCGCTGGAAATGCGTCGGGTCTTTGGCGAAAGTCATCTCGCCAGCAGCCGGCTGGTAAAAATCCAGCAGGCGCGACACCCAGAAGCGCAGTGCCGCGGCGCGCAACATCACCGGCCAATCGGCCACTTCGGCCGCAGTCAGCGCACGTACGCTTTGATAGCCAGCCAGCATGGCGCGGGCGCGGGTATCGTCGATATCGCCATCGGCCAGCACACACCAGTCGTTCAGGGTAATCGCCAGATCGTAGAGCAGGATATCGTTGCAGGCGTAGTAAAAATCGATAAAGCCGCCCACTTCATCGCCATTCATCAACGCATTGTCGCGGAATAAATCGGCATGAATCACGCCGCGCGGCAGCTGATCAAATTTGTGCAGCGATTGCAGCTGCACTTCGGCATGCAGCTGGGCCGCATCGGCTTCAGCCATATACGGATACATTTGCTGCGCGGTGTCGGTCCACCAGCGCGGGCCGCGCGGATTGGCCATCTGCCCGGCATAGCTTTGTGCAGCCAGGTGCATTTGCGCCAGCATTTGACCCACCTGGCGGCATTGCGCGGCATTCGGCTGCTCGATCACCGCACCGGGCAGACACGGCACCAACAGCGTGGGCCGGCCATTGAGCGTATCAATATACTCACCCGCGGCATTGGCAATCGGCGCCGCAATCGCAATGCCCTGCTCGCCCAAGTGCACCATCAGGTTCACGTAGTACGGCAGCTCGTCGCTGCGCAGGGTTTCAAACAGGGTCAGCACATAGCGGCCCTGCGTGGTGGTCACAAAATAATTGGTATTGGTAACGCCGGCGGCAATGCCTTTGAGCTCCAGCAACTCGCCCAGCGGGTAACGCGCCAGAAAGGGGCGCAGCTCGTCGGCACTAACAGTGGTAAAAACAGACATGAATACTCTCAGAATTCCAGCAACACCCACGTCGGGATGGCGATATTGCCCACATCGTCGCGGCGCATGAATTCGCCTTTGCCGGTCGGGTCGATCAGATAATAGGGTTTCCCCACTTTCGGGGTGACTTTCACTTGATACAACTTGCCGTGCAGACGGTATTCGGCAATCGTGGCATCCGCTTTTTCGATGATGCGCACTTCAGGGGCCTGTTCGGCCAAAGAGGGTGTGTCTTCGGTCGGCATGGGTGGTGGCAGATCGGCCACCACTTCGGCCAGCGCTGGGCTTGCCAGCAAAGTACTGAACAGCAGGGCCAGCAGGCGGGTTCGCAATTCACGCATGGCGTCACTCCTTGGTCGGTTCCGACGTTTATAATGCGGGCACTATTTCATTCAATATAGAGACTGCCCGCATGGCAACGCTGCTTTTAATCGACGGCTCATCCTATCTGTACCGCGCCTTTCATGCCATCCGCGAACTCAGTGCCCCGGATGGCACGCCGAGCAATGCGCTGTTCGGATTTGTGAACATGCTCAAAAAGCTGCGGGCGCAAACTCACACCGATTATATCGCGTGCGTGTTCGATGCCAAAGGTAAAACCTTTCGCGATGACATCTACCCAGCCTACAAAGCCCAGCGCCCGCCCATGCCCGATGAGCTGCGCGTGCAAATCGAGCCGATTCACGCCGCAGTAGCTGCGTTTGGCATCCCGATTTTGATGCTCGAAGGCGTCGAGGCCGACGACGTCATCGGCACTTTGGCGCGGCAAGCTTCAGCGCAAGGCATCACCACGATTATGTCCACCGGCGATAAAGACATGTCGCAGCTGGTCGATGACTACGCGCGCATCGAAAACAGCATGACCGAAGAAGTACTCGACCGCGACGGCGTATTTGCCAAATTCAACGTCTGGCCCGAGCAGATTGTGGATTACCTCGCGCTGATCGGTGATACGGTGGATAACGTGCCGGGCGTGCCCAAATGCGGCCCGAAAACCGCCGCCAAATGGCTGGCCGAATATGGCAACCTGGATAATCTGGTCGCCAACGCCGACAGCATCAAAGGTGTGGTCGGGCAAAACCTGCGCGATACTTTGCAATGGTTACCCACAGCGAAAGAGCTGGTGACGATTAAATGCGACGTTGATCTCTCGGCCGAGCTACCCAACGGCCTCACCGATCTAACGCCGAAAGCCGAAGACAGCGCCACGCTGTTACAGCTGTTTACCCGCTTTAATTTCCGCACCTGGATGCGCGAAATGGAAAACAAGGTGGAGGGCAAAGTCGGCCAAGCGGCCACTAGTAATACCCCGGCCGGTATCACCTCAGACCTATTCTCTGACGAGGCTAGTGCAGCAATACCCCCTGCAGATACCAGCACCAGCAGCCCCGCCGTCCCCGTCGAGCGCCATTACGAATGCATCAACACGCCCGAATTGCTCGCCAAATGGCTAGCCAAAATCAGCGCCACAGCAATGACCGCATTCGACACCGAAACCGATAGCCTCGATCAAATGCAGGCGCGCTTGGTCGGCATGTCGTTCTCGGTGGAAGCGGGCGAAGCCGCCTACCTGCCGCTGGCGCACCACGGTGCCGATACCCCTGAACAACTGCCGTTCGACACTACGCTGGCGCAACTGAAACCGTGGCTGGAATCGGCGGAACACAAAAAAGTCGGCCAGAATCTGAAATACGATCAGCACGTTTTGGCGAACTTAGGCATTAATCTGGCCGGTATCGCCGACGATACGCTGCTGATGTCGTATGTACTCGCCAGCCACGAAAAACACAATATGGACGACCAAGCCGCGCGCGAGCTCGGTGAAACCACGATTAAATACGAAGACATTTGCGGCAGAGGCGCCAAGCAGATTGGTTTTGCTGAAGTTGATCTGGATACCGCCACTGCGTATGCGGCGGAAGACGCCGATATTACTGGCCGCCTAGCCCATACCCAACTCCCTCGCTTGCAAGCCAACGCCGGGCTGCACTATGTGTACCGCGAGATCGAAATGCCGTCGCGCCAAGTGCTGTACGTAATGGAGCGCAACGGTATTTTGGTTGATGCCAATAAACTCAACCGCCAAAGCCACGACATCGGTCTGCGCCTGATCGAGTTGGAACAGCAAGCCTATGAGCTGGCAGGCCAGCCGTTTAACCTTGGCTCACCGAAGCAACTGGGCGAGATTTTCTTCGATAAACTCAAACTACCGGTCATCAAAAAAACGCCAAAAGGCGCGCCATCCACCGACGAAGAAGTGCTCAGCGAGCTGGCCAAAGACTACCCGCTACCGAAAGTGCTGCTGGAGCACCGCAGCCTCGCCAAGCTCAAATCCACCTACACCGACAAGCTGCCGCTGATGATCAACGCCGCCACCGGCCGCGTGCACACCAGCTTTAACCAGACCGTCGCGGTGACGGGGCGTTTGAGCTCGTCCGACCCGAACTTGCAAAACATCCCGGTGCGCACGCCCGAGGGCCGCAAAATCCGCGAAGCCTTTATCGCGCCAGCGGGCAGCAAGATTGTCTCGGCCGATTACTCACAGATCGAGCTGCGCATCATGGCGCATCTATCGGGGGATGCCGCGCTGATCCGCGCCTTTGAGCAGGGTCTGGACATTCACAAAGCCACCGCCGCCGAAGTGTTTGGCGTGAGTCTGGATGAAGTCACTAGCGAGCAGCGCCGCTACGCCAAGAGCATCAACTTCGGCCTGATCTACGGCATGAGCGCGTTTGGCCTGGCCGCCCAGCTCGAAATCACCCGCGAAGCGGCGAAAACCTTTATCGAACGCTATTTCAACCGCTTCCCCGGCGTGGCCGAATACATGGAAGTCACCCGCGCCGCCGCGCGCGATGCGGGCTACGTCGAAACCGTCTTCGGCCGCCGCCTGTGGTTGCCAGCGATCAAATCATCCAACGGCGCGCAGCGCGCCGGCGCCGAGCGCGCAGCGATCAATGCGCCGATGCAGGGCACGGCAGCCGACCTCATCAAGCTAGCGATGGTGGCGGTGAATAATTGGTTGATTGCCGAGAAGTTGAATAGCCGACTGCTGTTGCAGGTGCATGATGAGTTGATCTTAGAAGTGCCTGACGATGAGCTTTCTTTGATAACATCTCAATTACCGATCATCATGGCGGGTGTGGCAGAGTTGAAAGTGCCATTGCTGGCGGAAGTGGGGGTTGGGGAGAATTGGGAAGAGGCACATTAAAAAGCAAAATTGAATAATCATTAACAATGGCAAAATCACATGAAAAGAGAGCTTGAGAATATTTGTGCAGCCTTAGACAGCCTTTCTGCTTCAATAATCGCAGGTTGGAATGCAGATTACTGCTTAACCGAGGGCATAGGTTGGATGGCTCCGGCTCTTACGCGTCATGATCTTGCTGGGATGGCTTCAAAACTGTCAGAAGATATTCGAAATTTGAATGTCGGAACAATAGAAATTAATGAAGCCCAGAAACAATTGATTATCGATTTACCGAGAAGACTGCAATCACTCCAAGGAAATACAGTTCCTCAATTTTATAGCAGCAATGCAGGCCAAGCTGTTCCGGCATATATAACTACAATTAATTTCATACGCTCTCAAGTATTGCCCTCACTAGGTTTTACAGAGATAACCGATGTTAAATTATTGCCTTCAAATATCGCCAAAAGAGCAAGGCTAGCTAATTCAGCATTAGATCAAGCAATTCCAAATCTTGAAATTTTGAAATCCAAAGTAATAGAGATTGAATCCGCACATTCAGCGGCAGATTCTTTACCTATTTATTTAGACGAGATCAAATTAGGACGAGAGGAATTAACCAGAGCCACAAGTAATGCCGCCTTAGCTGAAAAAGAAGCTGATAAAGCTGCAAATTTAGCAAATGACAAATTGAAAGAGATCTCTGCTTTACGAACTAGTGCTGAAATGCTCGTTGCGCAATGCGAAGATGCATATAAAATAACGACAACAAAAGGTTTAGCTGCAGCTTTTGATCTTCGAGCAAGAAACCTTAGTAACTCTCTAATTATTTGGGTAATTCTGCTCGCAGCTGCGCTCATTGTTGGATCAATGATTGGGGCAAGTAGATTAAATGTACTTTCTGAAGCCTTAATTAAACCAAATGCAAATACCGCAGGAATTGCAATTCAAGTATTTCTATCTATGCTAAGTGTTGGTGCACCATTGTGGTTTTCTTGGTTAGCAACAAAACAAATTGGTCAACGTTTCAAATTGGCAGAGGACTATGCTTTTAAAGCTTCAGTTGCAAAAGCATATGAAGGTTATAAGAAAGAAGCTGCTAGGCTTGATCCTAATTTTGAAGCTAGGCTTTTTGCATCCGCACTAGATCGATTAGATGAAGCGCCACTTCGGCTAATGGAAACATCTACACATGGAAGCCCATGGCATGAGCTTGTTAACTCTAAAGCTGTAGAAAAAGCATTTGAAGTAATGCCAGAACTAAAAGATCAAGTTTACACGCTACTACGTGACGGCATAAATAATACTAAAGGTGCTATCACAGAAACTGAAAAGAGTATTTCAAAGGCAAAAAAACCATCACCCGAGAATGAAGCAGAAAAGCCGTAAAACACATTGCACCTCCCGAGAGATGATGAACCGCCAAATATGGCGGTTTTTCTTTGCCTGCAATTGGCATCCACCACGGATTGGCGGCTGTGCGCCGCGGCACTGACTTTCCTTGCTTCGCCAAGGAAAGTCAGCAAAGGAAGGCGACCCCACATCTGCGTCGGCTACGCCGATTCCCTCGACTGCGGACGGATCGAGGCGGCGGCGGGGCTTAACAAAACAGGCCCCGCCGAAACCCCGCCCCGCCCGTTCCTCGCTCGGCGCAGCTGTAGGGGAAACGCGCAGCGCCACCATTACAGATACTGCATAGCGGTATTTGCCTTCAAGCGTTTATAGATTTGACTGCCGTTGATATACACCACCGCCAATTAGAACGGATTGCCCGTGGAGCCGCGCCGTTCGAAAAAATCATGGCGAGATTTTAAGCCGCGTAGTGTTTGAGCTGCTCGTAGGATGGGTGGAGGCCGCAGGCCGATACCCATCAGGCTACCGATGATGGGTATCGCTACGCTCTACCCATCCTACGAGCTTTGGTTGATATACCCCACGCTAATTTTATTTGCGCTCGTTGATCTGGGGCTTAATCCCCTGTCGCCCATCGCCGAGGGAGTGGAGTGAGACAAACAGTTTTTCGTTTGGCTCACGACCGACTGAGGGAAGCCCGGAGGGCCGCAGGCGGGGGGCTCCTTTGGGGTGTTGGGGGCTTTGGAGAAGCAAAGCCCCCAACCTGCCAGCGCGGCGGAACGCGCATTCAAACATCGCGGCGTAGCCGCATATAACCCAAGCTCGCGCAGCGAGTTTTGCGGCGATCGGGCGCGTTAGGGTTATCAGGGGCAAGGCAAGACTGCCCCTGATTGGCCTTAGGCCACGGCCTTCGCTACGGCGGCATAGCCGCCAAGCTCCGTCACGTCGTCCGGCGGGCTAAACCGCCGGTTCACCGCCTGCGTCAGCAGGCTAAATGCAGGTCGATCAATATACCCTGCGCGGTATTAGCTCACACGCAATTATCTACTATGCTTCAGGGCATATACCCCCAGCAAGCCAGAAGCGCGTAGATAAACCAGTTTGTTGCAAGCCGATGCGATGCTGCGCGCAAAAGTTCCAGCCCACGGCACTGCGTAGTACCATTCTTACACCGATCTTCGCCGCAAAACGGCGCCTAGTTTCGGCTGCTGGCGGCTTAGCCCGCCGATTTCCTCGCATTGATCATTGCGCGTCAATCAACCCTTATTGCACGCGATGATTGCCAAAAAAAAGAATTAGACACCATGAAACTCACAACTACCCTTGCCCTGATCGCCACCGTGCTCATCACCGGCTGCGCCTCCGTGGATATGGCGCCGAAAGCCGATTCGGAGCAGGCCAAAACCTTTAAAGCCCCTAGCGCAGGCAAAGCGGGGATTTATGTCTATCGCAATAGCAGCTTTGGCGCAGCGCTGAAACGCAGCCTGTGGGTAGACGGCCAATGCTTGGGTGAATCCGCGCCACATGTGTTCTTTTATACCGAAGTCGACGGCGGTAAAACGCATAAAATTGATACCGAATCGGAGTTTTCGGCCAATACGCTGGAGCTGACCTCTGAAGCCGGCAAACACTATTTTGTTCGCCAATACATCAAGATGGGCGTTTTGGTCGGTGGCGCGGGGCTGGAGCAAATTCCTGAAGAGCAAGGCAAGGCCGATGTGGCACAGCTGAATCTGGCCAAGACAGGTAAATGCAGCCCTAAACAGTAATCGGCGGCTACGCTGCACAAAACTCAAAACCGCCCGCTGTGGCGGTTTTTGTTTGCCTGCCAAGCGGGCTCACCCTCGGCCTAGCCTCGCGCTTAGCCAGCGCCCCCCACTACCCTGTGCGCGGCCTAACAATCTGACTATTCCTTGCGCATAATCATTTGCTAATACTGTCAGTCCTTGGCAAAATTCCGGCTCTTTTCTTTCTTCAACACCAAGTTATACCCATCATGTCGAGTAAAAAAGTAGTTCTGACTGCCAGCCTCTTGAGCGCCATGCTAACTGCCTGCGGTGGTGCAGGTGGTGATGCCATCACACCAGCCAACACCCCGACCCCAACCGCCGCGCCGACCGCAACGCCAGCCCCCGTAACAGCCCAAGGCATCTGGAAAGAAAGCCACACCGATGCAAGCAACAGCAATTCGCTGGAAGAAACAGCAGCGGTGCTGCTGGAAAACGGGACAGCCATTACCCTGGCATGGAGCAATGGCACGCTGAATGATCTGAATATCACCAACTATAACTACGCGAACCAAAGCCTTTCGTTCTCATCCACCTTTGAAGCAGACCCGCTCGCCAGCATGACATTAAGTAGCCTCAGCCTCAGCGGGGCGGTATCGAGCCAGGGCTTAACCCTCCGTGAAACAGGCGCTAGCTCGGGCCTGACCTTGAATGCGGTGGGCAGCACCCCAGCAAAAATCAGCGATGTGGTCGGCACCTACACTGGCAAAAGCTATGCAGGCGCTGGGCCAACTTATCTGAATGTCACCGATGGCTTTAAAGTGCTGAGCGACGGATCGATTGTTGATAATGCGGTCACCAGCTGCCGCTTTAGCGGTCAACTGACCCCAAGCACCAAAATGAATGCCTTCACTTTCACCTTAACGTTTAATCCCAGCGGTTGTGTGCTCAACGGCCAAACCGTGACCGGTATCGCCTTTAAAGAGCCATTCCGCAATAAACTGGTGGCCTTTGGCGCCAATGCGGCAAAAACTCAAGGCCTGTACTTCGAAGGTAGCAAGTAATGACCCCGGCCGGCTGATCTGCCGGCCACAGCTACAGCTGGTTACATCTGGCCACGCCACCGCGCTTGCACCCCCTGCAAGGCAGGGAAATAATCAAGACTCCCTCTCGCTCCGGAGTCGCCATGTACCAGCTGTTTATCGCCAATAAACTGTATTCATCCTGGTCGCTGCGACCTTGGCTGCTACTGAAAACCCTGCAGATTCCCTTTATCGAAACGCTAGTGCCGTTTGGGGCAGGTGATCGCCAACCACAATTTCTGCGATTCTCGCCCACAGGCAAAGTGCCTTGCCTGCAAGCCGGCACACAAACCGTGTGGGATTCGCTGGCGATTATCGAATATCTGGCAGAACGCCATCCCGGCGTATGGCCGGCGGACGAAGCGGCGCGCACTTGGGCGCGCTGTGCTGCGGCCGAAATGCATTCCGGTTTTAACGCCCTGCGCCAGCAATGTGGCATGCATTGCGGTTTGATTATCGAGCGCTATACGCTGGATGAAGCTTTGCAGCGCGATCTGAACCGCATCGCAGCCTTGTGGCAAGACGGCCTTAGCCGCTTTGGTGGGCCATTTCTGGCCGGTGATCAATTCAGCGCGGTGGATGCATTTTTTGCGCCTGTGGCGATCCGGGTACGTGCTTATCAATTACCACTGCCGAGCGCTGAAGCGGCCTACGCCGAGCGTTTGCTGGCCTTGCCGGCGCTACAGCAATGGCTAAACGAGGCGCTGGCCGAGCCCTGGACCGAAGAAAGCCACGAAACCGAAATCCGCGCCACCGGTCGCGTGGTGCGCGATTTACGTGCCAACTGACATGCCGTACTGGCGCCCAGCAACAGCCTACGCGCGCTGGCTGGGGCTCGCCTCAGTCGTCGCGCCATGGGCTTTCTATCATTGGCAAACGCTCCGCTTTAGCCAGCAACTGGCGGCGCAAGCTTGGCTCTGCTCTGCTCGGCCAGTGCAGTGTTTTTGTTCTGGCGGGCAAAGGGGCAGGAAAGACGAAATTGGGCCTGGATTTTAGAATTGATCGCGCTGGGCTGGGCCTGCTGGGTGGGCTTGGGGATGGGTGGGCTGGCGCTGGTTTACTAAGCCCACATCGCCAATACCCGCACATGTATATCATCACAAAGCAATATTAATAAGGCATTTGCGGATATACCTGCAAAGCTGTGCTCGTATAATCATTCATCGTGTTTGCCCCAATAGCCCAGCCGGCGCCGGGGTCGCATGATGTAGAGCATGACCTACCTTGAGGATCGCCATGTTTAGCACCGATGCCCGTAGCCTCAATCCCGATTACCCCGCGCTGGCGCGGCAGCTGGCCAGCTTGCTGGCCGGCGAGCGCGATTTTGTGACCAATGCAGCGCAGTTTTCGGCGTTTGTATTTCAAACTGTGGCCGAGCTCAATTGGGCGGGGTTTTATCTGGCGGTGGATAAACAATTGCGACTCGGGCCGTTTCAGGGGCAAGTGGCGTGTGTGCACATTCCGTTTGGCCGTGGGGTATGTGGCACCGCCGCAGCTACGCGCCAAACCCAACTGGTGCCCGATGTGGAGGCTTTTCCCGGCCATATCGCTTGCGATAGCGCTTCGCGTGCCGAGATTGTCTTACCGGTAGAGGCCGATGGCGTCTTGTGGGGCGTATTTGATGTGGATAGCCCGGTGTTAAACCGCTTTAGCCCCGCCGACGCGGATGGCCTGCAGATGCTACTGGCGGTGTTGATCGCCCACACTGATCCACCCAAGGTTTAATGCGCCTGCTCCCTGCCCTAGCGTGGCATCGGCACGACCTGTGGGCCTGACGGCTTGCCAAAGCTCGTCAGGCGGGCGCAAGCTGTTAGGCCTACAGGGAGAGCATGATGGGTCACGTTCGTTTGGTCGATTTCCCCGGCGCACTGTTGCACGGCATCGATCTGATCACCACCCGGCGCGAGGGGCGTTGTTTTCGCGATATTCCACGCGCCTGGCAGCGCGCGATTGATAACGGTAGCCTGATTGGCCTACCGCATCGGGTGAGCAGCCCGCTGCCGCTATTTGGCGTGGTGCATGATGTGTCGTGCGTGGCGGAGCAGTTTCATTATCTGCTCGGGGCCGAGGTTAGCGCGCAGGCTCCGGCGCCACCTGCCGGCTATCGTGCCCTGCAATTACCCGCCGGGCGCTATGCGGTGTGGCAAACCGAGCCCCCGACCGAAGCGGGCGAGCTGACCAGTGCGATTATGGCGGGCTGGGAAGGCCTGACGGCATGGCTGCCCAGCCAGCAATTACAACGCGCGGCGGGCCCGGATTTCGAGTTTTACGATGCGCGCTTTGATACGGCAGGCACGCTGGAATTATGGCTGCCCGTTGAGCCGCAACTGAGCTAGCCGGTGGCAAGCAACCGCCAAGCACCACCAAGCTGACCAGCGCCAGGGTATAAGCCCCTAAGCCTTGATTCATAAAGCCTTTCAGCATATACCAGCAGACGTGTAGTCGGCCATTCCGGCGTGGCACTGCCCATTCAGCCGTTTTTCGCCCGCCGGCGCTTTGCCCCTCTCGCCAGCGCCCGAGCTTACGCCTACAATGCGCGCACAGCGGCGCAGTGGCGCTGCGTTTTGCTGATCTAATTGCTGATGTCTGCCCAATCCCGTTTTGTTGTACTCGATAGCTTCCGCGGCCTGTGCGCCCTGTCGGTGGTGCTGTTTCATATCCATATCTGGCAAAGCCCCGCGCAGTGGAGCTACTTTCGCTCCGCCGGGCTATTGGTAGAATTTTTCTTCGTCTTAAGCGGTTTTGTACTCGCCCATCGCTATACCCGCCGCCCGCTGCGCTGGCGGGAATGGGGCGACTTTATGCTCAGCCGTTCCTGCCGTATTTTGCCGCTGCATCTGGCGATGTTCGCGTTGATTTGCAGCCTGCTGTATCTGCGCCCGCTGCTGTACGACGCACCTTGGCAGCAACTGGACGAGCTGTTCTGGAGCCGGGAGATGGTCGAGCAAGGGCTGTATAACTTGTTCCTCGTGCACGCCTGGCTGCCACAGGGGTTGCTGTTCTCGTTCAACGGGCCGGCCTGGAGCATCAGTATCGAATACTACTTATATGTACTGTTTGCGCTGGTGTTATGCCTGAGCGGCCAGCGCCAACGGTGGTGGTTTGCCGCTATGGTCGTGTGTTGCAGCATTGGCGCGTGGATTTTGCCAACCCAACTGGCCACCAGCCCGGGGCTGCGCGGCTTAAGCTGTTTCTTTCTTGGCACCTTGCTGCATGGCCTGCAGCAGCGGCTAGCGCCCATCCCGCTGCGCCGCTCGCTGGCGACCGCGCTGGAAGCGGCCATGCTGCTCGGTTTGTACGCGATGATTACCTTTAATTATCCACACAAAAGCTTTTGGGCGGGCTGGGGCTTTGCGCTGGCGATTCTGGTGTTTGCTGGCGAGCGCGGGCAGATTTCCAGCTGGCTGCGCCACCCATGGCTAGTGCGACTGGGCGAGTGGTCGTATTCGGTCTATCTCACACATTTTGTGCTGCTGTTTGGCGTGGGCATGCTGATCAGCCGCTATCTGCCCCACTGGGATTGGGAAAGCCGCGGCGTAGCCTTTTGGCATACCGGTAGCTGGCTGGGCAATCAAGTATTGCTGCTGGCGCTGGTGGCCGGAATTTTGCTGTTTTCCAGCTACACCTATCGCTGGATTGAACAGCCCGGCATTGCACTGGGTAAACGCTTGCGTCGCCGCCAAGCCAGCACCAGCGGCGAATTAGCCATGGCCGCTAGCCGCGCCTAATTAAGGACCGATACACCACCGGGTATCTATCCACAGACCAATCATTTAAAGCCTCGCAAGCAGATACACCGCCAGCACTTTATGACATTTAGCTTCCCCCGCCCCAATGCGGGGGAATTGCATTTAATTCGCCCAATTAATTGAATAATTAATCAAAAAAACTTGGCAAATCAGTGCATCATCATTTAATAATTTAGATTGCACTACGCTTTCAATTCATGGCATTTCTGTGTCATACACAGATTAATTCTGGTATAAAGCCACCATGCCCTACGCCATTCACGCTTATTTGCCTATGCGCACGCCCACACCCGGTTTCGCCCGTCGATTATCTGTCAGTTTGGCCCTGATCGGCCTGCTGGCCCCTGCTGCAAATGCCCTCACCTTGGGCGATCTGGAATTGCAATCCTATGTGGGACAGCCCTTTCGCGGTGCCGTTAGCTACAAGGTCAGCCCGGGCGAGCAGTTGCATCTGGATTGCCTGACCCTCACCCAACCGACCAATGATTTACCCGGGCTACCCGCACCACAGGTGAATGTGATTGCCCGCGGCGAAAGTCAGGGCATTATTCAGATCAGCACGCATCAGCTGATCGGCGAGCCCACCGTGGCATTTGGGCTGCGGGTGGAATGCAATGGCATGCAATTATCACGCGCGTTTACGGCTTTTCTGAATGTCGCCCCACAGGCCGAACCGAGCACGGCCCAAGCGCGCGCCCCACAAATGCCACGCAGCGAGCGCAGCTTCAAGCCGGTTAATCCGGCCCCAGCCGAGCTACCAAGTCGTGACCCACAAACCCTGATCAGTAAAAAGCCGACCACGCTGGCCGAGCTGACCAAGCGCTATTACCCGCTCGGCACACCGCAATATCCGCGCTATTTGAATAAGCTGATCAGCGCCAACCCGCAATTTGGCGCGGACACGCCGATTGCGGCCGGCACGCCAGTGATTATTCCCGACAAACTACGCTCAACCCGCAAAACCGCGCCCCCCGTGGCCAAAATGGAAACGGGCCAATTACGTCTGGATGGTGCCGAGCCCTTGGCGCCGGCCAGGACTAAACCCGTCAGCGGCGCTGAATACACGCGGGAACTGGAGCAACGAGTCGCCCAGCTCACCGAGCTGCAAGGCAAAATGCAGTTGGAAATCACACAACTGAATCAGCGGCTGGCACAGATCAACCCCGCCTCAGCAAGCCCAGCCCCGCTCATGGCCAGCGCGCCAGCAAGTGCTACCGCTAGCCTAGCCGCCAGCAACGCCGAATCAATCGCAAGTGCCAGCACCAGCGTAGCGGCCACCACCACGAACAGCGCCACTAGCGCTCCGCAAATCGCCAGTACCGTGCGCCATACCGAGGCGCCAGAACAAGATAGCGGCTTCTGGCTGTGGGGCGGCTTTGGCTTGGCCGCGCTAGCGCTCGCCGGGGTGGCCGGCCTGAAATGGCAACGCCGCCGGCAAGAGAGCCAAACCAATTGGCATGACGACAATCTGAGCCAGCATATGGCTAGCCAATATCAAGTGCGCCCGGTGGCAGGGCTACAAAGTGAAGCTTTGTCCCGCCACACCATGCTGTCGATGCTACACCCTGGTGGCACACCCAATGCGCATGGAATCGAAGTTCAGGAAGAGCTAGAAAACGATCTGGCCAAAGCACAGCTACTGATCGCCAAAGGGGAAACACTAGAGGCGATCGATCTGTTGTATCGCCTGATTGATGAAGACCCTAGCGATATCGAGCGCTGGCTGATGCTGTTCCGCCTGTTCCGTCAGCAAGGCATGAAAACCGAATACGCGCAGCTGGCGCAAAATCTGCGCGCCATCAGCCCGGATGAGGCGGATTGGGAATTGGTGCGGAATATTGGCGCCAAACTCGACCCGGAAAACCCGCTGTATATCCGCCTGCCCGACGCACAGCCTGATCCGCGCCAATCACTGAAACAGCTTGGTGGTATGGGCGCAGCCATCGCTGCGGCACAAGCTGCCGCTAGCGCTCAGGAAAGCGCCGAGCTGGATCTTGATCTGCGCGCTCCCATGAGCCCGGAAGCCTCGCTGATGTCGACGATGGCCGAAGCCGTTCAAGCCATTCCGCCGCAGTATGGCTCTTTACTGAAACCCGAATTCACGCCTTCGCCAGCCGAACATAAAGTGGATTTACCCCCGCTACAGCCCAGCGAGGCGCCACAAGATCTCTCGCCACTGGAAATCCAGCTGGCGGATTACCAGATCGAGGAAGTGAGCGTCGAGCCGATCGTTGAAGTCGATAAGCTGCCGGAAGATCAGCCTTATGGCGGCGAGTCGATCGATTTTGAGCTCAGCCCGCCTGATCTGCCCTCGGCGGATAAAAAAGCCTAAACCGCACCCTCGTCCAAGGACGAGGGTTTTTTGTGCCATCTGCCGCGCATGGTAGACTCTGCGCATTTCTTTGCTTAGTCAGAAGGTTGCCAGATGTCCGCTCCGCAGAAGATCGTGATCGCCACCCGGGAAAGCCCGCTTGCCTTGTGGCAGGCCGAACACGTGAAAAGCTGGCTTGAACAGACTTATCCACAACTGGAAGTACAGCTCCTGGGCATGACCACTCAGGGCGACCGGATTCTTGACGTTACGCTCAACAAAATTGGCGGCAAAGGCCTGTTTGTGAAAGAGCTGGAGCAAGCGCTCTTGGATGGCCGGGCCGATCTGGCGGTGCACTCGATGAAAGATGTGCCCATGGTCTTGCCCGAAGGCTTTGCGCTAGCGGCGATTGGCGAGCGCGAAGACCCGCGCGATGCATTTGTCTCCAATCGCTATGCCAGCCTCGATGACTTGCCGGCAGGTGCCGTGGTTGGCACGTCCAGTCTGCGCCGGGAAAGCCAGCTGCGCCTGCGTTATCCACAGCTCACCATCAAACCGCTGCGCGGCAATGTCAACACCCGTCTGCGCAAACTCGATGATGGCGAATTCGATGCCATTATTCTGGCCGCGGCCGGACTGAAACGCTTGGGCCTCGGGGCGCGAATTCGCACTGAGCTCAGCCCCGAAGTCAGCCTGCCGGCGCCCGGCCAAGGTGCGCTAGGGCTGGAAATTCGCGCGGATCGGGCCGATCTGGCCACGCTGTTGGCACCGTTTAATCATCCGGCCACGGCGGCCGCGGTGACGGCCGAGCGCTCGCTGTCACGCCGGCTTAATGGCTCCTGCCAGATTCCGCTGGCGGCGTATGCCACGCATGATGACGGTTTCCTGCGTTTGCGCGGCTTTATTGCCCTGCCCGATGGTAGCCAGTCGGTGAGTGCCGAATCCAATGGCTCGTTTGCCGCCGCCGATGGCTTGGGCCGCACCGTGGCCGATTT
Source organism: uncultured Chitinibacter sp. (assembly GCF_945957625.1). Taxonomy (NCBI): domain Bacteria; kingdom Pseudomonadati; phylum Pseudomonadota; class Betaproteobacteria; order Neisseriales; family Chitinibacteraceae; genus Chitinibacter; species uncultured Chitinibacter sp. The sequence continues at coordinate 118,893 of NZ_CAMFLP010000009.1, forward strand.
GCTTTGCACCGAAGGCGCACGGGCGATTTTGAAACAGCTGGCGCATGACTAAAGCCCTGGCCGGCCGCCGCCTGTGGATCACCAGACCCGCTGGCCAAGCCGCGGCACTGGCGCAGGCCTTGGCTGCCGCCGGCGCCGACACCTTGCAGTGGCCCCTGCTCGAGATTGTGCCCCCCAGCGACGCAGCACCACTCGATGCCGCGCTGCGTAATCTGGCGCAGTTTCAACTGGCGGTGTTTGTGAGCCCGTCGGCACTCGATTGTGTCTTTGAGCGCCTGCAGCATTTACAAATCAGCTGGCCAGCCGAGCTGCCCGCTGCGGTGGTAGGCCCCGGCAGCGCCCGCCGCGCTCAGGAGCTAGGCATCAGCACCATCATCAGCCCCGCACAGCAATTTGATAGCGAAGGCCTGTTGGCCGAGCCAGCCCTGCAGAAGCTCGCCGGCCAGGCGGTCGTGCTGTTTCGCGGGCATGGCGGGCGTGAACTTTTGCCCGCAGCTCTAGCCGAACGCGGGGCGCAGCTGCACGCAATCAGCGCTTATCAACGGCAAGGCGTGCGCTGGCCAGAGGCCGAACTCTTGACACAATTGGCCGCCGGCTGCGATGGTGTCATTGTGTCCAGCTCGGAAGCTGCACAACATTTGTTCGCCATTGGTGGAGAGGCAACGCAGCACCAGCTACAATCAAGACAGTATTTCGCCCCGCATCCGCGCATTGTGGCGGCCCTGCAAGCCCACGGTGCCCAGCGGGTGGAACTGACTGCCGCTGGTGATCTGGGCATCACCACTTCGATTTGCCAGCACTTTAGCCACGAATAAAACACCGCTTATGAGCCAAGATCAGAATCCCGATTCACTCAGCGCCGCACTGACAGTACCCCCCCGCCGTACGCTGCCGCAGCCCGCACTGGTGCTTGCTGTGGGCGCCATACTAGCGAGTGGTGCTTTGTGGTTATACCAACTCAATGCCATGGAGCAGCTCAAGGGCGATCTGGCCAGCCAGCTGGCCAATAACCAGAAACTGCAACAAGAGCTGAAAACTAACCAGCAGCAAATGGCCACCCTGCAACAGCAAATGCAAGCGCAGCTCACCGCGCAGGGTAATCAGCTGGCCGAATCAGCCAGCCGGCAAGAGTCGCTCGCCACCATGTACGATGCGCTGTCGCGCACCGAATCGATTCACACCCTGGCCGAGCTGGAGCAAATGCTGACCTTTGCCAGCCAGCAGTTACAGCTCTCGGGCGACGTGAATCTGGCCCTGACTGGCCTGAGCAACATCGACCAACAATTGGCTCGGCTGAATCGCCCGGAGCTGATCAGCGTGCGCCAGGCGATTACCCGCGATATGGATACGCTGAAAGCCACGCCTTATCTCGATGTGGTGGGCATTACCGCCAAGCTCGACAGCCTGATCAGCAAGGTGGATCAATGGCCGCTGATCATCGACGATGGCCACGATCAGCCACATAAAGCGGGCCCAGCGCCGCAAGGTGAAAGCAGCGCTGAACGGCTGGTGCGCGAGCTGTGGCATGAATTTAAGCAATTGATCCAGATTCGCCGGATGGATAAGCCCGAAGCCGCCCTGCTCACCCCGGAGCAAGCGTTTTTCCTGCGGGAAAACCTGAAACTGCGACTACTGAGTGCGCGCTCGGCCCTGCTGCAGCGTAATGAAACCAGCTTCCGTACCGACATCGCAGCGGTGAAAGGCTATGTGCAGAACTACTTCGACCGGCAAATGCCCGCCACCGCTGGCGCGCTGCAAGTGTTGGCGCAGCTGGAAGCCCAGCAGCTCAACATCACCGCACCGGATCTGAGCGCCAGCCTGACCGCAGTCCGCAGCGCCCGCACCACCGCGGAAAGGGTGAAACCATGAAGCTGCTGCTCTGGCTGATTAGCCTTTTTGCCATTGCAGTTGGGCTGACCATGTTTGCCCAGCTCAATACCGGTTATGCGCTGATTTTCCTGCCGCCTTGGCGCATGGAAATTTCACTGAATGTGTTTGTGGTGCTATTGCTGCTCAGTATGATCGGCGTGTATTTGCTGGTACAAATGGGCGTTGAATTGCTCGGTCTGCCCGCGCGGGTGCGCCGCTATCAGGCGGCCCAAGCCAAAGAAGCCGCGGTGAAACTCGAACGCGATGCCCGCATTGCGTTTTTTGAAGGCCGCTTTCAGCGCGCCGCCAAATTGGCCGCTGAAGCCATGGCCAATAGCAGCGAAGACGACACCTTCGCCGTGAATGGTCTGCTAGCCGCCCGCGCCGCGCACGCCATGCGTGATTTCACCCTCCGTGATCAACATCTGGAGCAGCTCAAAGCCCGCCTCGGCCATGAGCATCTCGCCACCCTGATGACCAAAGGTGAATTGCTGCTGGACGAGCGCCGCTACAGCGAAGCCGCTCAGGCATTGGCCGCCGCCCGTGAGCTGGCGCCCAAACTGACCAACGCACTGAAACTGGAGCTACGCCTGCGCCAGCGCGAGCAAAACCCGGAAGCCGTGCTCAAGCTGGTAGAACAACTGGCGAAAAGCGAGGCCTTAGATGAAGAACAGGCCGGCCATATTCGGGTGGCTGCGCAACTGCAACTGTTGCGCCAGCATCCAATGACGCCGGTCGAGCTGAAAGAATGGTGGAAAAAGCTGCCAAGCAGCGATCAGCACCATCCGCAGCTGGCCCACGCCGCGGCCCAACGCTACATCGAGCAGGAAGCACCGGAGCTGGCCAAAGAGACGCTGGAAAAAGCACTGGATGCCGACTGGAACAGCGAATTGCTGCCGGCCTATAGCCAGCTGAAATTAGCCCTGCCCGTGCAAATGGCCCAGCTGCAAAAAGCCGAAGAATGGCTCAAAGCCCATCCGCGCGACGAACAGCTGCTGCTCGCCTTGGGGCGGTTGTGCCGCAAGCGCGAGTTGTGGGGCAAGGCGCAAAGCTATTTTGAAGCCAGTATTGCCGTGAGCCCAACCGCCACCGCCCACGCCGAACTGGCCGAACTACTCGGCCAGTTAGAGCGCAACGACGATGCCGCCCAGCATTACCGTGCGGCCTTGGCGCTGGCGCTGCAGGCTTGAACCTGCCGTCCGCAATAAAAAAGCCCGCAGATGCGGGCTTTTTTCATGACTTGGCGTGGTCTTGCTGTGCCTGTTCGGCTTGGTCAAGCTTGATCCAGTCAAACGGATTTTGGCCTTTCATCCGCTCGGCCAGCGGGGTTTGCTGGTTTTTGCGTGGTTCAACCTGCTTGGGTTGAGTCAGTTCTTTTGTCTCGGCCACCGGTATTACCTCCCAAATTGATGAATGCCATTGATCGTCAACTTGTCTGATGACGTTGCTCTGCTTTTTGTCAGCCACGGATTGAATGAGAGACAGCTCACAGGCGAATAGCAGACTGTAAGGTAACAGCTCATTGTTACAAATAGTTGAATTTTTGATGACAAGTTTTCATGGCAACAGTAAAAAGCCTCATACCGTATCACGGTATGAGGCTCTAGAACTTATCCATCAATTCAAAGCGGGCAATACCCCCGCCAAACTAGGACTTTCCCTAGTTTAGTTGCGTTGGCCAGCGGTAAGCTCGTCCAGCATCAAGCCTTGTGCCGAACGCTCCTTGCCGCCGCGCGCCAATTTACGGCGATAGCGGCCATCCGATAGCATTTCCCATGCCTGTGTATTGTCGACCAGAAATGGTCTTAAGCTCTCGCGAATCACGCGGCGCTTCACTTTCGGGCTCAGTACCGGGAAGGCGATCTCGATGCGGCGGAACAGATTACGCCCCATCCAGTCGGCACTCGACAAATACACATCTTCGGCACCATCGTTAAAGAAGTAATACACGCGGTGATGCTCAAGGAAGCGGCCCACAATCGAGCGCACGCGGATGTTTTCCGAAATACCCGGCAAACCAGGGCGCAACGCGCACACGCCACGCACCACCAAGTGAATCGTCACCCCCGCGCCGGATGCTTCGTACAGCTTGTCGATAATGGTCGGCTCCAGCAGCGCATTCATCTTGGCGATGATCACGGCTTTTTTGCCCGCTTTCGCGTGGGCGATTTCGCGGTCGATGGCGCTGATGAACTTGCTATGCAGGGTAAACGGCGCCTGCCACAGCTGATGATGATCACCCGCGAGGCCTAGGCCGGTGAGCTGCATAAAGACATCATTCACATCGCTGGTGATTTCACGATTGGCAGTAAACAGGCCAAAATCGGTGTAGAGCTTGGCCGTGCGTGGGTGGTAGTTACCGGTGCCAACGTGGGCGTAGCGCTTGAGCAGCCCTTCTTCACGCCGCACAATCAACAACATCTTGGCGTGAGTTTTGTAGCCATACACCCCGTACACCACGTGGGCGCCGGCGCGTTCCAGCTTGGCCGCCCAGTTGATATTGGCTTCTTCATCAAAGCGGGCCATCAGCTCAACCACGACGGTCACTTCTTTACCGCGCGCGGCCGCCTCTTGCAGCGCATCCATCAATACCGAATCGCTACCGGTACGGTAAACAGTCATCTTGATCGCTACCACGGCCGGATCGCGCGCGGCTTGCTGCAGCAGATCTACCACCGGGGTAAAACTCTGATACGGGTGGTGCAGCAGAATATCGCCATGGCGAATCGCCGCGAAATAATCGGGCTGTTTGCGCAGCTCTGGCGGCAGGCCGGGCATAAATGGCTGGTATTTCAGATCGGGGCGATCCACCTGATCGGGCACCTGCATCAGGCGCACCATATTTACGGGGCCATTCACGCGGTACACATCGCAGTCTTGCAGATTAAATTGCTGTGAGAGGAAGTCTTGCACGTGTTTCGGGCAATTGTCGGCCACTTCCAGTCGCACGGCATCGCCGTAAGGGCGCTGTGAGAGCTCACCTTCAATCGCGGCGCGCAAATCTTTGACGTCTTCGTCATCGACCGAAACGTCGGAGTCGCGCGTCACACGGAATTGATAGCAGCCCAGCACATGCATGCCAGCAAACAGCTCATCAATGTGCGCATGCATAATCGACGACAGGAAGACAAAGCCATGCTCGGTACCGGCGATTTCGGCCGGCATCTTCACAAAGCGCGGCAAAATGCGCGGCGCTTGCACAATCGCAATCCCTGAATTGCGGCCAAAGGCATCACGGCCTTCTAGCTCTACCACGAAGTTCAGGATTTTGTTCGACAAGCGTGGGAACGGGTGCGATGGATCCAGCCCGATCGGGGTCAGAATCGGCATCAGCTCACGGAAGAAATAATCGCGCACCCATTCATGTTGGGCATCGTTCCACAGGCTGCGGCGGAAGAAGTAAATACCTTCTTCTTCCAGCGCCGGGAAAATGGTTTCGCGCAGCAGGCGATACTGGCGCTCAACCAGATCATGCGCCTCAACACTCACCAGCTCGAACGCCTGATGTGGCGTCAGCCCTTCGGGCAGCAGCCGGGTTGGATTGTGGCGCATATTTTCTTTCAGCCAGGCAATCCGCACCTCGAAAAACTCATCGAGATTGCTTGAGACAATGCACAAGAATTTCAGCCGCTCCAGCAGTGGATTGCGCGCGTCCTCGGCTTGGGCCAGCACGCGTCGGTTGAATTCCAACAGGCCCAATTCACGATTGAGCATCAATTGATTGTCAGCGGGTTTGTACGTCATTGGCATTGCTCTTCTCGACGGTAAAAGACAAAACAGGCCGCATAATGCGGCCTGAATGTTGTTGCGGTATTACTGTGGGACGAAACCTTGAATTGCGTCGGCTCCTGAGCCCCAGAAATAATTTTCCAGCTGCTGCTGCAGGTAGCGGCGAGCGCTAGGATCAGCGAGGTTCAGGCGGTTTTCGTTGATCAGCATGGTTTGGTGTTTTACCCACGCTTGCCATGCTTCTTTAGACACATGGTCGTAGAGCTTTTTACCCAGCTCGCCCGGCAATGGCGCGAAATCCAGACCTTCGGCTTCTCGACCCAGTTTGACACAGTTTACAGTGCGGCTCATTACACTACCCTCGATCATATGACATTAATGTTACATCGGGGTGACAAGTATTCACCCCATCCCGCATGCAGACTTAAACGTTAAAGTGAAAGATGGCCTTGGAAGTGCCATCTTTACTGGTTCTCAGCGCGGTTTGGCTCATTCCGTAGTCACTTCCGTATACATTTTTTGCGGACATCCCCATTCGGGTGACCTCACCCGTGTTCACTTGGTCTGCTCCGCCAAGAGATCGAGCACGTCGGTCTCCAGGATCGCGCCCAGCTTGCACAGGACCAGCAGGGACGGGTTGCCCACAGCGCGCTCGATCTGACTCACGTAGGTGCGATCCACATCCGCGCTCAGGGCGAGCGCCTCCTGCGACAAGCCACGCTTGCCCCGGAAGTCTTTCATGTTGCGCGCCAAGTCCTGACGCACTTGCTCGTAGTCTCGTCCCATCAACCACGAGCATGGGCGTCATGAGACCTTTAATCCACGGATTATATTCGACAATGTAGAATATAGTCTTCATAATAAGCTCAACTTGGGATCAAAGGGAGCTGATGGATGAGTGGACTCTGCTTTCGGATGCTGGCCGGGCTGGCCGTTGTGATGACCGTGACCGGCTGTGTCACGACACAGCCGCAGGCTGACGGCTCGACCAAGGTTCACCTCTCTTTGGGTGGCGTGTCCAAGGCCAGCCAAGGCAACGCAGCACCGCCTCCTGCTACCGAGGGTCACCCAGCAGTTGTTGCCAATCAAGCAAAGCCAGACCAAATCGCGCCGCCCGGCGCTCCTGGCATCCGTGCAACAGCGCTGGCAGGCCTCTTCAGCAAGCACCCTTTCGACGGAACTCCCAAGACCTACTTCCCCCGCGCGGCTGTCACGGTCACGGACTGGTCCCGTAGTGACTGCTGGATCGGTACGGCCACCATCTGGTGGAGCAAGACCAAGTCCGAAGCCGTACCCGCCTTTTCGGTGTGCTGGGGACAGTCGGTGGGGTACGCGGTCAACAACGCCGCCAACCTGCACCTCTTCATGCAGCAGATGGCGGTCGAGCACAGCGGCAATGTCCGCACTGTTGGCCCCAAGCCGCCCATGCTGGCCATCCCCGACCGGCAGCCGATCAGCGAGCGGCAGCAGCTCGCCTTCCAGGGGTTTATCCAGCAACTGGTGCTCGACACCGGATGGCAGCCGGGCGCACCGACCAATCTCTGGTTGGTAGGGTATGACGCCAACGCGGTCATCAAGCCAACCGTGCCTCCTGCCTCCAGCAACGGAGCGTCGCAGCCCGTGGACGCCAAGACCAAGGCGCAGCTCGAACAGGCGTTGAGCTGCACTGTCATCGGTCCACGATTTGAACTGGCTGAGTCGCTGCTCAAGCACTCGGGATGGAATCCCGATCAAGGCGTCACGCCGGTCACGCTCGCCGAGCCCGTCAAGGTCTATGGGTTCATCGTCCGCAAGGTAGCGGTGTCACGTGACGGGGGTGAGCAAACCTACCGCAGCTACTTGCCCGGCCTCACGGTCCAGCAGATTGCGAAATCAGGCTCGTTGAAGCTGGGCAAGGACGGCAAGACCTATGGCCGTTTGACCAAGGCCGGCGTGTTGTCGGCGGGCATGGAGGGCGGCGAGGCCACGCTGACCTGTACCGTCAACACCGAAGGCTCGGAGGGCTGATCATGGCAATGCAATGCCCGAGTTGCGGTAGCACGCACATCCAGCCAGTGGCCGTTGTGCATGCGGGCGGTACGCAGCATTTCCAAGCTTCACACACGGCGGTCACTTCAGATGGGCAGTTCGTTCAAGGCAGCAGCCAGGGCTCTCAGTTCACGGTGTTGGCTCAGCACTGCGCCCCGCCTGCACCGCCGTCACCGATGCCGTTCATCATTGCGTTTGGGCTGGGTGGAGCGACGGTCTATCACGCTGCGACGGTGTGCGACCTTTTCGAGCGGGGTTGCCGCGTCGGCATGTCCTTCTGGGCGCTGCTTATCTACAACTGGAAGCAAGCCGCAGTTGGCTTGGGGCTCATTGCACTGGGCTGGCTGCTGATGAAGGGCTGGCACGCCCAGGCTAAGGCCTACGGTGCCGCGAAGCGCCAGTGGCAGAACACGTGGTTTTGCCATACATGCGGGCAGGCACATCTCAGAAACTGATCGGCACACGCCCGTTATCGTAGTTACCGTAATTACGATAACGGGGTACAGGCGCGGAGAGATCAGAAATGCGGGGACAAACGCATCGTCATTCCTTGTGAGTAGCCGCCTCTTCGCCCTCAGGTCTGCCTTGATCGCCCTTGATGGCTCTGGCATATGTGGCATCCCACGCCTTCCTTTGCCGTTTTCGCTCAAGCGCTACAGCCTCCTGCTGCTCTAGGGCAAGCTGCAGCGGTGCGAACAGTTCCGCCCACAGCATATCGGCATCAAGAAATTGCCCATGTTCGATGTCATGGGGCCACCGTTTGCGATCCAGTACGCGCTCATGAATGGTCCGCATCAACAGCCAACGTGGAGCGTAGAGCTGCCCGTCTGATTCACGCAGTTGGTTGGCAGGAATCGTCAAGGTATGGACTCGCCGTTCGATTTCGTGCTCATCGTAGTCGGCGTTGACACGGTAGACGACATCGCTCACCCGGACCTTGCAGCTCTTGTCCGATGGGCCTGCTCCCGCTTTGACGACTGGAATCCAACCACTCCCGCTACCTGCGGCCAACGTACAGACTTTCTGGTGGAGTTCGAGCAGCTTGTCCACCCCGCGCATCGTCGCAGTTAAGTGGCGATGACTACGCCAGTCGATACTGGGGAATGCCGTGGTGAGTGACCTTCGCCAGACACGGATATCGCCGGTAGGGAGGTTCAGCGTGTACTCGTGTTCCCCGTTGCGCACCATGTCGATCACGATGCTGCCAGCTACGTCGTTGAATGAGCTGCTTGGGGAGTGAAACTGGAACTTGATTTGCAGGTTGTGGTGCATTGATGGTTTCTCCTCGATTGGGGCGGATTCGAGTGCTTGCTACTGCTGCACGGTCAGGTCAGCGGTGAAGCCGATTCCACGCTTGCCGCCGTCTGAAATTAGCTGTAGGTCGGTGGGCGTGATGTGATCGCGCTGATCCCGTGCCGCATGCCCAAGCGCCCGTCGCAGCACCAGGCCCAGACTTCGAGGCGGCAGAGACTTCAACTTCGCCAAAACGGCCTCGTCGAGACGGGGTACGAAGGCAGAGCCCCAAGTGGCTTCTGCCCGCATCCGTCCGTAGATGTTCTGGGCGATGCGTGCAACCTGATCGGGTGTAGGCGCATGGACATGCAGCACCGTGAGCCGCGACAGCAATGGGCTCGGGATGCCATTCACGCTGTTTGCCGTCGCGATCCAGTTGATGTGGCTGGCATCAATGGCGAAATCACGGATAGAGAGGTCCGTGAAGGACCGTGCGCTGCGGCGCTCAAGAAGGGTGTACAGCGCCGCCAATGGGTCGTATTGGCGCACCTGCTCGGTCTTGTCCAGCTCATCTAAGACCACGACGGGGTTGGCCTTTGGCTGGTAGGCAAGCAGCTCGAACAGGAGGCCCGGCTCGGAATTGCTCCAGAAGGCTTCTGACCCAGCCAGTGGCGAACCGGATTGGGCGCTCGCCATGTCGAACACACGGAAGGGCAAGGCCAGCCTTTCGGCCAGCCAGCGAGCCGCTTCTGTTTTGCCGATGCCCGCAGGCCCGACCAGCAGCAGCGGCGACCAGGCAACGCGGCCATCGCCCATCGCATTGAGGGCAAAGTGATCGTGCAGCATCTCGCCCAGCTCGCTGAAGTTCGGGAAGGCCTGGGTGAACTCTTCGATCAGAAGGTCCCACTCGTCGGGCAGCATGCCGAGCGTGCGCCGCTCATGGCCGGCCGCCCGGATGCGCTCCGCGATCTGCTGGGCACGCTTGAACTTTTCGTCTGCCTTCGCGCGATGGCGGTCAACAAATTGCTTGAGACCGGCAGCGTCCAGAAAGGTGATCAACGGCGCGTGCTTGTCGTCAATCGTAGTGCCGCTGCTATCGCGTGCGGGGACCGGGCTGTCGGGCAGGTCTTTCTTGGTGGCTTCGGTGCGACTGGGTGCATCGCGATCAGTAGTGCTGCTCCCACGCTCGGCATCCGCCAACTCCAAGGCCTTCGCAGCTCTCTTGAAACGCTGGATGTCCTCTGCGAACAGTCCGACCACTTGCTCGTGCGCAGGGCACCGAGCACCTTGGGGGGCATTGGCATCGCCACCGAAAACCGGAGCGCCGCACACAGGGCAGCACTGCTGGGCGGCGTGCCGAGCCTGTTCCACCACGTCGAGCAAGGCGCGCTCCCGCTGGATGCTGGCATCGGAGACCTCGACTCGGACAGCCAGCTTCTCCCTGGTGGCAGTGACACAGAACAGCGGACGGCGTTGGTAGTCACTGCGATGCATCAACCGCTCGCATTGATCGATCAACTCGGTGACCACGGCGAGATGGCCTGGGGCGGGCTGAAACACCTGCTTCGCCAGCCATGGGTGTAGTCGCTTCAGCTCTTCGATGGCCTCTTGGTACTCTCGGCGTCGCATGGGCCGGTACTTTCGTTGCAGGTCGGACATGGTGCGCTCCAGCTAACTATAAATTACTATAACGTAGCAAACGGAGCATGCCAAGCCTTGGCTGGGCAATGGTCGCCTTGTTATAGTGATTTACTGTTAGAACAATGTAGGTGCCGTATGCCGACCCTTCAGGCCGAACAACTGCGTGCTATAGCAGCCGCACTCATGCACCTGCGCGGCGATACGCTGAACTCGGTAGGTGCGGCCACTGGTATTCGTTCAGCAAATCTCTCCGTTTGGCTACGGGGTAAGGAGCAAGTCATATCGGCTCCGAGAGTGGCTGCGTTGCTCTACCACCTGGGCATCGAAGGGCAACAGCTACGTGCAGACATGCTTCACAGGTGGCGTGACTTTGGCGCGTTGGATGATCTAAAGCAGGTGCTGAAGGCTCTCGTCAGAGCCGAAGCAGCCGTCCTCTACCAGGATTGCCAGCCGGGCCTCACCAAGACGCGGTTTTTGCAGATCGGCGAAACGCTCGTTCGTGTCGAGTTGACACCAGGCATTGCTGAAGCAAGTGACTTGGTCGATCTAATCCAACCGCGTCGGGTGATCACGCTGCCAGAACCGCTTTCTTCTCTTCCCATAGATCAACTGCCAGCAACGCGTGAGGCCTTGTTGACCTTGGCGGAGCAAGCAGCATGTGAAATTGGGGATGACGAGTTACTGGATGGCTTGCTGTTTCGACTGAGCAATACCGATGCAATGACGGTTGCAATAAACAGCAGCGGAAGAGGTGGATGGCAAAAATTGGAACAGGCACTTCGCTCTGCAATTCGTCTTGGAGTTGATCCGACAATCATTGCGGCATGGATTGAAAACGGGAAAGTCGCAGCACGGCGAGACTAATTGTCGCGCATCTGCAACACGCGAATAATTTTTTCCATCAGATCCGACTTTGCGCCCCGCCATTCGCGCGGGTGGCGCAACCCATTGTCAAATAAAGAACTTTTACAGCTCTAAAAATGACGATGCATTTTTTTGATGTTTGAGTCAGTTTCGCGGGTTTGGCATCTCATTCCCGATGGGGTTGATGGGCAATCCGAGCTTCGCTCTTTTCTTCTATCGCCCAGCCACTTCGGTGCGTTGCTCAGAAGAAGTGCAGTCATTCGTTAGGTCTGCAGAACTCCATCATTCAAGGCTGCGTCGCTGTTAGAAATATCGCATCTCGATTTTCTGACAAGGCATGCAAATTCTTATTATTGGTATCCATTTGCTGCCAATTGCCGGCAAATTGCCCTTGTCGACATTCCCGCCTGCATGGATCAAGAATTCGCTCATTGCATGTAACAACGAGAGCGAACCCATGACTGCACGCATCCTTCGATACTCCGATCTCGAAACCCAACTGGGCATGAACCGCGTCACCATCTGGCGCAGGACGAGAACAGACCCAACTTTTCCACGCCCTATTCGATTGGGTAACTCTGGCTCCCGCAACGCGGCCATTGGTTTTTTGGCCGAGGAGGTCGAGGCTTGGATCGCCCTGCAAGCCGCAACTGCACGGGTGGACCGCTGATCATGAAGGTCAGTGGAGACGCCCATGAACGCCTCTCAGTTGCTGATCGTTCGGCGTCGCCATGCGGGGAATTTCACCCAGATTCCGAACTCGCTGATCCGCAACGAACACCTCAGTCTGAAAGCACTGGGGGTGATCGTGCACTTGTTGTCCCTGCCGCCGGGATATCGCATCAGCCTCGAAGGCCTGTGCGCTGCACGCAAGGAGGGAGAGACGGCCATGCGAACAGCCATCCAGCAGCTTGAGAGCCTGAACTACATGCGAATCGTCCGCGACCGTTCGGCATCGGGGCGGTTCATTCAATCCAGATGGATTGTCAGTGACGAGCCGATTGTGGAATGGGCTCCACACCTTGAAAACCCACGTGTGGAAGAGCCAGTTCTGGATCAGCCAGTTCAGGGCGATCAAGGGGCTACAAACACTGTATTTGTAGAAACATTGGATTCATCAAAGACAACCACTACCTGGCCAGAGGACACGCCTCCTGACACTGACGAGTCGGCGGCCTTGATCGTTGACGAGGGGGACGAAGAGTGCTGGTTGTGGTTGTGCCAAAAGCTATCACTCGAACCCCAAAGAACGAGGGATCAATGCACGGGTCTCTCCACCTCCGTAGCACTGGATGTCTTGGCAGAAGTTCTCGAATGCAAGCGCCAAAACAGCATCCGGAAGACTGTCCCCCAATTCCTGGCCTCCCTGCTGCGGAGGGCTCGCGAGGGCAAGTTCAGCTTGTCGGCTGGGTCAGAGCTGCGAAGAGATCTTCGCCTAATTATTAGACGGCAGCAGGCGGTAGAAAACGCGGCAAAACCGGCCCCAGTGAGGGCGGCCGATAAGCCTGAAAACGGAAGCTCTACGGGCAGAGAAGAGTTCCAGAGAATGCGAGATCAACTCACCCGAAAGGTACGAACGTCAACGATAACAGGAGGAATACCGTGACCGACAAGAATTTGGAGGCCCTATTCGCTTGGCGGGATGTCGTGGCGAATGACAAATGGGCTGGCTGGGGATGGATGCAAACCTGCACCGTGGCGACGGGCAGGGTCAATATTGAATGTGTACAGCAACCTGCGCTCGGCAATGACCGATGCATGCGGCTTTGTCTCATTGCGCTTGATCAGACCACGTTGATCGAATATACGGACACCGGCTTCGTGCTCCGCGAGTATGTGGCCCGACTTTCATTCGATGCTGTCATCGACAGGCTGCGGCAAGTCCCATCAACTCCAGTCCATTTGGCCGCACCGGAATTGCTGAATGGCCTGGCGGATGACGGTCTACTCGTGCAAGTTTTTGGTAATCAGCGGAGGCGTCGTGGGCAATTCACACACTGATTACACAATATGCGCCACAGTGCCCCCACATGGTTGCCACACTGTTAACACAAGGGTGGACATCAAATCGGCCAGTTGTTCACACAGTTTCGCCCATTGGTTCGCACAGTTTCAACACACTGTTCACACATTTGACGGCGGGGTCCAGGGGATTTTCCCCTGGCCGACATTTATTGCTGCGGCAGCGGCGATAAATATAGTCGGTCACTATGTTTTCAGCGACGGTACGCCATGATCACAGGCGGCATCCAGTTTGTTCACATCGCTGTCTATTCGCTGCATTCACCGAAGAAAACCTCGCGGGGAGCAGACCGTAAATGGGCTGTGCGCGACGTGATTGCTGAGGCCAGCCGCGAGCCGCAAGCCTGCTTGCATGTGCCGAGACCGAGGCCACCCAACCTGCTGCATGGTCCCAGCCTGGCCGAGCTGGAAGCCGAGGTTGGCGCCATTCATGCGCGCAGCACTGACGCAGCTGGTCGCCGTTTGCGAAAGGATGCGTCCGTCTTGCTGGCTGGCGTAGCGTCGTATCCACGTGGCGGCATTGAGTACAGCTACTGGAAGCAAAGCACCTTGGAGTGGCTGCAAATCGAATTCGGTGAGCACTTGCGTACTGTGGTCGAGCACACCGATGAGGCGCACCCGCACTTGCATTTTTATGTTGTCAACCCTGACGGGGGCAACGTCAAGGACTTGCACCCCGGCTTCCGCGCGGCAAAGGGCGCTCAAACACCCAAGGAGCAACGCCTTGCCTACAACACTGCGATGCGCGCATTTCAGGACCGCTTCTGGGAGCACGTTGCCGGGCCGTCTGGACTCGCTCGTTTGGGGCCGGGCCGGCAGCGCATGAGTCGTGCTCAGTGGACGCGAGTGAAGTTTGGGTTGCCCGCGCAGGCCGCGTTGCTTCAGCGGGCGCGTGAGATCACACGTGGGACAGGCGAACGTGATCGCCAGCTTCGCGCCTTTGCACAGAAGACGATGCTCGAAGCGAAGGCATTGATGGATGAACTGGAGGCAAGGGAAGCACGGGTCCTAGTGCTGGAGGCCAAGTACGGTTCGAGTGAGCCACCCACCACCTGAATCGAGTGTCCCTACGCCAACTTCTCTGCAGCGTGACTCAATAGCGAAAGGGTGCTTTGCGAGCGCTCTGCTGGTAGACTTAAAACGATCCTCAACGACTTTCACTAATGCAGGCAGAGCGCCATCGACATGAGCATTGAACCTTGGGTTACTGCCGAAGACGTTGCCCAGCACCTGGGTGTTGCCAAGGACACCGTTTATCGCTGGAGGGAACGCAAAGGGCTTCCCGCGCATCGTGTCGGGCGGCTGTGGAAGTTTCAGCTGTCCGAAGTGGATGAGTGGGTGCGAGCGGGAGGTGCCGATGAAGAATCGGGCGATGGGAGCGAACAAAAATGAATCCAGCAGGGGAAGGTGACGCGTGAGCTTGGAAGGACAACTCCTTGACCAGAAGTCCTTGCGGGCCGTGACCGGCAAGACTGCGGACTGGAACGAAATCGCTAAGGATTGCATTGCCTTTGCTAATGCAACCGGTGGCCGCCTGCTGCTGGGGATCGAGGATGGCCAGAGCGAGCCTCCCGCCGATCAGCGTGTCTCTCCAGACCTGCCAGACACACTACGTCGCAAGCTGGCGGAGCGCACCGTTAACGTGACGGTGCTGCCGGATGTCACCATCGCCCCGAATGGCGGCCAATACATCGAATTGCGAATTCCGCGCGCCATGGCAGTTGCATCTACCACGGACGGCCGCTACTTCTTGCGCGTAGCCGACCAAAGCAAGCCCGTGACGGGCGATGACGTGATGCGCCTCGCCAGTGAGCGTTCCGCATTGCCGTGGGAAACGCAAACCACCTTGCACGTTTCACGTGCTGAGATCGATGTCGCCAAACGCGACAAGCTGCTTGCAGCCTTGCGTGCATCGGATCGCGTTAAGCCTTCCGTGAAGGAGAAGTCTGACGACGAACTGCTCGATCACTATCAGCTCGCACAAGGACCGAACCTCACCAATCTGGGCGTGCTCAGTCTCGGTCGCCAGCATCATCGCGCGCAACTGACTACCGCTCCGGTCATCCAGTTCATCAAGTACGACGAGCACGGGCAGAAGGTCAACAAGCTGGTGTGGGACGACCACATGCAAAGCCCGATGGAGTTGATCGAAGCGGTCTGGCAGGAGGTGCCTGACTTCCGCGAGCGCTACGAGCTGCCCGATGGCCTGTACCGCCAGAACGTGCCTGCCTTTGATGAAATCGTGGTGCGCGAATTGTTGGTCAACGCGTTGGTACATCGTCCCTACACCCAGCGCGGTGACATTTTTTTGAACCTGCATCCAGACCGGCTGGAAGTGGTCAACCCTGGACCGCTACCTCTGGGCGTCTCGCCGCAGAACGTGCTCCACACTACGGTACGCCGCAACGAACACCTGGCACGCCTGTTCCATGACTTGAAGCTGATGGAGCGGGAAGGTAGCGGGTTCGACAAGATCTTCGAGGTGCTGCTTTCACAAGGCCGCCCGGCTCCAGAGTTGATCGAGACTCACGAGCGTGTGCAGGTGACAGTGCGCCGCCGCATTCTCAAGCCTGAGGTGATCGACTTCATTGCGAAGGCAGACCAGACCTATCAGCTCACGCAGCGCGAGAGGATCGCATTGGGCCTGTTGGCGCAGCACGATGCCCTGACGGCACGCGAGCTGGCAACGTCGCTTGAGCTGCCATCGGTTGAAGCATTGCAGCCCTGGCTCAAACGCCTGCTGGATTGGCAGTTGGTGCAAAGCGCCGGGCGTACCCAGGCAACACGCTACTTTGTTGACCCCAGCCTGCTGCGCAGCCTCCAGTTCACCGGCGAGACCACCCTCAAACGCATTGAGCCACACCGCCTGGCCGCGCTGGTCTTGGAAGACCTGCAGCGCTACCCCAGGTCGGCCATCAGTGACATCCACCAGCGAATCGGCGGCGAAATCCATCCCAAGCAAGTCAAGCGCGCACTGGAAGAGCTGATCGAGCGCGGGGACGTCCGCTTTGAGGGTGACAAGCGCTGGCGGCGGTACTGGGCGGTGGCATGAACAGCCTATCGGACAATCTGTGCTCTATCGCCGATAGATGGGCGATAGAAGCCGGGCGATATGTTGGTGACCGCCTGAAGAATCAAGGATTTCTATCGACCCAAGGCGAAGAAGGCCGGGAGATAGAACGCGGCCCTATTGCCGTAACAACCCATTTACTCCTGCTCAAGCATCGCGCCTGAGCAGGGCTCAACGAATCAAAACTGGACTTTAAAATGACAAGCAATGAACAACGCGTAGCCCTACAGCGCCAGATCTGGGCCATCGCCAATGACGTCCGCGGTGCCGTCGATGGCTGGGACTTCAAGCAATACGTACTGGGCACCCTGTTCTATCGCTTCATCAGCGAGAACTTCATCGACTACATCACCGGCGGCGACCCTTCCGTCAATTACGCCGCCATGGCAGACAGTGATCCGAACATCGCGGCTGCCAAAGATGACGCCATCAAGACCAAGGGCTACTTCATCTACCCCAGCCAACTGTTCGTGAACATCGCAGCCAACGCCAACACCAATGAGAGCCTGAACACCGATCTGGCCAACATCTTTGCCGCCATCGAAGCCTCCGCCAACGGCTACCCCTCCGAGCGCGACATCAAAGGCCTGTTTGCTGATTTCGATACCACCAGCAATCGTCTGGGCAACACCGTCAAAGACAAGAACGATCGTCTGTCCAAAGTGCTCAAACGCGTGGCGGAGCTGGACTTCGGCGGCTTCGACGCCAGTCGCATTGATCTATTCGGCGATGCCTACGAATTCCTGATCTCCAACTACGCAGCGAACGCGGGCAAGTCGGGCGGCGAGTTCTTCACGCCGCAGCATGTGTCCAAGCTGATCGCACAGCTTGCGATGCACAAGCAAACCAGCGTCAACAAGATTTATGACCCCGCCTGTGGCTCCGGCTCACTGTTGCTGCAGGCCAAAAAGCACTTCGACGCCCACATCATCGAAGACGGCTTCTTCGGGCAAGAAATCAACCACACCACGTACAACCTGGCGCGGATGAACATGTTCTTGCACAACGTGAACTATGACAAGTTCAACATCCAGCTCGGCAACACCCTGATCGAGCCGCATTTTGGCGACGACAAGCCCTTTGATGCCATCGTTTCCAACCCGCCGTACTCGGTGAAATGGGTAGGCAGCGACGACCCCACGCTGATCAACGACGATCGCTTTGCCCCGGCCGGTGTGCTCGCGCCCAAATCCAAGGCCGACTTTGCCTTTGTACTGCACGCACTGAGCTACCTGTCCAGCAAAGGCCGCGCTGCGATTGTCTGCTTCCCCGGCATCTTTTACCGGGGTGGGGCCGAGCAGAGGATTCGCCAGTATCTGGTGGATAACAACTACGTCGAAACCGTGATTTCCCTTGCCCCCAACCTGTTCTTTGGCACCACCATCGCGGTGAACATTCTGGTGCTGGCGAAGAACAAGAAAGACACGACCACCCAGTTCATCGATGCCAGTGGCCTGTTCAAGAAAGAAACCAACAACAACGTGCTGCTGGATTCGCATATCGAGCAAATCATGGCCGTGTTCGACAGCAAGGAAAACGTCGATCACTTTGCCAAGTCGGTGCAGTTAGAGGACGTAGTTGCCAAGGAATATAACCTGTCGGTTAGCAGCTATGTGGAAGCCAAAGATAACCGCGAAGTGGTGGACATCGCCCAGCTCAACGCCGAGTTGAAAACTACAGTCGCCAGGATCGATCAGCTGCGCAAGGATATTGATGCCATAGTCGCAGAGATTGAAGGCGAGGAGCAGGAGGCATGAGCAGCGTGGACTTCTTGGAAAAGTTGCTGGACGGTGTTGCCGTGGAGTGGACGGCACTGGGGGATGTAGCCAAGTACTCTGACGTGCGCATCGACTGTACTGGGATAGATGAAAAAAACTATGTAGGCGTTGATAACCTTCTCCAGAACAGGGCAGGAAAAGCCAACTCAACTTATGTTCCCACTGAGGGGCGCCTGATTGAATATCGCCCAGGTGATATCTTGATCGGAAATATTCGCCCTTATTTGAAGAAGATTTGGCTCGCCAATCAGTCTGGCGGCACAAATGGCGATGTGCTTGTTGTCCGTCCCACTCATGAATCGTTGAGCTCTGGTTATTTGCACCAGGTGCTTACCGATGAGAATTTTTTCACCTACAACATGCAGCACGCCAAAGGGGCAAAAATGCCTCGTGGCGACAAAGCAAAGATACTCGAATATAAGCTCCCCATCCCCTGCCCAGACAACCCCAAAAAATCGTTGGAAATCCAGGCCGAAATCGTGCGCATTCTGGACGCATTTACTGCCATGACCGCCGAACTGACCGCCGAACTGACCGCCCGGAGAAAACAGTACAACCACTATCGCGACCAGTTGTTGAGTTTTGAAGAAGGGGAGGTGGAGTGGAAGACGCTGGGGGGACTGGTTGAAGTAAACACCGGGTCGAAACCATCTGAAATTCTTGAAAACGCGACAAGCATTGATTACATCAACGCAGGGACATCCAGATCGGGATATAGCGCAGAAAGTAACTGTGAAGGCGACACCGTCACAACCCCTTCGCGGGGCCAGGGAGGGATTGGTTTTGTGGGCTACCAAAAGAAGCCATTCTGGTTGGGGCCTTTGTGCTACAAGCTGCAATCAACAGACAAGGCTGTTCTGATCAACAAATACCTTTTCTACTTTCTTCAATCCCGAAGCGAACTTCTGTTGGGATTGAAAAAAGAAGGCGGGGTGCCTGCCGTTAATAAGTCTGACCTAGTTCAGTTGGAAATACCCGTTCCTTCGGTTGAAGAGCAGAAACGTATCGTCGCCATCCTCGATAAATTCGACGCTCTGACGAACTCCATCACCGAAGGCTTGCCGCGCGAAATTGAATTGCGCCAAAAGCAATACGCTTACTACCGCGACTTGCTGCTGAGCTTCCCCAAGCCTGTTGAGGTAGAGGCGTAACATGGGAAAGACGCTCGAAGAAATCGCTCGGCAACTGAGCACGCCGAAGCTCGTTCAAAGAACGGTCCCAGAAACGACGAAGATCATAGAAGAGGCAAAGCCTTTGCCAAAGGTCCAGCTCATCTACGCCTTCAATGGAACTGGCAAAACGCGCCTTTCGCGGGAATTGAAGAAGCTGCTGCCGCCTATAGCAGGCAATGAAGACGAACACTCCTCTGAGTTATCAAGCAAGAGGGTCCTCTATTACAGTGCATTCACCGAAGACTTGTTCTTCTGGGACAACGACTTGACCTTAGACGCGAAGCCGAGGCTATTGATCAGGCCGAACTCTTTCACACGCTGGGTGCTGGAGGAGCAGGGCCAAGATCAGAACATCGTTGCTAATTTTCAACGCTATACAAGCGACAAGCTCACGCCGCGGTTCAACGAAGAATACAAGTACACAGATGAGAAAGGCGAAGAGGTCCTTGTTAAGGCGTTTTCAGAAGTAACGTTTTCTCTAGAGGGCGGCAACGCCGCACAGGCTGAGCGGTTGAAAATTTCGAAGGGTGAAGAGAGTAACTTCATTTGGAGCGTTTTCTATACACTTCTCGAACTGGCAATATTCACGCTCAATGATGTTCAACCAGACTTTCCAGAGGAAACACCGTTCGATAATCTGGAGTTTGTCATTATTGACGATCCGGTCAGTTCATTGGATGACAATCATTTGATCCATTTGGCCGTCGATCTGGCGCAACTTATTAAGTCAAACGAATCAAAAATCAAGTTCATCATCACAACGCACAGCCCTGTTTTCTACAACATCCTTTGCAACGAATTTGGAAGTGACGACAAGACTGAGCGCTACAACTGGAAATCAAAGTGGTTTAGCAAGTCTCGCCTCGAGAAAAATGAAGACGGCAGCGTTGATCTGGTCGATCAGCCAAACGATTCCCCGTTTTCCTATCACCTTCATCTGCTGTCCAAGCTCGAAGAGGCAATACAGAGTGGCCAGGTCGAAAAATATCACTTTAACCTTCTAAGGAACATCCTGGAAAAAACGGCGACATTTCTCGGATATAAGAGGTGGGAGCAACTACTTCCGCGAACTGATGATGGCCTGCCAAATCCGAATGCAAAAAGAATTGTCAATTTCTCAAGCCATTCGAAGCATGCGGCTGACGAGGTGCAAACACTGGAGCCGGAAGAAAAGGTGCTCCTAGCAAGATTGGTTAGGCACATTGTTGAGCAGCACCGATTCAGGAAGGATGAAACGGCATGATCGAATACAGCCCCATCGCCGAGTCCAAGAGCTTCATCGTCCTCGACCAGTACACACGGGAGTGGAAGGTCGCGGAGAGCTACCAGAGCGAAAGCGATCTAGAGCGTGAACTGATCCAAGATCTGGTCAATCAGGGCTACGAGTTCGCTCAGTTCATCAAGACCCCTGTTGACCTGCTGGCCAACGTGCGAGCGCAACTGCAGGCACTCAACGCCGTGCAGTTCACCGATGGTGAGTGGCTGCGCTTCGTCGAATCTTGGCTGGACAAGCCCAGTGATGGCATCGTCGAGAAGACCCGCAAGATCCACGACGACTACATCCACGACTTCGTCTTTGACGACGGGCGCATCCAGAACATTTACCTGCTGGACAAGAAGAACGTTACCCGCAACAAAGTGCAGGTGATCAAGCAGTTCGAGCAGACGGGCGCGCACGCCAACCGCTACGACGTGACCATCCTGGTCAACGGATTGCCACTGGTACAAGTAGAGCTGAAGAAGCGCGGCGTGGCGATCCGCGAGGCCTTCAACCAGGTACACCGCTACAGCAAGGAGAGCTTCAACAGCGAGCAGTCCCTGTTCAAGTTCCTGCAGCTGTTTGTGATCTCCAACGGCACCGACAGCCGCTACTTTGCGAACACCACGCAGCGCAACAAGAACAGTTTCGACTTCACCATGAATTGGGCGAAGGCGGACAACACGCTGATCAAGGACCTGAAGGACTTCACGGCCACCTTCTTCCAGAAGCACACGCTGCTGAACGTGCTGCTGCATTACTCAGTGTTCGACGTCAGCAACACGCTGCTGGTGATGCGGCCCTACCAGATCGCGGCCACGGAACGCATTCTGTGGAAGATCAACAGCAGCCATCAGGCCAAAAACTGGAGCAAGACGGAAAGCGGCGGCTTCATCTGGCACACCACCGGCAGCGGCAAGACGTTGACCAGCTTCAAGGCTGCGCGCCTGGCCACGGAGCTGGACTTTATCGACAAGGTGTTCTTCGTGGTGGACCGCAAGGATCTGGACTACCAGACCATGAAGGAGTACCAACGCTTTTCGCCGGACAGCGTGAATGGCTCGGACAGCACCGCTGGCCTGAAGCGCAATCTGGAGAAGGACGACAACAAGATCGTCGTCACCACCATCCAGAAGCTCAACAACCTGATGAAGAGCGAGGCTGACTTGCCCATCTACGGCAAGCAGGTGGTCTTCATCTTCGATGAGTGCCACCGTAGTCAGTTTGGCGAAGCCCAGAAGAACCTGAAGAAGAAGTTCAAGAAGTTCTGCCAGTTCGGCTTCACCGGCACGCCTATCTTCCCTGAGAACGCATTGGGCGCTGAGACCACGGCCAGCGTGTTTGGCCGTGAGCTGCACTCGTACGTGATCACTGATGCGATCCGCGACGAGAAAGTCTTGAAGTTCAAGGTGGACTACAACGACGTTCGTCCGCAGTTCAAGGCCATCGAGACCGAGCAGGACGAGAAGAAGCTGAGCGCAGCCGAGAACAAGCAAGCCCTGCTGCACCCGGATCGCATCCGCGAAATCACCCAGTACATCCTGAACAACTTCCGGCAGAAGACCCACCGCTTGCATGCGGGCAACAAGGGCTTCAACGCCATGTTTGCCGTCAGCAGCGTGGATGCTGCCAAGCTGTACTACGAGTGCTTCAGGGACTTGCAGAAGAGCAGCGACAAGCCGCTGAAAGTGGCGACCATCTTCTCGTTCGCCGCCAACGAAGAGCAAGATGCAATTGGCGACATCCAGGACGAGAGCTTTGACGTGTCCGCCATGAACAGCAGTGCCAAGGAGTTCCTGAGCGCGGCCATCAATGACTACAACGCGCTGTTCAAGACCAATTTCAGCGTGGACAGCAATGGCTTCCAGAACTACTACCGCGATCTGGCCAAACAGGTGAAGGCCAAGGAGATCGACCTGCTGATCGTGGTGGGCATGTTCCTGACCGGCTTTGATGCCCCGACGCTCAACACGCTGTTTGTCGACAAGAACCTGCGCTACCACGGCCTGATGCAAGCTTACTCGCGTACCAACCGCATCTTCGACGCCACCAAGACCTTCGGCAACATCGTCACCTTCCGCGACCTGGAACAGGCGACCATCGATGCCATCACCCTGTTCGGTGACAAGAACACCAAGAATGTGGTGCTGGAGAAGAGCTACAAGGAGTACATGGAAGGCTTCACCGATGCGGCCACCGGTGAGGCGCGGCGGGGCTTCATGGATGTGGTGCAGGAACTGGAAGCACGCTTCCCCAATCCTGCTGCCATTGAAAAGGAGTCGGACAAGAAGGCCTTCGCCAAGCTGTTCGGCGAGTACCTGCGCGTCGAGAACGTGCTGCAGAACTATGACGAATTTGCCAGCTTGAAGGAGTTGCAAAGCGTCGATCTGGCCGACCCTGCCGCAGTTGAGGCATTCAAGGCCAAGCACTACCTCAGCGACGAAGATCTGACCGCGCTGCAAGCCATCACGCTCCCGCCCGAGCGGAAGGTTCAGGACTATCGCTCGACCTACAACGACGTGCGCGACTGGCTACGCCGTGAGAAGGCTGGGGCCGAGAAAGAGAAGTCCACCATTGACTGGGATGACGTGGTCTTTGAGGTGGACTTGTTGAAGTCGCAGGAAATCAACCTGGACTACATCCTCGAACTGATCTTCGAGCACAACAAGAAGACCAAGAGCAAGTCGGAACTGGTGGATGAAGTGCGCCGTGTGATTCGCGCCAGCCTGGGCAACCGCGCGAAAGAAAGTCTGGTGGTGGACTTCATCAACCAGACCGATTTGGACCAGATCGGTGACAAAGCCAGCGTGATCGATGCGTTCTTCAAGTTTGCTCAAGCGGAGCAGCAGCGCGAAGCGCAGGAGTTGATCACCTCCGAGAGCCTCAACGCTGAGGCCGCCAAGCGATACATCACCACCTCACTCAAGCGTGAGTTCGCCAGCGAGAACGGCACGGAGCTCAACGCGGTTCTGCCCAAGATGAGCCCATTGAACCCGCAATTTCTGACCAAGAAGCAGACTGTCTTCCAGAAGATCGCTGCCTTTGTTGAGAAGTTCAAGGGTGTAGGCGGGCAACTATAAGCACTCGATTTTCAGGGGGGAGCACATGTGGCATGACAACGAAACAACCACGGACTACTTGAATTTCGGCGTTGTTGCGGATGCCTGCGCAAAGCTTCTGCAGCAGGCGAACGGACAACCCATTTCGATTGGCGTATCGGGCGGCTGGGGCGTCGGAAAGTCCTCATTGGTACGCATGGTCGCGTCACGGCTGAACGTCGACGCAGACCCCGACAAGAATACGTACGTGGTGGTCACCTTCAATCCTTGGCTTTACCAGGACTTTGAAGGCGCACGTAGTGCTCTTCTTCAAATGGTCGGTGATGAAGTGTTGCGCCGAGCTTCCGCCGACGAAGGGCTGTTGAAGAAAGCCAAAAGGCTTCTTCAACGCATCAATCTGCTGCGAATCGTTCAACTCGGGGGCGAGGCGGCAGCAACGATCGCCACAGGCATTCCTATTGGCTTGATTGGACGCACGCTCGCAAAGTTTGGCTTTGGCGACGAACAGGGAGAGGCCGCTGACGACAAGGCCGAGAAGGATGAGGATTTGGGCTTACTGAAGCCTGCAGAGCCGGTCTCTCTGCCAGGCGAAATTCAGGCATTTCGAGATGCGCTTGAGGAGCTTCTGGAAGAGCTGAAGATCACCCTTGTTGTGTTCGTGGACGACCTTGACCGCTGTCTCCCGCAGACGGCCATTTCGACACTGGAGTCCATTCGCCTGCTGCTGTTCCTGAAGCGCAGCGCGTTTGTTGTTGCTGCCGACAACGAGTTCATTCGAGGCGCTGTACGAGTTCACTTTGCGGGGACAGGCATCAGCGATGAGGTTGCGACGAACTACTTCGACAAGCTTATCCAGGTCCCGCTGCATGTGCCAAGGCTAGGGGTGAACGAGGCAAAGGCCTACCTGGCGTTGTTGCTGCTGGAGCGGGCCGTTGCTGACGGCCAGTTCGTCGATGGTCAGTTCACTCGCGCGGTTCAGGCCGTCGCTGAACGCCTCAAGACCAGTTGGCGCGGTGATGCGGTGACGCTGGAATTTTTGAAGGCCCTCATCAATCCTCAGAACGCTCACTTGGTCGAGCTGATGGAATTGGCCGAGGGGTTGGCACCGCTGCTCACGAGTTCGAGCAAGGTAAACGCCAATCCGCGCCTGATGAAGCGATTCCTCAACACGGTCTTTCTCCGGTCAGCCCTAGCCAAGCCTCAGGGGATTGAATTGGACCTCAAGGCCTTGGCCAAATGGCACCTCTTGGAGCGCTGCGACGAAGCCTTGGCAAACGCGCTTGCAGGCCGAGTGACTTCCGCGACGGAAGGGCGCGTCGATGGCATTCGAGTGGCTGAGCAGTCTGCCCGAGAGGGGGTGGCCTTACCTGAGCCATTCAAGGATGAGTTTTTCCATAAGGAATGGCTTGGGCTGGAGCCTGCACTTGGCGAAATGGACTTGCGCCCATTGCTCCACCTGAGCAGGGACTCCGCGATGCGGGACTTCGGTGACGACAGTTTGACGACCGAAGGCCGTGCCTTGCGGGATGCGCTGATGGTGGCGACCAGCGCAAATGAGCCGCTGACACAGGCAATTCGAGCAGCTGGAGTGAATCAGGCTGACGCTGTAATGGCCAAGGTGTGGCAGCTGAAGTCACCAAAGCGAAACTGGCGGCAAACCGAAGACGTTGTGTCATTGCTGGAAATCTCCAAGATCTTTCCTGACCTTGGTGCAAAGGCCGCCGCTTTGCTGGCCCAGGCGCCCATCAAGGAGGTCGGCCCAGGGCTCGTGCCTCTCCTGTATGAGCAGACGTGGGCTCGTCCTGTGCTCGATCAGTGGCATGCCTCCGGTGATGCTTCCAGACCGGTCAAGCAAGCCATTGAACAAGCCAGGAAAGGAGCGCGCTGATGGGAACGTCAACATCAAGCAAAGGTGGCGGCTCCCGCTCCCCCTTTGATCCTGAGTGGCTCTCGCCGCCCGAAGGCGGCAATGGCGGAGACAGCCCTGCGCCTGGTGATGGCGAAGGCCCTCCTCCGGCTGATGCCAACGACGCCAACGCTGACGGGCAGGGCGACGCGGCTGGCGGTGAAGAAGGTGATGTGACCGGGCCTGCGCTAGCGCCTGACCGCCGCTTTGCTCCAGCCCGTTCTGGCATGTCGGCATTCCTTGGTGGCGGGGGGCGCGAAGCTCTGCGCAGTGCGACCAAGAGCATGGTCAGCAAGGGAATGGGCGGCCCGCGACGAGCAGCGGCCACCATGAGAGCGACGGCTCAGGGGGCCGGCCAACTGGGGCAATTTCTTGCGTCCGCACGGGATGCCACGGACCCACGAGTTGTCGACTGGGTCCAGCGGGTTCGCGCCCAGAACCTTTCAGCAAACGACCTCGTCCTGGAGGTGGTCAAAGAAGTTCTTCCGAACACAGGAAGTGTCGACGAAGAATCCATTCGGAACGCTGCGGCAGAAGCGCTTGGTCAGCTGTACGAGGTAGCCCCTGAAGTCGACATCTTCAATCTGACAGATGCACAAATCGGCGACCTCATCGGCTACATCGTCGCCAACGACCTATGTAATCGCGTTGACCTGCAACTGGGTCAAACATACGAGAAGCTTAAGTTCGACGCGCGGCAAATCCAGCTGTATCGGAACGACATCAAGGAATATGTCAACGCGCAAGTCAAGGTGGTTCTTGACCGACAAGGACCACGCGGGATTGACCATCAACGACTTGCCAGTGAAGTCTTGGCCTCAACCCTTGAGGTATTTGTCGAATGAAAGTTCTATGTACAACACCTGACTTCTTGCCTGCGCGCCTCGATGCTGGAGAACTCGCATTTACCTACTTCAAGAGCGCCCGACGCCCTGGGGTTGGCACCATCGCGAAAGGATGGCGAGGTTCGTTGAAGCGGCGCGGGTTCGCACCGAGCGCTCAGGTCTGGGACTTCGTTCAGTTCTGCCTAGCAGTTTGCGCCGCCGACTTGGCCTGTCTTCGAAGCACGAGTGCGGATGGCTGGACGCGCGTGATTGAGCTCACTGTCGGCCTGCATGAGCCACTGCGCTGGCTGCCTTTCCAAGAACAACTTGAAGCACTTCTCAAGGTTCTCACTGGCGACTACTGGAAGCTCCATTTCGTAGCTGGCGGAGCAGCGCCACCGGATGGCAGGCCCGTCGTGACTGCGCACGACTGCGTGTCCCTGCTATCAGGCGGCCTCGATAGCCTCATCGGGGGGATAGACCTCGTTGCACAAGGTCGCCGTCCGATGTTTGTGTCGCAGCTGGCCCATGAGGATTCTCAGCGTCAGAGGAATTACGCAGCGCAGCTTGGCGGGGTGGGGTCTCACTGGCAATGGAGCCATGGCATCAGCTTTAGCGGCCAACGTGAGACTTCAACGCGCGCTCGGTCTCTGGCCTTTTACGCGTTCGCGGTGCTGGCTGCCTCGCGGGTTGCCGCCGATCCTGTCCAGGTGTTTGTTCCAGAAAATGGATTCATTTGCATCAATCCGCCATTGGTGCCAGGACGCGTCTCTAGTTTGAGCACCCGGACCACGCATCCGCAGTTCATCGCAATGTTGCAGAGCGTGTTGGACGGATTGGATGTGCCTGTTCGGCTTGAACTTCCCTATCAGTTCAAAACCAAAGGCCAGATGCTCAACGAGTGTCTCAACCAGCCTCTGCTTCAGCAGTTGGCGGCGGACTCCACGAGTTGCGGCCGTTTTCGCACCTACAACCGAAAGCACTGCGGCCGGTGTGTTCCTTGCATGATTCGCAAAGCCGCTTTTATCGCCTGGGACCCTGCCCGCGATACAACCGAGTACGTACACCGCTCGTTGGCAGACGCGAACAAGGCTAGTGGACCTGATGACGCGATGGCTGCAGCCCTTGCCGTACTCACGGCCCGGCAGAAGGGCTTGGACCGGTTCTTGGGGGCCTCTCTGGCATTTGCCGAGCCCGCTGCCAGATTGGCATACAGGAACGTACTTGCTAATGGGCTGAATGAGCTTGAAGCCTTGCTACAGAGGGATGGCGTACTGTGATGGATTTCCACTGCCACCTTGACCTCTATCCGAACGCTCGCGAGGTATTCAAGGAAGCTGCGCAGAAGAATGAGTTCACATGGCTGGTGACTACCAGCCCAAAGGCCTTTGTTGCGACTGCGCGTGTGCTCACGGGCGCAGCGAATGTACTTGTCACCCCAGGACTTCATCCAGAGATTGCGCACGAGCGTGCTGGCGAGCTTGACCTTCTGTTGACGCAAATCCGCGATGTCGCAGCCATTGGCGAAGTCGGCCTTGATGGCTCGTCTCGGTATAGCAAGAGCTACGATGTTCAGCGCAGCCTTTTTGAGGCCATCATTGAACGTAGCTCAGCACTGGGCGGTCGTGTGCTCAGTATTCATTCACGCCAAGCTGTGAATGACGTATTGGCTATTTTGGATCGACATGCCGGGTTTGGGACCGCAGTAATGCACTGGTTCACAGGGACGGTAAAGGAGCTGCGAGCTGCGGAAGAGCGAGGCTGCTGGTTCAGCATCGGGCCAGCCGCATTTGCATCGAGTAGTGGCCGGGCTTTGGCGGCAAAGCTACCGCGGCACTTTGTTGTTCCCGAAAGTGACGGCCCATTTGCACGGATCGATGACAAGCCAGTTCCGCCCTGGAGCGCTGACCTCACCGCCTGGCACCTTGGACAAGCATGGGGTGTCTCCACCCAGGAAGCGGCAACTCTGCTGAGCGAAAACTCTCACCGTCTCCTGGCGATCATGAAGCAGCGCTGAGCGCTAGTTGGCATCCTTCCGTGCGTGGGTCTTCCACCCGTCCAGTTTATCCGCCCAGTCTTGCATCATGACTCGTCGCTCGTCCAGGTAGGTAGCATGGTTGTATGTGCGCCGAACACTGTTCGGCTCCGCATGTGCAAGCTGGGCCTCAATGGCATCGGGCCGATAGCCCATTTCATTGAGCCGAGTGCTGCCCGTGGTGCGCGTGCCATGCGGGCTGTACTTGGTGGCCCAGCCGAGCTTCTTGAGCGCCTGCCGCAGGGCTGCGTCGGCCATGGGGCGCTGGCGGTCGTCACGGTTCGGAAAAACGAACTTCGTGTGCCCCGTGATCGGATGCATGGCCTTGAGAAGTTCGACCGCCTGAGTCGGTAGCGGAATGATGTGCTCTCGCCGCGCCTTCATACGACGTGCAGGAATGGTCCAAAGCGCCTTCTCAAGGTCGAACTCGGCCCATTCTGCTTGGACGGATTCATTCGGGCGGCTGAGCGTCAGCCACATCAGCTGAAAGGCCTTGATGGTCTGGAAGTTGCCACCGTGTCCATCAAAGTCGTTTAGCAACTGGCCGACTTCCTCCGTGCTGAGGGCGCGCTTGTGTTGCGTCTTGTTGGGCGGCAGGGCTTTGCGAACCGGCCAAACGGGGTCAGTGTCCGCCCGTAGAGTCGCGACTGCATGCTCGAACACGCCAGACATGGTGCGCTTGGCTTCGGCCGCTACGGTGGGGGCACCCCGCTTGACCGTCTTGTTGAGAATGTCGAGGACATGGGCTGGAGTGATCTGACGTACCGGCAGCTTGCCAATCGACGGGAAGACCACGCGCTCCAGCATGTCGAGTCTCCGCTTCTTGGTCACTTCTTCCCAATCTTTCAGGGCCAGCCATTCTTTGGCGATGGCCTCGAATGTGTTCGCTGAGTCTTGCTCGCGCTTGATGCGTTCGATCTGGCGATTCTGGACGGGATTGATGCCTTCCCTGACCAGCTTCCGCGCTGCCTCGCACTTCTCTCTAGCCTCGCCGAGCGTCACGCTGGGGTAGTCGCCAAGTGCGAACCACGAGGCCTTGTCATTGAGCTTGAAGCGATAGCGCCAAGCCTTGATGCCGTTGGGTTTGATTTCTAGGTACAGCCCCTTGTAGTCATTGAGGCGGTAGATACCTTCTCTAGGCTTGGCGGCTCGGCACTGGGCATCTGTCAGCATCGTGAAGGTCTCCTGTTCGTCCTCAGGGCTTCATCGTATACACCTTCATCGACCTGGCGCAAGATCCATATACACGCCCGTATCCACTTGCGCAGCGCCACCAGATGTCGTTGCATGCAACGAACTGAAATGAAAAAGCCCCGTATCCACGGGGCTTTGCGTCGATTTCAGTGATGCACTTGCAAGCATGTGCAATCGTCTGAAATGGCTTGTTTGAATCAAACGTTGAACAGGAAGTTCAATACGTCGCCATCTTTCACCACGTATTCCTTGCCCTCGGCGCGCATTTTGCCGGCTTCTTTGGCGCCTTGTTCACCCTTGTACTGGATGAAATCATCAAACGCGATGGTTTGCGCACGGATAAAACCACGCTCGAAATCGGTGTGGATCACGCCAGCGGCTTGTGGGGCGGTATCGCCTTTGTGGATCGTCCAGGCGCGCACTTCTTTCACCCCTGCGGTGAAGTAGGTTTGCAGGCCCAGCAGATCATAGCCGGCACGAATCAGACGATTCAGGCCTGGCTCTTCCAGCCCCAGTGATTCGAGGAACTCAACCTTGTCGGCGTCATCCAGCTCGGCGATTTCGCTCTCAATGGCGGCACACACGGCCACCACTGGCGCACCTTCGGCTTGCGCGTGGGCGGTCACTTTATCCAAGAGCGGATTATTGCTAAAGCCGTCTTCTGCCACATTGGCCACGTACATGGCAGGCTTGATGGTCAGCAGGCACAGCGATTTGATCGCCAGCTTTTCTTCGGCGCTCAGATCGGCCGAACGGGCGGGTTTGCCTTCGTTCAAATGTGGCAGCAGTTTTTCCAGCACTTTGATCTGGGCGATGGCGTCTTTATCGCCGGCTTTGGCTTTTTTGCCTTCGCGCTGAATGGCTTTTTCTACCGTATTCAGATCGGCCAGCGCCAATTCGGTGCCGATCACGATGATGTCGTCAATCGGATCAATCCGGCCGGCCACATGCACGATGTTATCGTTTTCAAAACAGCGCACCACATTCACGATAGCGTCGGTTTCACGGATATTGGCCAAGAACTGGTTACCCAAGCCTTCACCTTTCGAGGCGCCAGCAACCAGACCGGCGATATCGACAAACTCAACGATGGCGGGCTGGATTTTCTGTGGATTAACGATCTTGGACAATTCAGCCAAGCGCGGATCCGGTACTTCAACGATGCCAACATTTGGCTCGATGGTACAAAACGGATAATTAGCCGCTTCGATACCGGCCTTGGTCAGGGCATTAAACAGCGTGGATTTACCCACATTCGGCAAGCCGACAATACCGCACTTGAGGCTCATAACATCCTTGCACGGCGGACAAAGCGCCGTTTTATCAAATCAAAACGCCATTTTACCCCAAGCCGCCCGCCCGTGCAGCCAACGCCGGGCGAATGCAAAAAAGCCGCCCGAAGGCGGCTTGCTAAGCGGTGCGTTGGCCGCTTAATGCAGACGATGTTGCTTGCTGGCGCTGATTTGCTGATTGCGGAAGAAATCGCGGATTTCCAGCACCATTTCTGGCAATTGCTCGGCGATCTGGTTGTCGTGCGACACCAGATCAATGCCTTCTCGCTGCATATCTTCACGCATTTCTTCGTCCGAGCCGCTCATGATGGCCATGAACATAAACTGGCCTTCTTCTTCATCCAGCAAAGGCTGCCATTGCTCTTCGGCCAGACCCGCGCCGTAACAGAAACCTAGGCTCCATTCTTCGATGCTGGAATGCTCTTGCGCGTCGTCTTCCCAATACAGCATGGGCTCGTAAGTGGATGGATCTTGCGCCAGCTCGTCAGCGATCTGGTTATACAGGCGCATAACCAGATCAATCATTTTATCGGCTTCGGGCAGGGCAAAGATCACGGCTTCGGGTTTATCCCAGATTTGCGCCATCCATTCATTGGGCATCACTTGCGCCGGGCCGATCAGAATGGCGGTGAGATAGCCATGCAACATCGACAGCGACATGGCATCTTTGCCCACCGCATCCGAGTATAAAAACTGATCCAGTTGATCGAGCTCTTCATCGGTGAGGGTTTGGTCCAGCATTTTGGCCATGATGTATATACCTGAAGTCTTTATTTGATGAGGTTTCCAAGGCAATACCCAGCAGGGTATCTAACTTGAGACGGTGTGTTCTCCATTATACGCATCTGCGTCGCTACACGCGTGAAAGCCATGCCGCAATGTGCATGGCTTTCAGCATCAAAAACAACAGCCGCATCTGCGGCTGTTAAAAAGATAAGCTCTTGATACGGCTTAGTTGTCGGCAAGCACCGATAGCGTGAAGTCTTTGCTGCTATTGCCGGTTGAATTCGGCAACAAGCCACGCGCCACTACGGTATAAATTTTGCCCGCATCAACGGTTACCGCGCCCGAAGTAAAGGCCGGCGCCGAGCTGGCTGCCGCACCAGCAGCGCGCAGTTTGAACACATAGCTACCGCTTGGCACTTTCAGATAATCGGCTACCGCCGGGAAGGCCACATTGCTCAGCACCAATGCATCGTTAGCGTAGACATCGACAGCTGGGGCATTCGGCGAGGCGTGTACCACCCGTACTTTAGCCTGCCCGGCTGGTGGCAAGCTAGCATCATCTTTGGCTACCAGATATTGCAGCGCTGGGCTACCCGTCGCCAAACCCACGGCGAACACGGTGACGTTACTGGCCTTGGCCAATTGCAGACTGCCGGTTAAGGCCTGAGTGCTCGTGCCGGCCAGGTTCAGTGCCACAGTGTAATTTGCCGCCGGTACAGTCAGATAAGACGAGGCCGTAAAGAAAGGCACATTGCTCAAAATAGCGCTGCCATTGGCCAAGACATCCACGGCTGGGGCATCTGGTGAAGCATGGACTACACGCAGTTTGGCATTCACATCCAGCACCTGAGTCACATTGCCCGAGCTCGCACGGCTCACAAGTAACAGACTGATCGGTGCACTGCCGTTGGCTTGTGGTACCGCCACGGCCAATAGATCATTACCCGCGGCCACTGGCAGAGTGCCCGAATCAAAAACTACGGTTTTGCTGCCAGCGGCAGTGACCCGCACACGATAATCAGCCGGAGCGACTTCAAGCGCCGCAGAAACGCCTTTGAAGGCCACATTTGGAATCGTTGCGGTGGTGGTGGCCAGATCAGCTGTTGGGGTCGTGATATAGATATCCACCGCTGGCGCCGTAGCGGCACCATGCACTACGCGCAAACGTGCTTTGCCGGTAGCCGGGGCGGCTGACGCTTCGGTAATCACCAGTGGCTCGATCTTGGCCATTTCGTTCACGGCCACCACCGTAGTGAGCGTATCGGCTTTCAGATCGAGAGTGGCATTGATAACGCCAGTGCTGCTACCGGTTGGGGTGACTTTCACCGCGAGCGCGCCCGGATTAACCGTGAGCAAGCCACTGGCCGCCTGATAGGGCACATTGCTTAAGACTTTATTCCCACCAGCATACACATCCACATTGGGCGCATCGGGTGATGCATGAATGACGCGTAATTGGGCTTGTGCCGGCGGATGATCGGAGCCGCCACCACAGGCCACGAGTGAGGCACAGGCGGTAAGCAGCAACATCCATTGCGAGAGTGTTTTCATGACCTTCTCCAGGGTATTTCTGTGATTGATTTGACGCGAACAGACAAAACAACCAGCCGGCCGGACTGGAGCTCACAGAATAATACTGGAAAGTACTAATGTCTACTGATTAGTATCTTTTGCAACCAACCAGTATTAAGTCGCCCACAGCAACAAAAAAGCAGCCCGCAGGCTGCTTGTGTTTAGTGGAATGGAATCACAATCGGCGGCTCACTCGCGACCGGCTGTCGGTCATGACCAACCCCGGCAGGCGTTGGCATGGTACCGCCCCGCGTCAACGCCACGCCGCTATAAGAGCGGCTAAACGCCAGGCGCAGATTGGCCCAGTCATTGTAATCTTGCAGCGCAATGGAGCTGGCAGAAGTACCGGAACGAATATTGGCACTGACCGCACCGGTATCCAGATTACCGTTTTTATTCCAGTCGATATAGTTGCTACCACTGCTACTACCGCGGCCCAATAGCGCGGTTTCCAGTAGCCCTGTCTCTAGCAGATTGGCCGAGCTACCGTCTGAATAATCGAGAATGAAGTCGGTAGTACACGGGCCGGCATCTACTGGATTGCTGCCGCACAGGCTAACTCCGCGCATGCCTTTATCGAAATACCAGCGCTGACCGGCATTTGCGCCCCGTGGATCTGGCGGCAAGCCCGCACTGCTGTACAGATAATTCATAATGCTCAGATAATTCGGCTTACTGTTCTGATCTTCAAAACCACCATGCAGCAAGCCCAGATTGTGCCCCAGCTCATGCATCAGGGTACTGGCCTGAAGATTGATCAGCAAATTCGTACTGGCTGTATTCACAGTACTCAGCCCCAGCGAACCCAAGGTTAGATTAAAGTCATTACCATTCACTTCACCTAGGCCAGCTGCCCCAGACGCCGCACCAGCCTGGTAACCTGAGATGGCATAGTGGAAAATCGGCGTGCGACGGGTATCGAAAGTCTTACTTTTCAGTACATTCACGCTGGCACAACTGCCACTTGGCTCGCCCAAATCGAGACAACGATTAAAGCTGAGCACAGACTGGCTATTGCCCAAGTTATACCCGGCGATATTCGGGCCAGCATCAATATGCAAACTAAAGCCCCGGCGAGCAAACGCAGCCACCACCTTATCCAAGGCTTCTTTGCGTGGCTTCACGCCCGGATCGCTACTCGACATGTAATCCAGTTCGAGGAAAATATCGCGCTGACCTGTACGCGCACCCATACTGTATAAATCTAGGCCTGCAAAAGTCCCGCCCACGACTTCAGCACTATCGGGAATGCCATCGTCATCCGTGTCCGTAGCCGCCGCGGAAACATCATTCGGGCCATTCGGGGTAATGAAATTCACAGCCTGCCAATCACTGGCTAGATCAGTATCATTCGCAATGTTGGCCACTGGACGAACGATGGAATTTCCGTAGCCGTTAGGCAAAGCTGGCGCGGCACCAGGCGACAACCAAGCGCTACTCGGGCTAAATTTGGGTGCAGTCGTTGAAGTACCCATCCGTACAAAATCAACCGTGGCATTAAATGCGTTGCTTACTAACTCAACGAACCCATTATTCCCCCAGTTGGGATAAAGGTTGGTTGTGCCGACAAAAGCAATTTGCCGTGAGGACTGATCACTGCGATTCATTCGGGGGGCCACGACCAGATAGCCGCGGGCCGCAATGGTTACCGCGGGTAGTGCAAATTCAGTAATCGCGCCAAAGTTGCTTGTGGTTCGCAACAGCACATTGCTCACATCCACTGGCACCGCATTCGGGTTGTAGATTTCCACCCAACCACTGCTGCTCACTTCGCTAATCAGCAGCGACTTAGCCCCCCATGAAGGCTGGTTCACAGCCACCGGCATCGGCTCTTCCGGCGAAACAGGATCAGCGGTAATCGTTGTCGAGCCTGGGGTCGGGGTTGGTGTGGATGAATCACCGCCACCGCCGCCCCCACCACACGCGCTCAAACCCAAAGCCAGCACCATTACCACCCAACTTGTCCGCCACTGCATTGTGCTACTCCTCGCTGCTATACACAGGCTACAAATGAAAACACTCGGCAGAGCCGAGTGTGGTATATCTCTACACCGCAATCTTACTGAGGCCTTGCGCCAGACACCTCATTTTTTCGTGGGCCGTTGCCAATTCGCAATGCTCACCTGCTTCGCCCGCGCCACCGTCAATTGGCCCGCTGGCGCATCCTTGGTAATTACCGAGCCTGCCGCCGTGGTGGCCTGCGCGCCAATGGTAATCGGTGCCACCAGGACATTGTTCGAGCCGATGCGCACCTCATCTTCGATCACGGTGCGGAATTTATTCACCCCGTCGTAATTGGCGGTGATAGTACCAGCGCCAACGTTCACGCCAGCGCCCATGGTCGTATCGCCGATATACGACAAATGATTCACTTTACTGCCTTGTGCAATGGTCGATTTTTTAACTTCGACAAAGTTACCAATGTGCACCTCCGCCGCCAATTCGGCACCAGGGCGCAAGCGCGCATACGGGCCGATCAAACTCCCGGCGCCCACGGTGGCCTCTTCCAGATGGCAGAAAGGGTGAATCACTGCACCTGCTGCGATGGTCACGTTTTTCAGATAGCAATTCGCACCAATACGTACGCCTTGGCCCAGCTCCACGCGGCCTTCAAACACGCAATTCACGTCAATGTAGACATCTTGGCCGTGTAGCACTTCACCACGAATATCGATCCGTTCAGGGTCGGCTAAACCGACGCCAGCCGTTAATAATTGCTTGGCCAATTCTTGCTGATGAATCCGCTCCAGCGCAGCCAATTGCAGCTTATTATTTACACCCTCGGCCTCCCAGTGCATAGCGGGATGCACCGTAGCAATCTCAATCCCATCGCGCACGGCCAGTGCGATCAGATCGGTGGCGTAGTATTCGCCTTGGGCATTGTCATTTTTCAGCTCGGATAACCAGCCCGCCAGCTTTACAGTGGGCAAGGCCATAATGCCGGTATTCATTTCCTTGATTGCGGCTTCGTCTGGCGTGCAATCTTTTTGCTCGACAATATGCGTAACCTGGCCAGCCCCATTACGCACGATACGACCATAGCCGGTAGCATCATCCAGAATATCGGTCAAAATACCCAGCTTGCCACCCTGACTGGCGGCCAGCAATTGCTGCAACGTCTGCAAGCGAGTGAGTGGCACATCGCCATACAGCATGAGGGTGACATCCCCCTGCAACTGCGGCACAGCCTGCGCCAGCGCATGCCCAGTTCCCAATTGCTCGGCCTGCAAGGCAAAGCCCAAATTCTGCCCAGCCAAAGCATTTTGCAGTTGTTCGCCGCCAAAACCATACACCACCACCAGCTGGGCCGGATTCAAACCACGCGCCGTATCAATCACATGCTGCACCAGTGGCTTACCGGCCAAACTATGCAGCACTTTCGGCAAACTCGAGTACATGCGCGTACCTTTACCGGCCGCTAAGATCACCACATTCAATACGGAACTCATCAGATTTGGTCCACAACTCAGTCAGAATGAGCGTTATTCTAAAGGCATTTAGATGACAATGCTGCAAGGTAAATGCTGTAAGTGCAATTAGCACAGTCATTTTCCGCAGGGATAGTCAGCGGCCACAGTAATCAAATTCGAATTAGCAAACTACGCTGTCATATCTAAAGGCAGCCACAGAAACTTGTATGTATAAGCTGCAAGCCATTCAATTGAATAGCACTTAGGCATATACCCCCACTGCAAATCCATTCACAGCAGCCACGATTGCTGTATTCCATGCCTGAATGACCAAAGCCCAGCGTAGCTGGGCTTTGTTTTGGGATTGGGTTTGCGCCGCAAGCTTGGGCTTGGCCGGTTCGCGGTGCTGCTGTCGTGGGTTTTATGTGGGACTGAGGGCTTCGCTGTGCTGCTGTTCTGCACCCCGCCACTTCCGCCGCGCAAAGCAAAAAGCCCAGCTCTTCTGAGCTGGGCT
>NZ_CAMFLP010000010.1:0-151174 GCF_945957625.1 uncultured Chitinibacter sp.
AAACGGTTTGTTCATTGTAGACCAGCTGTGTTTTCACACAGCCTCCGGCCTTAGCAGTCATTCATGTGTTAAACCACAGACTAGCTTTGATTGAGTCTCAATTTTTGTGAGGTAGTTCACTCTATTGCACTTACGATATCAGTTTGAATATTAGATTTTGCTAATTTCAATTAAAATTCGCTCTGCGCAAATGCATACGTCATAAGAGCTGATTTTTAATGAAAAAAACAATCCTAGCAATTTTGGTCTGTACCGCCGTTTTAGTCGCCTGCGGGGGGGGCGGCGGTTCAGAATCTCTCAATAACAGTGGCACCAACAAACCAAGTGGCGGCCAGTCCGGCAATACGTCTGCGCTCGATAAAGATCAGGAGCCCGGTTACGAGTCGCCAGATTTATCCCGACCTGCGGGTAGCAAACCTATTGGTACGATTACACGGCCGACCCAAGTCGTTAGCTTGTCAGACAGTGCTAAAACGGCACTCAATAGCGGCAACCCAAGTACGCTCAGTGACAAGGATGCGGGCGATTTGCTTGAATACGCCCGTGGTCTTGCGTGGACGCTCCGCGATCGGCAAACCCAAACCATTGCCAATATTTATGGCAACCCGGCCCCGGCACTGCAGCTCAATCATAGCAATGGCAGCCGACCGATTCTGGTGATCAAAAACTCACTTGCCACCCCGCTCATCAGCTCGGACAATGGCACCGGCATGGCTGCCGTCGCGCAAGTGGGCAATGGGCGGGCTCTGGCCTATGGCGCGGATTTAATCGCCATGCTGGCCGGGACCACGCAGGAACAGCAGCATCTGCCGTTTTTCAGC
Organism: uncultured Chitinibacter sp.; assembly: GCF_945957625.1. Classification (NCBI taxonomy): domain Bacteria; kingdom Pseudomonadati; phylum Pseudomonadota; class Betaproteobacteria; order Neisseriales; family Chitinibacteraceae; genus Chitinibacter; species uncultured Chitinibacter sp. Next base: position 822 of record NZ_CAMFLP010000010.1, read on the forward strand.
CGCGCCCTCAATTGGCTGCTCACTGGCAATGCCGATACCGCCCTGCCCAAAAGCCTGAATTTTGCTACAGCGAGCTACAACGGCAGCACCGTTAAAACCTTGCTGGCTCGCTTAGGCAGCAGCGCCAATGCGGTGAGCTGTGCCATTGAAGACCCTGCAAACACCTGCTGGAAATCGCTCGATCTGCTGGTATTTGGCCGCGAAACCACCGACAACCCTGCACTTGGCGCATTGATACGCACGTATCTTGAGGCAGGTAAACCTGTGATTTACATGCAGACCAATACCTACCCCAAGTACAGAATCTCAGACGGCGGCGAAAAAGTACTCAATGCCATGGGGATGAGCTCGGGCGATAATTTCAACGGGCATTATTTCTCTGCCGCCGAATCTTACTCGGTCAGTGCCACGCGCACCGCCAAAGAGGCACTGGCCACCGCCGATCAATTCGCACCGTTGCTCGCCTTGCTGGAGCTATTAAAGCGCAATGATCTGCAGCTTGAGCTGGCCAACTCATTTGCGCCCGATGAAATTGACAAGCAGCACGCCATCCTGAAAGCCCTTCAGGAAAACGGGAATAATATCTTTAACGAAAGCGATCGGGAGATTTACCGCAGTCTGGTGTTATGGGCCGACTGGTATCGCACCCAAATCAACTATGGCGGCACGCTCTCGGCCAGCGGCGATTCGGACGTCTTTTTACGCACGTATGCATCCGATTCGTGGTTATGGTTTAACCGCAGCAGCACCAGCATTCCACCCAATGGCGCGGGTGATTACATGCCCGCTGCCGCGGCCAATATTGCGGTCACGCGCGACTACGAAACCATTGAAGTCACCCTACCGCAAAGCAGCGGCATTACCCTGATTGGGCGCGCGGCAATTCCGGGTAAAGTGTTGAATATTCAGGTTCAAGACGCTGCCGGTAGCAGTAGCCTGAGCTTGCAAACCAATTATCTGCGGGTATCCGGCAAGCCGTTGACCGACAAGGTGTACGCGCGGCCACGTCGCCCGCATTCATTCCTCCTGCCACTTGCCATGGGCGGCGACAATACCTTTGTTTCCCCCTTTGGCGGCCCGCTAATGCTGGCGTATAGCGGCGCAACGCCGGGCAGCGTGGTCAAATTACGCATAAAAGGCAGCGCCAAATATGCGCATTTCGACTTTACCCGCAATCCATCGCAAGCCGAACTGGACGAAGCGACCGCTGCCGTAGCTCGTGCCGATTTTGGCTGGCAAACCGCCAAATTTACCGGCGGCGAAGTTCAGCAAACCATCGGCAACGCAAAAAAAGCGCTGGGCGACATGACGCCAGAGCAATATGTACTGGGTCGACTCAAACGTGTGTTGTTTGATAGCAATCACTTTGCCAATGGTTACGACAATATGCCGATGTCGGATCAGGCCAGTGCCTTGTGCACTGCGCTGGGCTGGACTTGCACCGGCGCCCTGCATAAACCACCCAGTGTGCAGCATTTTGTGGGCTGGATTGCCACCTGCGGCTTTATGTGTTCAGGCAACCCATCGGATGCCAACGCGCCCATTGAGGATGGCTGGGGCGCGGCGCATGAACTGGGCCACAACACCGTGCAACGGGTTATGACCATTGCCCCCAATGGCAATGGCTGTAAAACCGAATGCAATAACAACATCTTGGCATTTGCCACGATGATGCGCAAAGCGGTGATTTTGGGTCAGCCGGCGCAGAACAAAAATGACTATGTGCAGTTGTATCAAGCCATTGTCGACAACCGGAAAACCGGGCTCAGCGGTGAAGCGCAACGCGCAGATATGGAAGCCAGAACTTGGGCTAAGGGCGCAGAAAATCAGGCGCCGTTACGCGTAGTGCATTTCCAGATTGCCTTCCAGTACAGCAAACTTCGCATCGGTGAAACGCAGCCGAGCATGGAGCGCACGCTGGAATTTCTGCAGCTGTTAACCAAAGGTGATCGTCTAGTCGCAAAAGCATGGGATCCGGCCAATAAAGCCAAATACGGAATGGGTCGCTTCCCGGACAACAAGATCTCAAACGAAGATCTGTTCTATGTGCTGAGTTCACGCATCATCGGTTACGACATGCGCAAACATTTTGCCATGCTGGGTATTCCACTGAGCGACAATGCGCTGGGATCGATTGCAGATCTGAAGCTACCGCTGGCGCCACTGAGCTACTACGCGCTGGCCAGCGGTAAAACCGATTTGCTCAGCACCGGGCAATGGCTTGATCTGGAAACCGGCACCCCGGCGTTCCCGTTTTAACAACTAGGCCATACCGCTTTTAAAAGCGGCTGGTTTAGTGGCTTTGATTCAATCGCCCGGGGTCTCAGATCTCAGATCTCGGGCGGTGCTGTTGCACAAATGTGAATGCAGTAATTCCCAAAATTAGTATTGAGGCCTTCTGGAAAATACCAGTCCATGGAATATCGCTACTAAAATTCGTTATAGGCAAGCAAAATCTTACATGAACTGAAAATATTTCAGATTAAATGACTGAATCGCCTCGGATTTTCTGACCGATATCGTCCGCTTTGGCCGATAAGTCGATGCCGGCAAATACAAATTGAAAGGCCGTTAACCATTTGCTAGCGGCCCTTCACTTTGAGTAAATCGTAAAGTTCAAATCTTTTGCAAGCGTATTACTCGCGTTCATTTTTGCTAATACTCACCCTTTTTTGTCTTTGCCTTATATCTTTCCGCGATTTCAGCTGCTTCGACAGCGATGACGCGCGCAGCAGGGATTCTGCGAACCCCAGGACTCAACAGCGACTGCCCTTTATCACCTTCTTTTAGTGGTAGTGACCCGTAAGCGAGCCTGTCCCTAGCTACAAGGATTGATTTGCGATAAATATCTGCAGCTTCTAGAACAAATGGGGTTAGTACCGCTGCCGAGGCTAGAGCCTCCTCAAGTGCCGAAAGCGGGAGCCACAGATCACTTTTCATATTGTTGCACTCCTTGCAACTGGCAACTAAGTTATGCGGCTCATCTGTTCCGTCCTTTTCAATTGGGACAATGTGATCCACTAAACAAGCATCATGCCCGCAGTAAAAACACTTGTAAGCCCAACCGAACAGCACTGCAGCTCTAGTGGCAGCATCAACAGCCATCTTTCTAAATCCTTTTTCCTACCTAAAAAACGAATTGTATGGATACTTCACTAAAATGTCACTCATAGTGAGTGTCACCATAGAGCGTGTCCTTATTCAGTTCGTTTGATTAACCTTTCCGGCGTTCCAGCTCCGATCGCCGACCAATGACCTCTGTAGATAACCTAATCCTTTTCGGTAAACGACTTGCCATGCTGCGCAAAGAATTGGGCTGGTCCCAAGAGCGACTGGCCTTGGAAAGCGGCCTAGCGCGCAGTTATGTTGGGGGCATTGAGCGAGGGCAGCGCAATCCGTCGCTCGTCAATATCTGTCGATTAGCAGATACCTTGCAGCTACCTCCAGCGGAATTGCTGAAGTTTGAGCAGGTCGGCATAACGAAGGATGCCGAATAGACTGGTGAAAATGGACTGGTCTTTTGTGATGCCTACGAGCTGGTTGGGCTTGGCCTGCCTGTAAATTTCTTCTGCTCAGGTAAATAGCCACCCCGAAACCGGGGTGGCTGAGTGCTAGGCAGATGCCCAGCTGCACGACTGAAACATCGAGCAGAGTGATGCTCAGTCGGCTAATTACCCTCCATATTTTCGCCGGGTTAAAACCGGACACTTCTCGCTCATGTGACTGCCAAGTCACACTGTCGTACTCCACGCGGCCAGGCGCAGAATCCGGCTATCACTGCAAAGGGCTGCCAAGCCCAACCACACACTTTTTCAACCGCTGTCGGTTTTCGCTCGCTTCTCGCTTGGCTGATTAGGCCTCGAAAGTCGCTCAAGCGCTACTCACCCACTCTCCCCCTCTTGCGCCTACCCGGTGCCTACCGGATCACTGGCCGTCAGAGGTTCCCACGTTAGTTCAAGTAGTCTCACCACGATTTAAGGTTCTGTCATCTCAGAGATGGTGCATCGCATACGCTTACCCGTTGCCGGTTTCAGCCCACGATGTTCCATAGCTAGGCTTACCTGCGCCAACTCTTCATTGATGAATCACTCCCGCAGGAGCAGACCCAAGGTGATTACTCAGATGGGGGGCTCGCACCCCCACTTACAAGCTTCAGCTATCATAGACCCTCGCGTTATCAACGAGGTGCCAGGCAGTCCAGATTTCTCCTCGTGCCCCTGCCGTGTTTCCACGGCCTCATAAACCCGCTTGCTTAGTCCGCGTCATAGCCGTTCATTTCCAGCTATCTCACGGGCGGATTGGCTACCGCTCTCTACTTGAACAGGGTTTGTCCTAGTTACCTAGGCTCCCGTTTCCGTGTCGCCCAACTTCTCGGCATGGATTGAGTCGAATGGGGCATGCCTGCCCCAAGCGCTCGTTGCAGCCGCGCCAGCCAGTGTTACCCGGCACGCAGCTACGGCGGTTTGTTAACGCTTGGCGTGCGTTAACGTGGAGTTTCCCCCGGTGTGTGTTTGCAGTTGGCAGCCTGCGCCATAACTTCTTCAAATCAAAAAATCATGGCGCAAGCTGCCTTGCGTGCGAGCTAGCCAGACCCTCGTCTGGTTGCTTGCCCTTATAAATGCGTCTTTCCTGTCTGCGTATAGTGCATTTGGGTTGTGTGCTCGCAAAAATTGTGTCCTTCAAAGTCGGAACATCATTATGTCTCGCTGGCGCGAGACGAATCACACTGCATTCATGCGCCGTGCCGGCGCTATACAGAGCATCTTCTTCATTTTTGGAGCATGTTCATGCCTGCCGCTACACCCATTGCCACATCCAAAACTGCCGCGCTCTCGCGCGTACTCGATAGCCTGCCTAAGGGTTACACGCGGTATACCTACGGTACCGTGAAGGCCAGTAAAGCCGTTTCGCTGGCGAACAAATTTCACACGCGGTATGGCATTGGCTGCACGCCTGCACAGCGAATAACGCGCAAACAGTACGGCAAAGCCAATGCACTGCTGGTGATGTTCTGGCCTAATGATGCAGAGCACGTCGAGTGGCTGATGTTGTTTACAGCAGGTAGTGGCGCCGAGAGCGAGCACTTGCGTAATATCACCGATAAGCCGCGATTAAACTGGTTGGGGTATGAGCTAGTGCGGCATGCCGCTCGCGGCAAAACAGTGTGGACTTGGAAACGGCCTAAGGCGGAGATGGCAGAACATTTGGCGTTTTTGAAAGACGCATTGGTCAAGCATCACTTCGGTGTAGTCGCCGATGCGCTGACTCGCATTGCGAACCAACCCGGCTTTCATGGCGTGCGCGAACAATCGTGGTCGCTCTGCCAGTTTGCCAGACAGAATGGCTACCCCGGCGAATTGCCGTTTCTGTTTTACCTCCAGAAAGTCAGTCACGGCGATAAGCTACTCCTAACGGATGCTGATGAGGGTTGAAGCCAGCAGTTGGGACAAGAGGGCCGCCAGCAAACTAGAACGCGCCGTTTCCGGCGCGCCCTGGTTGCGTTTTATGCCGCTTTACCGAAATTAACGCTGATGACGTTATCGCTGTTGGGCGGTGCTGTCACTTCCACTTGGCTTGCCTGTTTGCGTTGGCGTGCCGAGTTCGAGTTTGATGCCGATGTATCCAGCACCTCGGGCTCAATGGCTTCTTGCAATGCCTGCTTATAGCCTGCTGGGGCCGAGCCCACATCAAGTTCTTCACCATGCAGTTTATTCACCACGTCATCGACTTTGAGATTGATATACCGCATCACCATGGCGATGGTTTTATGCCCGGTGATTTGCATAATGACCGGTAAGTCGCCTTTGAACTCCAGTGCGTAACGCGTCGCGGCCGTGTGGCGCAGGTCATGCAGATTCACGCCTTGAACGCCACATTGTTTCCGGCTGCTTGCCCAAGCCTTCTTGATGGCTTCGTACGTTGTTGGGAAAATGGGGTCATCGGGTGCATAGTTCCCTGCGCGTTCAGCGAGCATCTTTAGCACCGTCATAGCCCCAGGACCAAGCGGAACGCTACGCTTGCCGGTCTTGCTGTCCGGCAGCTCCAGAATTCGGCGTGTCCAGTTGACGCACCTCCAAGAGGCATAAGTCAGTGGCTCGCACGAGCGCATGCCAGTCTCCAACATCAGCCATACCAAGGGCACCGCATAAGGATTGCCGTACTCATGGAGCGCCGCAAACATCTTGCGGCATTCGTCGTTAGACAAAATGCGGTCTCGTTTGCTGTCGAGGCTGGGCGCAATGACATCGCTTGCTGGATTCACGCTGAGCGCGCGCCAGTTCCAGATTTTGCGCGCATAGCTGAATAGGCGGCGCAATTCGGCGCGTTCGTGGTCGATGGTCGCGGCGCCCTTCCCCTCAGTTTTCATCGCATCAATGAGCTGCTGGATATGATGCGAGGTTACATCCGACATATTCATGCTAGCGAGCGCTGCCCGCTGTCGTTGACTCGCTGAGGATTGCTCCTCCAGCTTGGCACGATGTGTTTTAAGGCTATTGGGAATAACGCGCTCAGTCTTGCCGACAAAGCTGACTTTCCAGTAAATGGTTGAGCCAGCGGCGACTGCCAGCTTTTCAAGGTGAATCGTGGGCAGCCCAAGCGGACGCAGATACCGATTGATACGATTGGCGTCTTTGTCTGCGCCTTTCAAACTCGGAAGTCTTTCCTTCGCGTACTGCATGAAGGCGCGACCTAAGCTAGTGCAAAATGGCCCCGAGCCGGAAGGCTGTGCCGGCTGCGTTGAGGCCTGCCGGATTTCAGCTTGGGCCTGATTGGCGGCGGCTTCCGTCGGAAAACCTGTACGGTAAATATCCTGACCTTTGAGCCGCAAGCGAAACGACCAGGTTTTACCCTCGCGATAGGCTTTAGCCATGGCACACCTCCGCCGCACGGCCGAGGGTAGCAATAGAGAAGGAAAGCATGAGCAACTCCAATTCAAGTGGAGTTGCGTATAGGGTAGGACTGACTCGATAAAGCGTTAAACGGCGGCATCATGAATAACTTTCATGAATCAACCGCATTCAAACGCATTGAACCGCAGTGGTCACCAAGGGCGACTGACAGAAAAACGTCAGAAAAAGCAAAAAGCCGCATCCGAGGATGCGGCTAAGTGCTTGTATTCGTTGGTGGCCAATCGCGGAATCGAACCACGGACACGCGGATTTTCAATCCGCTGCTCTACCAACTGAGCTAATTGGCCACTTTTCTACGCAGCTTGCTGCGAGAAGCGGAATTAAACACTAGCTACGCCCTAGCGTCAAACCTTTTTGGCGCTTAATTATTTAGAGTATTGTTTTGGCAGTGCTTTTAATTGCGAACCAAGCCGCGCTTTGGTGGTCGTATTGAAGACATTCAACCAATAATGGATCAGCGCATATGGAATTACTTTGGTGGGGTATTGCGCTCGGCTGCATGCTGCTGGGCTTGGCTGGGATTATTTTGCCGCTATTGCCCTCAACGCCGCTGATCTTTGCCGGCATGCTGATTTTAGCTTGGCATGGCGATTTTCAACTAGTGGGCGGCTGGACGCTGGCCGTACTAGCTGGGCTAATGCTGATCGCCAGCGCGCTGGATTACTTGGCCGGCGCACTGGGAGCCAAAATGGCCGGCGCCAGCCGCAGTGCCATGCTGGGCGCTACCATTGGCGCAGTCCTCGGGGTTTTTGCTGGCCCAATCGGGCTGATTTTCGGGCCGTTAGTAGGTGCGACGGCAGGTGAACTCTATGCTGGCCGGGCGGCTTGGCAAGCCGGCAAGGTGGGGATCGCCAGCTGGCTAGGCACCATGCTGGGCAATTTGGCCAAATTACTGCTGGCTTTGCTGATGCTCGGGATTTTTTGGGCGGCATACTTTATCTAGCCGCAAACAATTTTAAGAGGTATCGCTTGACACCCCTTAAATAGAAAGACTTAAACAGCCATACCTACCTGAAGTATTCGCGCGAAATCCAGCGCCTAGCCCAAAAGAAGCCCCCTAAGCCGATCCCCAGCACCGCCATCAGCGCTAGCACCGCCCAATAGCCATAACGCCACTTCAGCTCGGGCATGTACTCAAAATTCATCCCGTATATGCCGGCAATCAGCGTGAGCGGGCTGAAAATAATGGTAAACACGGTCAGCGTGCGCATTTGCGCATTCATCTGCTGCGACTGCAACGCCAGATAGCTATCCTGCAGGCCAGAAATCACCTCGCGCAGCGCCTCCACACTCTCGATCAGCTGCACCGTATGGTCGTACACATCACGCAAATACAGCTGCGTTTCGTCGTGGAAGAAGTCAGCCTCATCCCGCTGCAGGATATTAATCACCTCGCGCAACGGCCACAGCCCACGCTTTAGCGCCTGCAGCGAGCGCCGATGCTGCTGGATTTCCTGCATTTGCCGCGGATGTAGCCCCTCGTTGATCTCGTCTTCCAGCTCATCGATCCGCTCGCCCAGCTGCTCCAGCACGGCAAAATATCGGTCAACGAGCTTGTCCAGTAGCGCATAGACCAGATAATCAGCGCCAAATTTACGCACTTGCGACTCGGTATTGCGCAATAACTCACGAATTGCGGTAAAGGTGCCGGTGGGTTTTTCCTGAAAGGTGAGCACAAAATCACGCCCCAGTACGATGCTGATCTGTTCGGAGCAAATCAGGTCATCTTCATCCAGCGCCACCATGCGCGCGGTGATATACAAATACCCCGGGTATTGCTCGACCTTGGGCCGCTGCTGGGTATTGAGGATATCTTCCAGCACCAAGGGGTGCAGCCGGAAACGTTGGCCAATAAGCTGCAGCAGCGACACATCCTGCAAGCCATGTAGATTCAGCCAGAAGGTGTCATAGGTCGGCTTAAATTCACGCCCTTGCTCAAGACTAGTGAACTGAGTGGTCAGAAATTCGCTGTCTTGTCGGCCATATTCGATCAGGGTGGCCAAAGTCGGCTGTGCCTCTTGCTGGCCCACATATTGCAATGTACCGGGCGCAGCGCCGGCTTTACTGGCCTTTAGGGTGGCTTTTAATCGCCGGCGATGGTGTGCAGTGACAGGGTCACGCCGATGTTTTCCCATGCCATTTTTTCCTCATTCAGTGCCAGCGCCGTGAGGGGGTGGGCTAGCAACCACTCTTCATCAATGGTCAAGGTGTATGACTCGTTTTGCCGCAGCAATTCGAGCGTCGGTAGCACTTCATCCAGCCGCGAGCGATACATAATCACCGCCAGCCGCAGAGCCAGGATTGCATCCCAATCGGCCTGGGTCAGCGATTCACCATCGAGCTTGGTCAGCCGGCCGGCATGGGCCAGCACCAAGCGCGATAACCACAACTGCTCGCGGCGCGAAAAGCCCGGCATATCGGCATGCTGCAAAATATACGCCGAATGCTTGTGATAGCTGGCATGGGCAATCGAGCGCCCCACTTCATGCAGATTGGCGGCCATATGCAAATGCCGGGCCAGAATGGCATCGGCCGGCACCGCTTCGCCTCGCAATGATTCAAACAACTGCATGGCCAGCGCCGCAACCCGGTTGGCCTGCTCGCCATCGGCGTGATAGCGCCGCTGGAAAAAATCCACGGTGCGATTGCGCACATCATATTGGGTTTGCCGCTGCATCAAGTCATACAGCACGCCATCACGCAGCGCGCCGTAGGTGATATTCATGCGCTCGATGCCGAGCATATCAAAAGCCGCCTGCATAATGGCAAAGCCGCCGGCCAGCACCGGGCGCCGATCATCGCGCACGCCATTGAGCTGAATGCGATCGATATGGCCCGCTTCCAGCATCAGCTGCCGTAGCTGCGCCATCCCCACTCGAGTGATACCCAGGGGGGACATATCGTTCAACTCAAGGATATCCGCCAGCGAGCGGGCAGTACCCGAGGTGCCAATCGCGCGCTGCCATTCGCTGGTATGAAAATCGGGCACCAGCGGCAGAAACGCCCCACGGGCGGCCAGCTCGGCAGCTTCGAGCCGCTCGCGGGTAATCACGCCATCGGGAAAATAGCGCATGCTCCAACCCACGCAGCCCAGCTGCAGGCTTTCGGTGCGAAAGGATTTGTATTGGCTGCCGATAATCAGCTCGGTCGAGCCGCCGCCGATATCCACCACCAGCCGGCGTTCACGAGTGCTGGGTAGGCTATGCGCGGCGCCGAGATAAATCAGCCGCGCTTCTTCACGGCCGGCGATAATTTCAATCGGGTAGCCCAGCGCGGCTTCCGCCGCGGGGACAAACTGGGCGGCATTGCGCGCCACGCGGAAAGTGTTGGTGGCTACGGCCCGCACACATTGCGGCGGCAGGCCTTCCAGACGCTCGCCAAAGCGGGTGAGCGCGGCAATCAGCTCGGCGATTGCCTCTTCACTTAGGCAGCCATGGGCATCGAGACCCGCGCCAAGGCGGACGGTTTCTTTCAGGGAATCCAGCGGAAATAGCGAGCCCTCGACCACCCGGGCCACTTGCAGGCGAAAACTGTTCGAGCCTAGATCAACAGCAGCGATGATCGTATTGTCGCTCATCCGGCGGGTACTCCATGCACTGTAAGGTCGCGTTCAATAAGTGCGTCAATGTACCGTAACTCGGACAAAAAACCTATGAAAAAATGGGGCAATACAATTACCCCATTTTTTGTTAGCACCCGCCGTACCTCGGCTTAGCTCTTGGCGATTTCTTCCACTTCGGCCAGCGGTTTGTGGCGCACGTCGCGGCCTTTCACCAGATAGACCACGTGCTCGGCAATGCTCACCGCCAGATCACCAATACGCTCGGTGGCTTTGGCGATCCACAGGATATCCAGCGTCAGCGAAATCGAGCGTGGATCTTCCATCATCACGGTAATCAGTTGGCGCTGCAGGGCGCGGTATTCCTGATCCAGCTGATTATCCGCGCCAATCACGTCGGCAGCTGAACCCGCATCCAGACGCGCAAACGCATCCAGCGCGCGCGTCAGCATTTCCAGTGCCTGATTAGCGATGTGGTTTACATCGCTGAATTTGGGCACTTGCATCTTGCCACTTTCGAAGATGTTTTTCGCGCGCAGACAGATTTTGTGCGCTTTGTCGCCGATGCTTTCGAGGTCTTCAACCGATTTAATCACGGTCATCACCAGACGCAGATCAGAAGCCGCAGGCTGGCGGCGGGCGATCATGTGTACACACATATCGTCCAGCTCAACGTGCATGGCGTTAACTTTGGTTTCTTGCTCGATCACTTGGTTGATGACGGCCAGATCACCCGTCGCCAATGCGCGCATCGACAGGCGGACCTGCTCCTCAACCAGACCGGCCATCGCCATTACATGCGAGCGAATAGCATTCAGGTCCGCATCGAATTGCGAGGAAATATGTTGAGATTCAGCCATCCGCATTACTCCAAATTAGTTGATCAGCGCACCATAACAGCAATTCGTTACAGAATTGTTGCATCTCTTGCCGCGTTGCCACGGCAAGTTCGCTTCATTTTACTGCTTGTGGGCTTTACTTGATGGTTTTCACGCCATTCGCGGTACCCAGCAGCAACACATCGGCGCGGCGTTGGGCAAAAATCCCGTTCGTGACCACCCCCACAATCTGGTTCAGCTTGCCTTCCAGCTCGCTCGCCTGCGTGATCTTCAGACCATGCACATCCAGAATAATATTGCCGTTATCGGTCACTACGCCTTCACGGTAAGCCGGATGACCACCCAGTTTCACAATCTCACGCGCGACGTGTGAGCGCGCCATCGGGATGACTTCTACCGGCAGCGGGAAAGTACCCAGTACATCCACCAGCTTGGATTCATCCGCGATACAAATAAACTGCTCGGCCACGGCAGCGACGATTTTCTCGCGCGTCAGTGCGGCGCCGCCACCTTTGATCATTTGCAGCTGATGGTTGATTTCATCAGCGCCATCCACATACACCGGCAGCTGATCGATGGTGTTGAGGTCATACACCGGAATGCCGTGCGATTTCAGGCGCGCTACGCTGGCTTCGGATGAAGAAACGGCGCCTTTGATGCGACCTTTGATGCCGGCCAGCGCATCAATAAAATAGTTGGCGGTAGAGCCGGTGCCCACCCCCACAATGCAATCATCCGGGACATAGGCGATCGCCGCGCGACCAACCGCTTCTTTCAATTCATTCTGAGTCATGGCAGCTCCTAGGCAGAGGGCAGATTATAGCGTGCAGACCAGCAGGATACATGGTTGCCCGCACCGCCGTATTGTCCGCCAAGCCGGCCGTGGCCATTTTGCCGCGCATCAAGAAGCACACGAATGCAGCCCAGCAATACCCAGGCAGGTATCAAGCCCTAGGCAAATAAAACCAAGGCACTCAACGCCATACTCTTAAAGGGTCGCCAAATAGGCGCGAATCCCATCCAGCAACATCTGCACGGCAATCGCGGTGAGGATCAAGCCCATTAACCGCTCAAAAGCCGTCGTTACCCGTTCGCCCAACACCAGCGAGATTTTCTCGGCAAAGGCCAGCGTTAGGGCGCACACCAGCATGGTCAGCGCCAGCGCCGCCACCCACACCCAAAAACGCCCCGGGTCGCGCGATACCAGCAGCAATACCGTAGCCAAGGCCGAAGGCCCCGCTAGCAGCGGAATCGCCAGCGGCACAATATACGGCTCGCCCCCCTGCTGATCGCCAAACACGCCTTCCGGGTGCGGGAACACCATGCGCAGGGCAATTAAGAACAGAATCACCCCACCGGCGATACCCAAAGACGTTTGCGACAGGTGCATTACTTCCAGAAACTGCCGGCCAAACACCATAAACAGCAGCAGCACGATAAACGCGACGCTCACTTCGCGGATAATCATCCGCCAGCGCCGCTCGCGCGGCACTTGCTTGAGTAGGGATACAAACAGCGGAATGCCGCCCAGCGGGTCGGTCACCAGCAGCAGCAGAATAAAAGCAGAGAGAAAAGTTGGGCTATCCATGCCGACAGTCTAATCAGCGCGGCATGACAGTCCAATACGGGATATCAGCCAGCCACTTGGGCCTCTAGCCAGCGGATGCGGCTTTGCGCTTGCCTTGCCTGAATTTGCCGCAGATACGCTGGCGAGATGTTGGCTGCCGCGCTTTGCTGCGGCGCGAGCAGAACAGCGTAATACGGCAAGGCCGCCTCATGCTGGTCTTGCTGCTTATACCAACCAACCAAACCCGTGGCGCAGCGCTGCATCAGTGCCTGCAGCTGTGCGCCGCTGGCCAGACCAAAGGCGTTGCTCAGGGTTTCACCCGCGCTAGGGTCATCCAGCAGCAAAAGTAGCTCGCCCAAGGCGGTGAGTGCATGCGCTTTGCCCCACAGATTGTCATTGCGATCGCTGAGCATATAGGCCGTTTCGAGCTCAGCGCGAGCTTGCGCATAGTGTTGTTGCCGTGTGTGAACGAGGCCGCGGTAATACACTACTTCGGCCGACCAGATGGCATTGGTGACGGTACTTTGCAGCAGTTTTTCTGCCTCGGCGATGCATTGCAGGGTGTAGTTATAGCGGCCCAAGCGGTAGGCATCGCTAGCCACATTCAACAGCGCCTCACCTTTGCGCTGATCATCGTTTAACAGCCGCGCCAGCTCTAGTGCCAGCTCGTTAAAAGCCAATGCCGAGGGTATATCGTTGAAACCTATGTAAACCTGCCCAACTCCGAGATATACCCTACAGATCAAGCCCCGATCACTGAGTTTGCGCGCCAGCTGCAGAGCATTCGACCATTGGTCTAAGGCTTTCTGCGGCTCCCCCGCCAAGAGATATGACATCCCCAGCAAAATACTGGCGTCACATTCTTCGGCGGCCATGCCCAGCTGGCGAAAGCCCTCCATGCCGGCGGCAAAAGCCATCTGCGCCTTAGCATGCTCGCTAATATGCTGCCAGGCATGGCCCTGAATCAGGCAGGCAATCGCGGCCAACTCAGGCTGGCCTTCGGTGCTTTGCATTAACTGCAGCGCGATATAGGTTGAAGGCGGCCGTCCGCAAGCCGAATCCTGCAAAATGGTTTGCAGCTCTAGTTTTTGCTGAGCGTATTCGTGCGCAGCTTGCATCAGACTTCTCCATCCCAGCAAATCTGGTTGCGCTGTTCGCGCTGCGCCAAAAACAGCGCCAGATTCGCGCGTAGCTGCAAAATATCGCGCGCTTCACCCCGCTGATGAAACGCCGCCCCAGCGCTCAGATGCAAAGGCTCGGGCAGGTAGAGCATATCCAGCGCTTGCACCGCGCTTTGCAGCCGGGCATAAAATTGTTCGATTGCCGTGCGGCCGGCATTGGCGGCCAAAAGATCAAATGCCCCAGCCCCACTGGCGACCAAGATCCAGTCGGCCGGGCAGGCTTCTTGCGCCACCCGCGCCACCTGGTGGTAACACACCAGCGCATTGTCTTTGCCGAGTACCTCGCTAATGCTGGCAAAGAGATCAATCCCCAGACTCACATGGCAAAGCATGCCGCCCTCTTCCACCGCGGCATGCAGATCATGCCAGCGCATTGCCAGATACCGCGGGTTATACAGGCCGGTAATTTCATCGCGAAAACCTGAGGCTTCAAGCTGCTGCACTTGCTGATGCTGTACCGCGTTTTTCTCGCGCAAGAGCTCGATTTCGATTTCGCTGGTCATCTGCCGCAGCTTATATTCCACCAGCGATAGTCGGCGTGGTTTGGCTGGCGTGGGTTTACTCACCGGGCAGGCCAGTGCACGCTCAAAGTGCTGCACTGCCTCTTTCCGCTGGCCCAATCGCTCACACGCTTGCCCAAGCAGCAACCACATTTCGCGCTGCGCCTGCTGCCCCAGCAGGGCCACATGGCCACTAGCGCGGGCGATTACCTGCTGCAATCGCACCGCGCTCACCTGCCCATCCCGCCCATATAGCTGCAATAAATGCAGCCCGGCCACGGCCACGGCCAGTGGATCGGTATCTAGCGCCTGCATGGCGGCCTCCAAGCTTTGCTCGGCGCCTCTATCGTCCGCCAGGCCCAACTGCAATTCGGCGTACTGCATCAGTAATTCACCATCCTGCGCCCATTCGGCCGTCGGTGGTTGGGCGTAGTGCTGGGCGAGTTTGGGCTCACGCTGGGCCAGCAAATCCAGCCCCAGCTGAATGCGGGCATGAGCTAGCCAGTAAGGGGTGGCGAGTTGTTCCTGCAAGAGCTGATGGTGAATCAACAACGCCTGCGCGGACTGACCAGCCCGACGCAAGGCAGCGCCCAGCCAGCACCAAAACGGCGCTTCGTCTGCTGGCGCGCTGACGCTATTAAGGCCACGCAGCCAGACCCGCACGGCGCTATTGAGCTGATCTTGGCGGAAAAACTGCAGACCCTGCTGCAGGCTTTGCTGTACTGTCACTGCCCTATCCCGAAAAATGGCCGTAAAAAAACCCCGCGAGCGGGGTTTTGACGGTTGCTGCTTGGCTTACCACTCGCCCAGATAGGCAAGTATACCCTCAGCAGCGTTACGGCCTTCATAAATCGCACGCACCACGAGATCGGCACCACGCACCTGATCGCCGCCGGCGAAGATTTTCGGATTGCTGGTCTGGTGTTTGAACGCTTGCTGCTCCGGCGCCACGGTGCGGCCCCAGTCATCGGTCTTCACGTTTTGCGCGGCAAACCAGCTTTCAGCTTCGGCTTGGAAACCAAAGGCGACGATCACGTGATCACAATTGATCACACGCTCAGAACCTGTCACCAGCTCAGGACGACGACGGCCTTTCTCATCCGGCGCACCCAGTTGGGTTGAAACCAGAGTCAGCGCCAGACTGCCATCGGCGTTTTGCTCGATTTTCACTGGCTGGCTATTCCACTGGAATTCCACGCCTTCTTCTTTGGCATTGGCCACTTCGCGCTTCGAGCCCGGCATGTTTTCTTCGTCACGACGGTAAGCACAGATCACGCTGGCGGCGCCCTGGCGAATTGAAGTGCGGTTACAGTCCATCGCGGTATCGCCACCGCCCAGCACTACCACGCGCTTGCCTTGCATCGACTGGAACGCTTCGCCATCCAGAGTACCCATGGTGTTGCGCACGTTGTTGATCAGGAATGGCAGTGCTTCCAGTACGCCTGGCAGGCTTTCACCGTCAAAGCCGCCTTTCATGTATTTGTAGGCGCCCATGCCCATAAATACCGCATCGTAGTTGGCCAGCAACTCGTCGATGGTTACATCGGTACCGATTTCGGTTTTCAGGCGGAATTCAACGCCCATCGCTTCCATGATTTTGCGACGGGTTACGATGACTTCTTTTTCTAGCTTGAATTCAGGAATACCGAACGTCAACAGACCACCGATTTCTTCGTAGCGATCAAATACGACAGGTTGTACGCCATTGCGAACCAGCACATCAGCACATGCCAAACCGGCTGGGCCCGCACCAATGACAGCGACTTTCTTGTCAGTTTTAATCACGCTCGACATATCAGGGCGCCAGCCGGCTTTGAAGGCTTCGTCGGTAATGTATTTTTCCACCGAGCCAATCGACACCGCACCAAAACCACCCTGGTTCAGCGTACACGCACCTTCGCACAGGCGATCTTGCGGGCAGACGCGGCCGGTAATTTCTGGCAGCGAGTTGGTTTTGTGGCTCAGCTCAGCCGCTTCAAACAGCTTGCCTTCATCCACCAGTTGCAGCCAGTGGGGAATGTGGTTGTGCACCGGGCACTCCCACGAGCAGTACGGGTTACCACAGGACAGACAGCGGCCAGCCTGCTCGCCCGCCGCGCTTTTATCCAGCGGGCTGTAGATTTCTTTGAAAATGAATTTGCGCTTTTCCACCGCCACTTTTTCGCCGGGGTTGCGCGCTACATTCAGAAACTGAAACACATCAGACATGGGTATAAACCTCAATGCAAGGTAGATCATGCGTTAGCGGGCAATACCCCACAGACCTACCTTTGAACTCGTCTGGTGCAGCACCCTTGCGCTGCACCGCACACATTAGTCTTTCAACAGCGCATCCAGCTTGGCGACTTTCGGTTTCACCAGCCAGAAGTAATCCACGGCTTCATCGAAGTTGGCCAGCAGCTCGGCCGCTTTCGCCGAACCAGTCAGCTCTGCGTGCGCCTTGATCTTGTCTTTCAGGAAGGCTCGGATCGCGCCGTACGCTTCGCCATTGATCAGATTGGTATCGATCAGCTCGTTGTTGTAGCGATAAGCAAACTTCATGTTTGGATCGTAAACCAGCGCAAAACCGCCCGTCATACCCGCGCCGAAGTTGTAGCCGGTTTCACCCAGTACCACCACGCAACCGCCGGTCATGTATTCACAACCGTGATCACCCACGCCTTCGACCACGGCGGTAGCACCCGAGTTGCGTACTGCGAAACGCTCGCCAGCCATACCAGCAGCAAACAGCTCACCACCGGTGGCGCCGTACAGACATGTATTACCAACGATGGTGGCTTCATGCGACGCAAAATCGCTGCCTTTCGGTGGGTAGATCACTACTTTGCCGCCGTTCATGCCTTTGCCCACGTAATCGTTGGCATCGCCTTCCAGTTCCAGCGTCAGGCCTTTCGAGTTCCACACCCCCAGCGACTGACCGGCCGAGCCGTTCAGCTTGATGTGCAGCGCGCCATCGGCCAAACCTGCTGCGCCGTGGGCTTTAGCGATCTCGCCAGACAGACGGGCACCGATCGAGCGGTGGATATTGCGCACATTGTATTCAAAGCGCTGACGGGTGCCGGCTTTGATACCCGCCAAGGCATCACGCACCATTTCTTCCGCCAACTCGCCTTTATCGAAAGACGGGTTGCTGGCTTCAACGCAGAAGCGTGGCTCGCTTTCTGGCGTGCTGCCTTGGCTC
Source organism: uncultured Chitinibacter sp. (assembly GCF_945957625.1). Classification (NCBI taxonomy): domain Bacteria; kingdom Pseudomonadati; phylum Pseudomonadota; class Betaproteobacteria; order Neisseriales; family Chitinibacteraceae; genus Chitinibacter; species uncultured Chitinibacter sp. The sequence continues at coordinate 18,560 of NZ_CAMFLP010000010.1, forward strand.
AAGAGGGCGCTCAGGGCGAGTTTTTTCTGTTTCTCGGTGGCGCCATCGATCAGTTCCAGCAGCTCGGTGCGACCCACCAGATCTTCAAATTTGCGGATACCCAGTGATGCCATCAGCTCACGGGTTTCTTGCGCGATGAAGGTAAAGTAGTTCACCACCATTTCTGGCAGGCCGATGAAGTACTTGCTACGCAGTTTGATTTCTTGCGTGGCTACGCCGGTTGCGCAGTTGTTCAAGTGACAAATCCGCAGGAATTTACAACCCAGCGCCACCATTGGGCCAGTACCAAAGCCGAAGCTCTCTGCACCCATGATTGCGGCTTTCACCACGTCCAGACCGGTTTTCAGACCGCCATCCGCCTGCACGCGTACACGGCCACGCAGACCATTGGCACGCAATACTTGCTGTGCTTCGGTCAGACCCAACTCGAACGGCGAACCTGCGTATTTAACTGATGCCAGAGGCGAAGCAGCAGTGCCACCGTCGTAACCAGAAATCGTGATCAAGTCAGCGTAGGCTTTGGCTACACCCGCAGCAATCGTACCCACGCCTGGTTCTGCCACCAGTTTCACCGATACCAGCGCTTCAGGGTTAACCTGTTTCAAGTCGAAAATCAGCTGCGCCAAATCTTCGATCGAGTAAATATCGTGGTGCGGTGGTGGAGAAATCAGGCTGATGCCTGGTTTGCTGTGACGCAGTTTTGCGATCAGTGGCGATACTTTATCGCCCGGCAGCTGGCCACCTTCACCCGGCTTGGCACCTTGGGCGACTTTAATCTGCAGCACTTCAGCATTCACGAGGTAATGCGGTGTAACACCGAAACGACCTGAGGCCACCTGCTTGATTTTCGACATTTTCGGCGTGCCGTAGCGAGCTTCATCCTCACCACCTTCACCCGAGTTCGAGCGCGCGCCCAAACGGTGCATGCCTTCGGCCAAGGCTTCGTGCGCTTCTGGGCTCAAAGCACCCAAAGACATACCCGCAGAGTCAAAGCGCTTCACGATGCTTTCCAGCGGCTCAACTTCGTCGAGGCTAATGGCTTTGGCTGGATCCAGTTTCAGCGCCATCAGGTCACGCAGCATGGCGACTGGGCGTTTGTTCACCAGTTCAGCGTATTGCTTGTAGGCTTTGTAGTCGCCGTTTTGCACGGCCTTTTGCAGCGCCATCACCACGTCTGGGTTGTAGGCGTGGTATTCCTCGCCAAATACATACTTCAGCAGACCTCCCTGCGCCAGTGGACGCATCGGGTTGAAGGCCAGCTTGTTCAGTTTGGCCAGATCTTCTTGGAAGTCAGCAAAGCCGGCACCAGAGATACGAGAAACCGTGCCGGTCAGGCACAGGTCGATCACTTCTTCACCAATCCCCACGCCTTCAAACAGCTGTGAGCCGCGATAAGAGGCGATGGTCGAAATACCCATCTTCGACAGGATCTTCATCAGACCCTTGTTGATCCCTTTGCGGAAGTTATTGGCGGCTTTTTCCAGCGAATGCTCGATTTGGCCCAGCTCGATCAATTCTTTGATCGTTTGGTAAGCCAGATACGGCACGACGGCCGTCGCACCGTAACCGATCAGACACGCAAAGTGGTGCGGGTCGCGAGTGGTTGCGGTTTCAGCAATGATATTGGTTTTGCAGCGCAGGCCAGCGTTGATCAGCGCATGGTGCACGGCGCCCACGGCAAACAGCGCCGGAATCGGCAGACGGCCTTTGGCGATGTTCTTGTCGGACAGCACCACAATCACGGTGCCGTCGTTGCGCACGCTCGCCAATACATCGGCTTGCAATTGCTCAACTGCGGCTTTCAGCGTGGTGCTCGCGCCATCAAAGCTCAGATCAAAGCGGGCAGCTTTGAAGTCGGCATCGGCTTGCGACACGATAGCGTCGAATTTGTCGGTCGACAGCACCGGTGAAGTAACTTCCAAACGCTTAGCGTGGCTTGGGCCGTCTTCAAACAGATTGCGCTCGGGGCCGAAACAGGTGTTCAGCGACATCACGATCGCTTCGCGAATCGGATCGATCGGTGGGTTGGTGACCTGCGCAAATTGCTGGCGCAGGTAATCAAATGGTGAGCGCACTTTCTGGCTCAACACTGCCATCGGGGTGTCATCACCCATCGAGCCAATGGCTTCCTGACCATCCGAGGCCAGTACGCGCAGAATCTGGTCGCGCTCTTCAAACGTCAGCTGGAATTGTTTTTGGTAGGTCAACAGCGTTGCCTTATCCATTTCTTCCAGTGGTTTGTTGTCTTCGGCCATTTCCAGATGAATGGCGTGTTCTTTCAGCCATGCGCGGTAAGGTTGCGCGCCTTTCAAGCCGTTATCGATGGTTTCGGTATCGATAAACTCGCCGGTTTTCAGGTTCACCGCCACGATCTGACCCGGTTTAACGCGACCTTTTTTGGCCACTTCTTCCGGTTTGTAACCCCATACACCGATTTCTGAGGCGATGGTGATATGGCGATCTTTGGTGATCACATAACGTGCTGGGCGCAGGCCATTACGGTCAAGTGCACAACCGGCGTAGTCGCCAGCGGCCCAAACAATACCGGCTGGGCCATCCCATGGTTCCATGTGCAGCGAGTTGTATTCGTAGAACGCACGCAGATCACGGTCGTTCGAATCCACGTTTTGCCAAGCCGGTGGCACCAGCAGGCGGAAGGCGCGGAAGACATCTACGCCGCCCAGCACCAGGCTTTCCAGCATATTATCCAGACTCATCGAGTCTGAACCATTGGTTTGAACGATAGGGCGGATCGCATCCATGTCCAGCTGTTCGCTGTGCATGATGGCTTCACGCGCTTTGGCCCAGGCGCGGTTTCCGGTCAGGGTATTGATCTCGCCGTTGTGCGCGAGAAAACGGAATGGCTGCGCCAGTTTCCATTGTGGCCAGGTATTAGTCGAGAAACGCTGGTGATATACCGCCAGGCTCGAGGCAAAACGCTCGTCTTTCAGATCGAGGTAGAACACTGGCAGATTATCGGGGGTAACCAAACCCTTGTACGACAGCACGTACGGATTCAGGGTTGGGATGTAAAAATCTTTGTCGTTGGCGTTGGCTTTTTCGGCAATACGGCGGGCTTGGTACAGCTTGCGGGCAAAGTCGAGTTCGGACAGACCGGCTGGGGCGTTCACGAAAATCTGTTTGATCGAAGGCAATGAGGCCATTGCGGCTTCACCCAGCGCATCCAGATTCACAGGTACGTCACGAATGCCGGCTACACTCAGGCCCTGGCCTTCGACTGCGGCTTGCAGATTCGCCAGCGACTGAGCACAGGTATCTTTATCCAAGCCAGCAAATACGAGGCCGGCAGTGAATTGCTCCGCCAGGGTATAGCCATTGTCGGCGGCCACGGCTTGCAAAAAGCCAGTGGGTTTGCGGAACAACAGACCGCAGCCATCGCCAGACTTGCCATCGGCCGCCACGGCGCCGCGGTGGGTCAAACAGGCCAGAGAATTAATCGCAGTCGATACCAGCCAATGCGACGGTTTATCATCCATCTGCGCGATCAAACCGAAGCCGCAGCTATCTTGCTCGAACTGCGGGCGGTACAGCGTGCCTTCCAACCAGCTTTGTCTATCCATCACAACGGAACCCTTAAGCCAAAAAAACAAACGCACTAGGGATTGACCCTAGTCAAGAGAAAGGGCTTGATTCTAGCTTTTAAGGGTGCTAAACGCAACCCAAACCAATTGGCACTGGACAATCGGGAAAAACCCTGAAACTACGCCATCTGGGTATTTTTCACTTTGTCAGCCTGAATTCAAATCCGATTCAAGCCCTCGTCAATTGCCCACGGCTGCTGCCGGCAAAATGAACAAAGCTTAAGCTGCCGGCGAGGCAAAACTTCGTACACTAAGCGCCCACACCTTTTCCCGCCGGAGACCATCATGCGTCAAGATGATCATCAGCTGCGCTTTCTGGCCGAGCATTTGCTGAACTCGGGGTTTAAAGACATCGGCGAGCGCGAACGCAATGCCCTGCTGCGCATTTCGCGCCGCCTGCAAGCCAATCGGGGGGATGAGCGTATCCCGGTCGAAGGGGTGACCTTTGGCGAGCGACTAGCCGACCGGGTGGCCGAATTCGGCGGCTCGTGGACTTTTATCCTGCTCTTTGCCTCTTTTTTGCTCGGCTGGGCGGTACTGAATACCGACATCCTGCGTGCGCAGGCTTTCGATCCCTACCCGTATGTGTTTTTAAATCTGATTTTGTCGATGCTGGCCGCGATTCAGGCGCCGATCATCATGATGTCGCAAAACCGCCAAGCCGCCCGCGATCGGCTCACCATGCTGCGCGATTTTGAGGTCAATCTGAAAGCCGAAGCTACGCTGCAATCGCTAAATCAGCGGGTAGATCATCTTAGCTGGCAAATCCTGGCCGATCTGCACGAACTAAAAGCGCAAGGCAAATCCAGCGCGGTGGGCGCCCCCGCCATGCCAGATAGCGTCGCAGCGGCCCAACCCAAGCAGGATGAGCTTAAGCCGAGCGCGGCTTAGTGGGCTTACCGGCTGGCGCCGGCGCGGCGGCCCCTTCCTTGTTACTACGCGGGCGAACGGTCAGCGTTTTCTTCGCCTCGGTGGCTGGCTGTTCGCCAGCAGCTGCGGGGGCGCCCTTCATTTGCGCAGCCTTCGCCTGTCTGGCCCTAGGCGAACCCGTCAGCCGCGCTGGCACCGGCCGCGCAGCAGCAGCGGTCGCTGACCCCGCCAAGCCACGCTGATGCGCCGCATCGCTGCGCTCAATCGCTATTGCGATCAGATAATGCACCAAATCCCGATCATGGCCGATCACCGCCACACAAGCCTGGCGCAACCGCTCGATCAACTTGGGCTCTGGTGAGTCGATCACCCGTTTGTAGCGGTTGTATTTAAACTGAGCATCCCCGACGATGGCTTCCAGTTGGCGCAGGCGCTCAGGCTGATTATGCCGCAGGCGATACAGCTTACTTTTGGCCGCCACTTTACGCTCATGGTCGGGCCGCAAAATCACCAGCCAATCGGCGGGCGCGGCAGGGGTGGCTTGATCGCTCATGCTGAACTCCAGTGCAAAACAGGTAATCGTTCATTATACGGTGCGCCGCCAAGGGCGGCCGCGCAAAAAATAAGCCAGCGCAAGGCTGGCTTATTTAAGGGGTATTGCTCGGCAAGCTAGATAAAAAGCTACCGCGCAACAGATACCCACTTAGCGTGGCAAATTACTCGCCCCCATCAGGTAAGCATCCACTTCACGCGCCGCCTGCCGGCCTTCGCGGATGGCCCACACCACCAAGGATTGACCACGGCGCATATCGCCGGCGGCAAAGACTTTATCGACGCTAGTTCGGTAACAGCCTTGACCATCTGTGCTGGCTTTGGCGTTGCCACGTGCGTCTTTCTCCACGCCAAACGCATCCAAAATACTAGCAATCGGATTGGTAAAGCCCATGGCCAGAAAGACCAGATCGGCCGGGATATCAAACTCGCTGCCGGCCACCACTTCGGGCTTACCACTGGCCCAATCCAGCTTGACCAGTTTCACGGCTTTGACCTGGCCATTCTCGCCCACGAAGCCTTGGGTTTGCACCGCAAAATCACGGCTCACCCCTTCTTCGTGACTGCTCGACGTCCGCAGTTTCACCGGCCAATACGGCCATACCAGGGGTTTGTCTTCGCTTTCGGGCGGCATAGGCATCAGCTCTAACTGAGTCACGCTGGTGGCGCCATGGCGATTACTGGTGCCAACACAATCGCTACCGGTATCGCCACCACCAATCACCACCACATGCTTACCTGCGGCATTGATCGGGTTAGCTGCGCCACCTGCCACTTGCTTGTTTTGCGCAATCAGCAGTTCGAGCGCGTAGTGAATCCCCTTGAGCTCACGGCCGGCCACCGGCAAATCACGCGGCACTTCGGCGCCCCCGGCCAGAATCACCGCATCAAACTCAGCATTGAGCTCAGCAGGCGTCACTACGGTAGTAGCATCATTGACAATCCCGGCGGGTATATCGCCAGAGCCAACAACAGTATTGGTTTTGAAGACAATACCCTCAGCCGCCAGCTGCGCCAACCGGCGATCAATCACATCCTGCCCAAGCTTGAAATCCGGAATGCCGTAGCGCAGCAAACCACCGGCTTGGTCATTTTTTTCAAACACGGTGACCGCATGCCCCACCCGCGCCAGCTGCTGCGCGGCGGCGAGGCCCGCCGGGCCAGAACCGACGATGGCGACTTTTTTACCAGTGGCCTGCGCCGCCGGTTGCGGCACGATCCAGCCGTTTTCCCAGCCTTTGTCGATAATGGCGCGTTCGATCGATTTAATCCCCACCGGCTCGGCATTAATGCCCAAAGTACAGGCGGCCTCGCACGGCGCCGGGCAGACCCGGCCGGTGAATTCGGGGAAATTGTTCGTCGAATGCAGCACGGAGAGCGCATTTTGCCAATCTTGCCGATACACCAGATCGTTAAAATCCGGGATCACATTATTGACCGGGCAACCGTTATTGCAGAACGGAATACCGCAATCCATACAACGCGCGCCTTGCAGCTTGGCTGCGGCATCATCAAGCGCCGGCACAAATTCGCGATAGTGCGTCAGGCGCTGCGCCACCGGCTCGTATGTTTCCTTGATGCGTTCAATTTCCAGAAAACCAGTCGGCTTACCCATTATGCGATCTCCTTCCGGGTGGCTTCTTCAAGTTTGGCGGCGGCCATTGCCTTCATTTCAGTCAGCGCGCGGCGATATTCGTTCGGGAAGACTTTGACAAAGGCGGCGCGAGCCTCGACCCAATTCGCCAAAATCTCGGCGGCACGCAGGCTACCGGTCAGGGCGGCGTGCTGCTCAATCAGGGCTTTCAGCTGGGCTTCGTCGGCCAGACCATTGTGGAATGGCTGGGCTTGCGCTTCGGCTGCCAGCACCGGCTCCAGCGCCACTTGCGCCATATTGCAACGGCTCGCAAATACGCCTTCTGGGTCGTAAACGTAGGCAACCCCGCCCGACATCCCGGCCGCAAAGTTGCGGCCCGTATTGCCCAGCACCACCACCGTGCCGCCGGTCATGTATTCGCAACCGTGATCGCCCACGCCTTCGACCACCGCGGTTGCGCCGGAATTGCGCACCGCAAAGCGCTCGCCGCCAACGCCGGCAAAGAACGCCTCACCGGCAATCGCGCCAAACAGCACGGTATTACCAACGATGATGTTTTCCCAGGTTTGACCCACAAAGCTAGCCGCCGGGCGAATCACAATCCGCCCGCCCGACAGGCCTTTGCCGACATAATCGTTGCCTTCACCGGTGAGTGTGATGGTAATGCCTCGCGCCAAAAACGCGCCAAAGCTTTGACCCGCCGTGCCTTGCAGGGCCACGCGCAGCGTGTCATCTGGCAAACCGGCGTGACCGTAACGGCGCGCCACTTCACCCGACAGCATGGCGCCCACAGTGCGGTTGATGTTTTTCACCGGCAAGCTGATTTGCGTGATTTCGCCACGCTCGAGCGCCGGCGCTGCTTGTTTAATCAACTCTTGGTCAAGCGCTTTAACCAAGCCGTGATCTTGCGTTTCTGCGTGTAGACGCGCCACTTCGGCTGGCATGCTTGGCTGATAGAAGATCTTGCTGAAATCCAGCCCTTTGGCCTTCCAGTGCTCGATCCCGGCTTGTTTGTCGAGCAAATCAGATCTGCCGATCAGCTCGTCAAACTTGCGAATACCCATCTGCGCCATGATCTGCCGCGCTTCTTCGGCTACGAAGAAGAAGTAATTCACCACATGCTCAGGCTGGCCTGAGAAGCGTTGGCGCAGTACAGGGTCTTGGGTTGCCACTCCGACTGGGCAGGTGTTGAGGTGACACTTGCGCATCATGATGCAACCCTCAACCACCAGCGGTGCAGTGGCAAAGCCGAATTCGTCGGCGCCGAGCAGCGCACCAATCACGACGTCACGGCCGGTTTTCATCTGGCCATCAACTTGCACGCGAATCCGGCCACGCAATTTATTCAGCACCAGCGTTTGCTGGGTTTCTGCCAAGCCCAATTCCCATGGGCCGCCCGCGTGTTTGATCGACGATTGTGGCGAAGCACCGGTACCACCGTCGTGACCCGCAATGACCAAGTGATCGGCTTTGGCTTTCGACACCCCCGCCGCCACGGTACCCACGCCGACTTCGGCAACCAGCTTGACGGAAATTGAGGCCACTGGATTGACGTTTTTCAGATCGTGAATCAGCTGCGCCAAATCTTCGATCGAGTAAATATCATGGTGCGGTGGCGGCGAAATCAGGCCCACGCCCGGCACCGAGTGCCGCAATTTACCGATGTATTCCGAAACCTTATGGCCAGGCAGCTGCCCACCCTCGCCCGGCTTGGCACCTTGCGCCATCTTGATCTGGATTTGATCGGCATTGACGAGGTATTCGGTCGTGACGCCAAAACGGCCCGACGCCACCTGCTTGATCGCCGAACGCAGGCTATCACCTTCTTTGAACGTATAGTCGCGCTCAATGCGGTTTTTGCCGATCACTTCTGATAGCGTTTGACCGGCTTTCAGCGGTTTGAAGCGCGTTGCATCCTCACCGCCTTCACCTGTATTTGATTTACCGCCAATGCGGTTCATCGCAATCGCTAGCGTTGAGTGCGCTTCGGTCGAGATGGAGCCCAGCGACATGGCTCCCGTCGCAAAGCGCTTCACGATTTCGGCGGCCGGCTCGACTTCTTCCAGCGGCACAGCAGCGCCCGCGGCTTTAATTTCGAACAGGCCGCGCAGCGTTAAGTGGCGTTTGCTTTGATCGTTGATCAGTGCGGCATATTCCTTGTAGGTGGAATATTGCCCCGAGCGGGTTGCATGTTGCAGCTTGGCAATCGCATCGGGCGTCCACAGGTGGTCTTCGCCGCGAATCCGGAAGGCATATTCACCGCCGGCGTCGAGCATATTGGCCAGCACGGGGTCGGAGCCAAAGGCGGCGGCATGCAGACGCACCGCTTCTTCAGCCACTTCAAATAGGCCAATGCCTTCGACATTGCTTGGTGTGCCGGTAAAGTATTTCTTCACAAAGGCTTTTTGCAAGCCAATGGCTTCAAAAATCTGCGCACCGGTGTACGACATATAGGTCGAAATACCCATTTTTGACATCACCTTCAGCAGGCCTTTGCCGACCGCTTTGATGAAGTTTTTCTGGTATTTCGCCGCGGTTTCGGCGTCGTTGCCGGCTAGATCCGCCAAAGTGGCCAAGGTCAGATAAGGGTGCACGGCTTCAGCGCCATAGCCACCCAGCAAGGCGAAGTGGTGCGTTTCGCGCGCTGAGCCAGTCTCAACCACCAAGCCGGTGCTCGTGCGCAGGCCACGCTTGACCAAATGCTGGTGCACCGCCGAAGTGGCCAGCAAGGCTGGAATCGCCACATGGTCTTGATCCATATTGCGATCAGACACGATCAGGATATTGGCGCCTGATTTCACCGCGTCTTCCGCTTCGGCCACCAAGGACGCCAAACGGGCTTCAACGCCAGCCTGCCCCCACGCAACCGGATAGCAAATATCCAGCTCATGCGAATAAAACTTGCCGCTGGTGTATTGGCCGATATGGCGGATTTTCTCCATCTCGGCGCTCGACAGAATAGGCTGCGCCACTTCCAGCCGGATCGGCGGGTTGATATCCGTAGTACCCAGCAGATTGGGTTTCGGGCCGATGAAGGACACCAGCGACATCACCATATCTTCGCGGATCGGGTCGATCGGCGGGTTGGTCACCTGCGCGAATAATTGCTTGAAGTAGTGATACAGCGGCTTATTTTTGCTCGAAAGCACCGGCAGCGCAGCGTCATTGCCCATCGAGCCAGTGGCTTCTTCGCCATTTTTGGCCATGGGTTCCAGCAGAAACTTAATGTCTTCCTGGGTAAAGCCAAACGCTTGCTGGGCATCGAGCAGGCTAGCTTTCGGGGCCACGGCCTGAGCGGCATCGGATTCGATTTCATCGAGCTTCACGCGGATTTTATCAATCCACTCGCGGTAAGGCTTGGCATTGGCCAGGCTGTCTTTGAGCTCTTTGTCATCAATAATGCGGCCTTGCTCCAGATCGATCAGGAACATCTTGCCCGGCTGCAGGCGCCATTTTTTATTGATGCGCTCATCCGCGATCGGCAATACGCCAGATTCAGATGCCATCACGACCAGATCGTCGTTGGTGACCAAATAGCGTGCAGGGCGCAGACCGTTACGATCAAGCGTGGCGCCAATCTGGCGACCATCGGTAAACGCCACTGCGGCGGGGCCATCCCATGGCTCCATCATTGCAGCGTGGTATTCGTAGAAGGCACGGCGTTTTTCGTCCATTTCGCCGTTCTTTTCCCACGCTTCAGGGATCATCATCATCATCGCTTGCGCGAGTGAATAGCCGCCCATCACCAAAAGTTCGAGCGCATTATCAAACGAGGCGGAATCCGATTGGCCCGGATAAATCAGCGGCCAGACTTTATCGAGGTCTTTACCGAGCACGGGCGAGCTAATGGCGCGCTCGCGCGCGCGAATCCAGTTCACATTGCCGCGCAGGGTGTTGATCTCGCCGTTGTGGGCGATATAACGGAATGGGTGCGCCAGATCCCAGGTCGGGAAAGTATTGGTCGAGAAGCGTTGATGCACCAAAGCCAGCGCCGAGATACAGGCGGGGTCTTGCAGATCGAGGTAATACTCGCCCACCTGATCCGCCAGCAGCAGGCCTTTGTAGTTAATTGTGCGCGCCGAGCAGGACGGAATGTAATACTCGCCGCCGTGTTTGAGTTTCAGCGCGCGAATGGCGTGCGAGGCACGTTTGCGGATGATGTACAGCTTGCGCTCGAGCGCATCGGTCACCAGTACATCGTTGCCGCGGCCGATAAACAGCTGGCGAATGACGGGTTCGCTCGCCTTCACCAGCGGCGACATTGGCATGTCGTGATTCACCGGCACATCGCGCCAGCCCAGTACGATTTGTTTCTCGGCGCGCACTGCGCGCTCGATTTCCTGCTCACAGGCCATCCGGGCAGCAGGCTCTTGCGGCAGAAAACACATCGCCACACCATAGTCGCCCTGCGGCGGCAACACGATACCCTGCCCCAGCATAGCCTTGCGATACAGCGCATCCGGGATCTGGATCAAGATACCCGCACCATCACCCGCCAGCGGGTCGGCACCCACGGCGCCGCGGTGATCGATATTCTTCAGGATGAGCAAGCCTTGCTCGATGATGCTATGGCTTTTCTGCCCTTTGATATGGGCCACAAAGCCCACGCCACAGGCGTCATGTTCATTCGCTGGGTCGTACATCCCCTGCGCTTCTGGTCGTTGTTCTAACATCCGCTGGTGTCCTCTCTGCTGGTCTGACTGCCACCCCACGGCGGCGTGCGTGCTACCTGCCACACTATCGTCAGTCGTCCAGCAGTTTGCCAGAAAGCGCCGGCGTCAATTAGGGAAATTCACGAAAATTTAATCCATGTCAGACCGACGCCGCACGATTCGCCCCAGCTGGGCCAGCGTTTAGGCCAGCCAGTCGCGCGCTGGCAGAAAATCGCTATACAGCGCGGCCTCTGGACTACCAGCGGCGGGCTGGTAGTCGTAGCGCCAGTTGGCTACCGGCGGCATCGACATCAAAATCGATTCGGTCCGCCCACCCGATTGCAGACCAAACAGGGTGCCGCGATCCCACACGAGGTTAAACTCTACATAGCGCCCCCGGCGATAGCCTTGCCAATCGCGCTCGCGCTGGCCGTATTCGCAGTCTTTGCGGCGCGCCACAATCGGCGCGTAGGCAGGCAAAAAGGCATCGCCCACTGCGCGCAGCAGGGCAAAACTCTCGGCAAAACCCAGCCGGGCAAAATCATCAAAGAAGATCCCGCCCACGCCGCGCGCTTCTTGCCGGTGTTTCAGGTAGAAGTAACGATCGCACCAAGACTTAAACTCCGGATATAGCTCCGCCCCAAACGGCGCCAGCGCAGCGGCGCAGGTTTGATGGAAATGCCGCGCATCATCCACATGGCCGTAATACGGGGTCAGATCCATCCCGCCGCCGAACCAGAATACCGGCGCATCCGCGCTACCGGCCGCCGGCTTGGCAATGAAAAAGCGCACATTCATATGCACAGTGGGGATATAAGGGTTGCGCGGGTGCAGCACCAGCGAGACGCCCATCGCCTCCCAAGCGCGGCCGGCTAGCTCAGGGCGATGCGCGCTGGCCGACGGTGGCAGCTGCGCCCCCATCACATGCGAGAAATTCACCCCGCCGCGCTCAAACACCTGCCCTTCTTCGATCAGCCGGCTAATCCCGCCGCCACCCTCGGCGCGCTCCCAGCTATCGGTGCGAAAACACAGGCCATCAATCGACTCCAGCGTGGCTACGATGTTTTGCTGCAGGGTAAGCAGATAATCTTTGACCGCCGCCAATTGCTGGCTGGACAGTGCGGCAGAATCAGGCTGGCTGGCGTGGGTCATGGGTAGCCGCTCCGGGCAAAAACGTGAATGCGCGCCATGATACGCTGTGGCCGCCTGCGACTCCACCCTACTCACCCCCACCCTGTATAGCCATACAACACAGAGGGGTATTTGCTCGCTGGGCTATACCCAGACAGGTCAATTTGCTTGCTCTTTTTAATGTTTGCCTATTTTTTAATCAGCGGGTACAATCCGCGCCTTCCTTGATTCCCCCAGCCCTTGCGCCATGCACATTGGCCCGTATCAGCTCAAAAACAATCTGATCGTTGCGCCGATGGCCGGGGTGACTGATCGCCCTTTCCGCCAGCTGTGCAAGCGCTTTGGCGCCGGCCACGCCGTGTCGGAAATGATCACGGCTGATCAATCGCTGCGGGCGCACAAAAAATCCATCAATCGCGCCAATTTTGCTGGCGAGCTGGCGCCCATTTCGGCGCAGATTGCCGGCTCTGACCCAGCCCAGCTGGCCGAAGCGGCCCGCTATCAGGTGGCCAATGGCGCGCAGATTATCGATATCAATATGGGCTGCCCGGTGAAAAAGGTTTGCAACAAGCTGGCTGGCTCAGCCCTGTTGCAAGACGAAACACTGGTGGGCCAGATACTGGATGCCGTCGTCGCCGCCGTGGCGCCGGACAATATCCCGGTTACGCTAAAAACCCGCCTCGGCTTTGCCAATGGCGCCGAAAATATCTTGCGGGTAGCCGAGCGCGCGCAGGCGGCCGGAATTGCCGCCCTGGCGATTCATGGCCGCACGCGTGAAGACATGTACAACGGCAACGCCCGCTACGCGCTGATTCGCGAAGTGAAACGCAGTTTGAACATTCCGGTGATTGCCAATGGCGACATCGATAGCCCTCGCAAGGCCGCACAGGTACTCCACGACACTGGCGCCGACGCGATTATGATTGGCCGCGCCGCGCAAGGCCGGCCGTGGATATTCCGCGAAATCGCCCACTTTCTGGCCACTGGCGAAGAATTGCCGCCACCGGAAGTCATCGAGATTCGCGACGTCTTACTGCAGCACTTGGATGATCTGTACGCCTTCTATGGCGAGTATTCGGGCTGCCGCATCGCCCGCAAGCACATTGCCTGGTATACCAAGGGCCTAGCGGGGAGTAATGAATTCCGGCAAGCCATGTACGCCGAGGAATCTACCGCCGGCCAAGCGCAGATGACGCGCCAATTTTTTGATCAGCTGCTCGCCTATGGCGAGCGCTTGCAATACCAGCCGGCGACCCCGGCTGACTCTGCGGCCGCCGCCCTGCTATCCGCAGCGGATGCGCGCCACCCACAATAAGAAAAATCGGATTAACCATGAACCAAGCAACCGATGTGATTGCCATCGCGATTCAACAATCGCTGGACCAATACTTTAACGATCTGGACGGTGAGCCGCCCAGCGCCCTGTACGACATGGTACTGGGCCGCATGGAAAAGCCGCTGCTGATCGATATTCTGGCGCGCGTGGGGGGTAACCAGACCCAGGCCGCCGAAATGCTAGGCATTAACCGCAATACCCTGCGCAAGAAATTACAAACCTACAATCTGCTGTAAGCCTCACGGCGCACCGCAGCTTGGCCTTTTTTTGATTGAGTAGTGTGATCTTTGAGGAAGAACGATGAGCAAAATCACTCGTGCGCTGATTAGCGTATCTGACAAAACCGGCGTACTCGAATTCGCGCAAGCCCTGGTGGCCCAAGGCGTCGAAATCCTGTCTACCGGCGGCACGGCCAAGCTGTTTGCAGACGCAGGTCTGCCCGTGATCGAAGTCGCCGATTACACCGGCTTTCCCGAAATGCTGGATGGCCGCGTAAAAACGCTGCATCCGAAAATCCACGGTGGCATTCTGGGTCGCCGCGATCTGGATGCCCACGTGAGCACCATGCAAGAGCACGGGATCGGCAATATCGATCTGGTGTGCGTGAATCTGTACCCATTCGAAGCCACCATCGCCAAGCCTAACTGCAGCTACGAAGATGCGATCGAAAACATCGACATCGGCGGCCCGGCTATGGTGCGCTCTGCCGCGAAGAACCACGCTCACGTGGCCATCGTAACCGATGCCGCCGATTACAGCGCCCTGATCGCCGAAATGCAGGCCAACGCAGGCGCCCTGAGCCTGGCCACCCGCAAAAACCTGGCCAAGAAAGCCTTTAGCCACACCGCCGCTTACGATGGCGCGATCTCCAACTACCTGACCGCGCTGACCGAAGATGGCGAAAAAGCCGCCTATCCAAACCGCCTGAATCTGCAATTCGAAAAAGTGCAGGACATGCGTTACGGCGAAAACCCACACCAATCTGCGGCGTTCTACCGCGATCTGCAGCCAGCAGCGGGTAGCCTTGCCAACTACAAGCAATACCAAGGCAAAGAGCTGAGCTACAACAACATCGCCGACTCGGATGCCGCGTGGGAATGCGTGAAGCAGTTTGCCGAGCCTGCCTGCGTAATCGTTAAACACGCCAACCCATGTGGTGTGGCCGTAGCCAAAGATCTGTACACCGCGTATCGCCTGGCGTTTGCCACCGACACCACCAGCGCATTTGGCGGCATTATCGCCTTCAATAAAGTGGTGGATGTCGACACACTGGAAGCGGTATCGGCGCAATTCCTCGAAGTGCTGATCGCTCCGGGCTACACCCCTGAAGCGCTGGCTCTGGTCGCGAAAAAACCGAATGTACGCGTACTGGAAGTCGCCATCGAAACCGGCGAAAACCGTTTTGATCTGAAACGCGTGGGTGGCGGTCTGCTGGTGCAAACCCCAGACGTGCACGCGCTGACCTTGGCCGACCTGAAAGTGGTGACCAAACTGCAACCAAGCGATGAGCAGCTGAAAGACCTGCTGTTTGCCTGGAATGTGGCGAAATTTGTGAAATCCAACGCGATTGTGTTCTGCGGCAAAGGCCAGACCCTCGGGATTGGCGCCGGGCAGATGAGCCGCGTGGATTCAACCAAAATCGCCGCGATTAAAGCGCGCAATGCGGGCCTTGAGCTGCGTGGCTCAGTCGCCGCATCGGATGCCTTCTTCCCGTTCCGTGATGGCGTGGATGTGATTGCCGAAAACGGCGTCTCGGCCATCATCCAGCCGGGCGGCTCACTGCGCGACGAAGAAGTCATTGCCGCCGCTGATGAGCACGGCATTGCGATGGTGATGACCGGCATTCGTCACTTCCGTCACTAAGCGCACACACAGCGGCACTACACTACGGTAAGTGCCGCGGCGCGGGATGGGTTACGAAACGTCACGCGCCACGCGGGGATGCTGCAGTACACTGCCAGCATCCCATTTGTATTTTCCATATACCACTAGTGCGTATATCCATGCAGCCATTAATAAACAAGGCCTGTATCGATATACCCATTCAGGAGTCAGCCATGCTGAAAAAAATCTGGGCCATCTGCCTACTGGCCGCCACCCTTGCCCTGCCGGCCAAAGCGGTAGAATGTGAAAACTGGTGGTGGGGTTTTGATGCCGCCTGTAGCCACATTAGCGGCACCTGGAACGAAGGCACCGGCGGACTGTACCTCACCGGTTACGCCTGGCATAACCGCGCCACCTACGACAAAGAAAATATCGATAGCTACAACGAATTCGCCTACGGCGGCGGTTTGGGCTATCACCGCCCGATCGGCAATGGCAACGAAGAAATGATCTACGCCATTGGCTTTGCCGATTCACACGAGCAGCCGCAGTTTCACGTCGGCTACGGCCATATGTGGTACTGGAATGTGGCTGGCCCGCTGCGCGCCGGCGCGGGCTGGACAGGCGGGGTGTTCTTCCGCAATTCCGATTTCGACTACCTGCCCATGCCTTTCTTGCTGCCCATGCTGGGCGTGAAATACGACAAAACCAATTTCTATGCCACCTATATCCCCGGTGGCAAAAACAACGGGAATGTCTTGTTCCTGTTTGCCCGTTTCGATTACTAAACTACCTGTCCGCGCGTTGGCCTCGTCCGGCGCGGGCATCCTGATGGAGTCCATATGAACATTCTGGTGATTGGTTCTGGCGGCCGCGAACACGCGCTGGCCTGGAAGCTGGCGCAATCTGAACGCGCGGGCAAAGTGTTTGTGGCGCCCGGCAATGCCGGCACCGCGCTGGATAAAAATCTTACCAACGTCAATCTCACTGACATTGCCGCACTGGTGGAGTTTGCCAAAACCGAAAACATCGCCCTGACCGTCGTCGGCCCTGAAGCGCCACTATCGCAAGGCGTAGTGGATGCCTTTCGCGCAGCCGGCCTGAAAATCTTTGGCCCAACCCAAGCCGGCGCCCAGCTTGAATCATCGAAAGACTTTGCCAAAGCGTTTATGAAACGCCACGGCATTCCCACCGCTGATTACGAAACCTTTGCTGACGCCGCCAAAGCGCATGCCTACATCGACGCCAAAGGCGCACCGATTGTGATCAAGGCCGATGGCCTGGCTGCAGGCAAAGGCGTGGTTGTGGCAATGACCTTGACCGAAGCCCACGATGCGGTCGACGCGATGCTGTCAGACAACAAGCTCGGCGACGCCGGCGCGCGGGTGGTGATTGAAGAATTCCTCACCGGCGAAGAAGCCAGCTTTATCGTGATGGTCGATGGCAAAAACGTGCTGGCGATGGCTTCGAGCCAAGATCACAAACGTTTGCTCGATGGCGACGAAGGCCCGAACACCGGCGGCATGGGCGCGTACAGCCCGGCCCCTGTGGTCACCCCAGAAATCCACGCACGCGCGCTGCGCGAAGTGATTTTGCCCACCGTGCAAGGTATGGCCAAAGATGGCATCACTTACACCGGCTTTTTGTATGCTGGCCTGATGGTAGCTGAAGACGGCAGCCTGAAAACGCTGGAATTTAACTGCCGCTTTGGCGACCCCGAAACCCAGCCGATCATGCTGCGCCTGAAGTCGGATTTCGTCACGCTGATCGAACACGGCGTGAATGGCACGCTGGATCAGGTGGAATGCGAGTGGGATCGCCGCGTAGCGCTGGGCGTGGTCATGGCCGCGGCCAATTACCCAGAAACCCCACGCAAAGGCGATGTGATTACCGGCCTGCCGGGCGAGCTGGCCGATGGCCATGTTTTCCACGCTGGCACTGCGCTGAATGCCGAAGGCCAGCCCGTCACCAGCGGCGGCCGCGTGCTCTGTGTCACCGCCTTTGGCGACAGCTACAAAATGGCACAAAAACGCGCCTATGAAATTCTGGAAAGCATCCACTTTGATGGTATGCAATACCGCAATGACATCGCTTGGCGCGCGATCAACCGCAAATAAGCGCCGCACCGCGCTACACAAAGCAGCCTTCGGGCTGCTTTTTTTACGCCCACACGCACGCCAGTAGCATATTTTGTAACAAAACTACGTAACTAACGGCAAGTGTGCGAGAATGCCAGAGCCATTGAGCAAATGAGGCTGCAAGTGATCCGGGCAGCCGCTATCTTGTAATGATTCCTCCGAGGGCGGGGCGCCATGAGCACATCGACTGCATTACACCGTATCGTTATTGTCGGCGGCGGCGCCGGCGGTTTGGAATTAGCTACCCGCTTGGGGCGGCAATTGGGCGGACGCCGGCAGGCGCAGATTATTCTGGTGGATGGCTCGCCCACCCATATCTGGAAACCGCTGCTGCACGAAGTGGCCACCGGCGCGCTCAACACCGGCGAAGATGAAGTCAATTATTTTGGCCATGGCTATCGCAATGGCTATCAGTTTGAATTCGGCTGGCTGCAAGGCGTCGATCGCGAGCGCAAAACCATTGCCCTCGCCCCGGTGCAAGGCGCCAATGGCGAGCAGCTAACCGGCGCCCGCGAAATCGGCTACGACACCTTGGTGCTGGCGCTTGGCGCGATTGCCAATGATTTTGGCACCCCCGGTGCGCGCGAGCACTGCATGTTTCTGAATACCCCCGGGGATGCCGAGCAACTACGCCGGCGCATTTTGGATTTGTCGTTTGCAGTGGGCGCCACGGGCAATGGCGCCAGCAAACTCACGATCGGGATTGTCGGCGGCGGCGCCACCGGTGTGGAACTCGCTGCCGAGATCGACCATACCATTCGCGAAATGCATAACTATGGCGCCAATTTAAATCCAGCCCAGCTGGAAATCACCATTATCGAAGGCGCCAACCGGATTTTATCGGGCGCGCCCGAATCCTTATCCGCCTATGCCAATGAAGCCTTAGTGCAGCGCGGCATTATGGTGGCCTGCAATAGCCGTGTTGCGGCGGTTACCCCCGAAGGTTTTGCCCTCGCCGATGGCCAGCAAATCCCGGGCATGATTCGCGTTTGGGCAGCTGGGGTTAAAGCCGCCGATTGGCTTACCACGCTGGGGCTGCACACCAATCGCAATAACCAGATCGAAGTCACCACCACGCTGCAAACCCTGACCGACCCGGCGATTTTTGCCATCGGTGATTGCGCCAGCGCCCCCGATGGCGAAGGCGGCCCGCAGTTGCCGGCCACCGCCCAGGTCGCTCATCAGCAAGCCAGTTGGCTGGCCGATGCGCTGATTCGCAAGCTGCGGCAACAGCCGATCACCCCCTTTGTGTTCAAGCCGCAAGGCATGATGGTGTCACTGGGTAAGCACGCCGCCGTGGGTAGCCTGGCAGCGATTGTGGGGCCCAAGCGCAATTACTATGTTGAAGGTCGCGGCGCCAAGCTGATTTACGCCTCGCTCTATCGGCTGCATCAGGCGGCAGTGCATGGCTGGGTGCTGGCGGGCTTATTGTGGATCGGCGATAAACTGCGCCGCGTGGCACGCCCGAGCCTCAAGCTGCACTAAGTCTCGGAGCGGGCGGAGAAAAACGCCGCCCGCCGCCGCCCAAACTGTGCTTTTCCGGTTAAAATAGCCGGTTTACCGCTTCCTTGTCCGGCATTGGCATGCAGCTCATCGTTCTTGGTCTGAATCACCAGACTGCGCCCGTCGCAGTGCGCGAGCGGCTGGCCTTTAATCCGGAAGACATGCTGCCGGCGCTCACCGAGCTGGTGGGGCTCAAAGGCGTGTTTGAAGCGGCGATTGTCTCCACCTGTAATCGCACCGAGCTGTATTGTCACGCCCGTGACATTGATGCAGTGACGTATTGGCTGGCAAACAATCGCCATCAAGATCTGCAGAACATTACCCCCCACCTGTATCTATACAAAAATGCCGAAGCTGCCCGCCATGCCTATCGCGTGGCCTGCGGCTTGGATTCCATGGTGGTGGGTGAAACCCAGATTTTGGGCCAGCTCAAAGATGCCGAGCGCCAGGCGCGAGAAGCCGGCACGATGGGCACCTTGCTCAACGGAGTATTCCAGCGCGCCTTTGCCGTCGCCAAAGATGTGCGTACCCAAACCAAAATTGGCGCCGCCTCGGTCTCGATGGCCGCGGCTGCGGTGAAGCTGGCCGAGCGGATTTTCCCTACCGTGGCCGAATGCAAGGTACTGATGATTGGCGCGGGCGAGATGATCGAATTATGCGCCACCCATTTTGCCGCGCAGTCCCCCTGTAAGATCGCCGTTGCCAACCGCACCCTAGAACGGGGCGCGGCACTGGCGGCCGAGCATGGTGGCGAGGCGTTTATCCTCAGCGAGCTACCTGAGCGGATTCACGAATTCGATATCGTAGTGACCTCCACTGCGGCGCCGCTGCCCATTGTGGGCAAAGGCATGATCGAGCGCGCCCTGAAAAAGCGCCGCCACCGGCCGATGTTTATTGTCGATCTGGCGGTACCGCGCGATGTGGAAAGCGAAGTGGGCGAACTGCAAGACGCCTACCTTTACACCGTGGATGATCTGGCCCAGGTGGTGCAACAAGGTATGGCTTCTCGGCAAGCCGAGGTGAGCAGCGCCGAAGCCATCGTGGGCGAAAAGGTCAAAGAATTTGACGCATGGCTGGCCAGCCGCGCGATGGTGCCCACCATTCGCGATCTGCGCGACCATGCCGAGCGCATCAGCCGCGCCGAGCTGCAAAAAGCGCAAAAACGCCTCGCGGCTGGGGATGATGCCCAGCGGGTGCTGGAGCAACTGGCGCAGCAGATCAGTAATAAATTTCTGCATGCGCCGCTGGCCGCCCTCAATAGCGCCCAGCCCGATGAGCAGGAAGCCTTGGTAGCGCTGGTGCGCCGCCTGTACCGCCTACAGGATCAAGCCTGATGCGCGGCCCCTGCCTATTCTAGCGGCGCCCTCCGCTGCCCTTCTTGTTGTCTACCATCGCGGTAGACCCGATTTGCTTTTGAATTGAAGACACCATGAAACCGTCTATCCAAGCCAAACTGGCCCAATTGGCCGACCGCCTCGAAGAAGTCAACGCGCTGTTGTCATCCGAAGAAGCCACCCGCGATATGGAACAATATCGCAAGCTCAACCGCGAACACAGCGAGCTCACCCCGGTGGTGGAGCTCTGGCATGAGTTTAATCGCGTGAATGCCGACATCGCCGCCGCGCAAGACATGCTCAGCGACCCGGATATGAAAGAGCTGGCCGAAGAAGAAATCAAAGCCGGCAAGGCCCGGATTGAAGAGCTCGATCTGGAGCTGCAAAAAGCGCTGCTGCCCAA
Source organism: uncultured Chitinibacter sp. (assembly GCF_945957625.1). NCBI lineage: Bacteria > Pseudomonadati > Pseudomonadota > Betaproteobacteria > Neisseriales > Chitinibacteraceae > Chitinibacter > uncultured Chitinibacter sp. Next base: position 39,499 of record NZ_CAMFLP010000010.1, read on the forward strand.
AGACCCCAACGATGAGCGCAATATCTTTCTGGAAATTCGCGCCGGTACCGGTGGCGATGAATCGGCGCTGTTTGCCGCCGACCTATTTCGGATGTACAGCCGCTATGCCGAGCGCAATCGCTGGCAGGTGGAGATCATGTCGGCCAGCGAATCTGACCTTGGCGGCTACAAAGAGATCATTGCGCGCATTGCCGGCTTTGGCGCCTATTCGCGGCTGAAGTTCGAATCGGGCGGTCACCGTGTGCAGCGTGTACCGGCGACCGAAACCCAAGGCCGTATTCATACTTCCGCGTGTACCGTGGCGGTCATGCCCGAGGCGGATGAGCTGGAAGAAATTAATATCAACCCGGCTGACCTACGCATCGATACCTTCCGCGCTAGTGGCGCCGGTGGGCAGCACATTAACAAAACCGATTCGGCCGTGCGGGTGACGCACATCCCAACCGGCATTGTGGTGGAATGCCAGGACGATCGCTCGCAGCATAAAAACAAAGCCCGCGCCCTGGCGGTATTGTCGGCGCGGATTAAAGACGCCCAGCTACGCGAGATTCAGGCCAAGGAAGCGGCCGAGCGTAAATCGCTGGTCGGCTCGGGCGATCGCTCCGAACGCATCCGCACCTACAACTACCCGCAAGGGCGGATGACCGATCACCGCATCAACCTGACGCTGTATAAACTCGATTCGCTGATGGATGGTGATTTGAGCGAACTCACCCAGGCGCTGATCAATGAGCATCAGACCGAGTTGCTGGCCCAGCTGGGTGAAAGCTAAGCGCCCCTAGTGGGTATTGCCCTGCAAGCCACACCCAATAAAGGCTACAGCGCGATACCCTAGCGCCGCGGTGGCAACAGGAAATTGCCGTAGCGGCGTTCCAGATAATGCGCCACACCATGCGCGCCCCAATGCTCGTATTGGGTCACCGCCAGATTAATTAGCTGGCGGGCATGGTGAAAATGCTGCTGGCCAAACAGATATTCACCATACAGCAAGGTCGCCAGCGCGTAATCGTGGTGTTGCTGCTGCTGGCGCGCCAGCTCGATGGCAGCCAAAAACGCCGCTTGCGCCTGCTCGAATTCGGCAAAGCGCCCGGCATATTGCGCCTCCAGCAATGCCGCCTTGCAAGCAAACAAGGCCGGATTCAGCGCTGCCCACTGCTGTAGGCGCTGGCGAATGCGGTTTAAGCGCCGGCGCGCCCATGGGCCATCATACTGCCCCATCCGGCAGCCATTCAGGCCCTGCAAATACTGCATCAGCGCCGCCAGAATCGAGCCACGCACCGCGGTATGACGCTGCCAGCCCACAGCCAGCTGGCTGAGCGCGGCATCACTGGCGCCGCAGTAGGTCGCCGTCAGGGCCGACAGCAAATGGAAATGGCATAGATTCAACGCATCATCGCGCTGCATCAGCGCCGCAAAGCCTTCCTGTGTGAGAAACGCGCCGATCCCTAACCAGGGCGGGTTATCGCTTGTATGTGCTAGGCCATATAGCGCCTGGCGGAAGGCATTGGACATCGGCAACAACTGCAATTGCCGCGTATGGCGCAAATCATCTTCGACCTTGGCCGCTTCGCGCTCCAGATGCTGCAGCGGGCTGCCATTCAGCAGCGAATGGCCAATGTAAAACATGCTGGCATAGCCGGCATATTCAAAATCGCCTTCCAGCAAAGCGTTTTGCTGCCAGCGCCACAAATTCGGTAGCAGCTGCTGCAAGCCAGCCCGCCATGGCTGAATCAAGCCCAAACTCAAAATCGGCACTTGATGGCGTGGCCACAGCACTTGGTTTTCATCCAGCGCCGCCGCTTCAGCTTCCGCCACATCGGCGAGCTTAAAGGCCGCGGCATAGCGACGCAGTGCCGTCAGCGCCAACGCCGCGCCAATTTTGGCCACCACATCGTGGGGCGAGCGGCCATAGCGATGTTGCAGCCGCAGCTGGCGCACTGTCACCGCCGCCAGCGCGGTTGGCCGCGCCAGCAGACCCGGGCCATACAGCGCCGCCAGCACCCGCTGCGCGCGCAGCACAGAATCCATCGGGGTATTCTGCCCACAGGCTTGCTGCGCGGGACGATAGCGCAGCCGCTCCCAACCGGCCAGCACCAGCTCGCGGACCAGCGACCAATACGGGGTTTGGGTGGATAAATCTTGGCCCAGACTACCGAGCGCATCTTCGGCCGTGCCAAACAGCCCGGCATAATCTTGCGTGAGTAGCGCCAGCCGCTGGCGGCAGGCCGACAAGGTGTAGCGCACTTGCGCACTGGCCTCGGCCGGCAAGTTTTTTTGCACCACCAGCACTTCGCGATATTGATTGGGCTCTTGCAGGCAAGCGCACCACAAATCGATCATTTGCTCGCTCAGGCTCACTTCGTCCAGCCACAGCCGTGGCCCGAGCAGCGCCATCATCTGCTCCAAAATCTGCGCAGCATGCAGCGGGCTGCCCTGCTGCAAAATCTCGCTGGCCACTTGCGCGCCGCGCTGCGCATATTTCACCCGATCGGCCTGCGTGAGCGCCGGGCCGGCCTGCTGGGCGTGCCGTAGTGCCTGCAAGGCATACTGCGGCAATTTCATCATGCGATAGGCCAGCCGCGCATGCAGTTCGGCCTCATGCTGATGCGGGCAGCTTTGCTGGGCCAGCCGCTGCAGATGCGGATGAATAAAGCGCCACACCGTACCGCCCAGATGTTCGATCAGGCCATAACCACTGGCGAGCGCCAGATGCTCCAGCACCGCACTTTCGGGTAGGTAGTCGTGCAAAATCCGTGCATCAAACTCCAGTCCGATCAGGCTGGCCGTTTGCAGCATCTCTAGCCCGGTTTCAGTGAGCTGCAGCAGCTGCTCACGAAAATGGTTTTCTGCTTCTGGCACCCGCAATTGCAGCGAGATTTGCTGCAAACGTTGCGCCCACTGCGCATCCGGCACCGGGCTGAGTAGATTATGCGCGGCCAGGCTATCGAGCAAAAAGCGGCACAACTGCAAATTACCTTGGCAGGTTTGCTGCAAAAACGGCGCGATCTCGGCGGCCAGGCGCGGATTGATATTCTGCTCTTCTACCAGCCAGGTCATGGTGTCGCGAATGCTGAATGGCGCCAGCTGATACAGCTGACTTAGCTCATGCATCTGCCAACGCACCAGCATCGGCAGCTGGGCGTCGCGCACGCAGAGCAAGATCATCAGATAGGGGGTGGAGCGATTTTCGATCAGATAGTCCAGCACCGCCAGCGCATCCTGATCCAGCTGATCCACGCCATCAATAATCCACACCAGTGGCCGCAGCTCACGGCTGGCGTGGCTGAGTAATTCACCGGCCAAAAGTTGCAGCTGCAAGGCCTGGGTTAAATCCAGCTCGTTACTGCTAGTTTGAATCAGGCCCAGCCGCGTACCCAGCTCCAGTAGTGCTTCGCGGCCACTAAGGCCTGAATCGCTCAGCTGCTGGCAGAGTGCTTGGCTGAGCTGACTCAGCCCAAGCAACAGGCTATCGAGCGGGCTACCCCAGCTCAGCGATTCGATCCGGCTTTCGATCAGCATGCCGCCGCGCTCACGCACAGGCGGCAACAGCTCATGCGCCAAGGTAGTTTTGCCCGAACCGCTCTCACCGGCCAGGATCACCAGCTTGTGGCCACCAGCGGCGGTTTCGGCCAGCGCAAAGCGCAAAGCACTGGCCACCGCCCGCCGATCCAAAGCTGGCGTTTCGGGGGCGATATCCGCAAGCAGAGTGCGAGAACCGGTGGCAGAAGCAGAGGCTGACAAGGCTTGAAAAACTCACAAAAGATGCCGTGATTGTGGCCGATTTATAGCGTAATTACCATGACTGCGGCACGCCATCACACAAAATACGCCAGTTCCCGACGCGCGCCGCCGGTGCAATTGCGCGCACAGGCTCAGCGCTTTGATATAATTGGCGGTTTTGGCTTTGGCGCAGACGCAATGAATGTATTTTACGAGGAAGACGGCAGCTTCAAAGTCGCCACCATCAACGACGAACAGGCCGCCAGCCTGCAGGTGGAAGACGCGCGCGGCAAGCGCAGCAAAATCAAAACTGCCAATGTGCTGCTCCGCTTTGATCGCATCAGCCTCGATGAATTTCTGAAAAACGCCCAAGCCCTGGCCGCCGAGGTGGATAGTAATTTCCTGTGGGAATGCTGCGGGCAAGATGAATTCGGCTTTGCCGACATTGCTGCCGAGTATTTTGGCGCCAACCCCAGCCTGACTCAGCAGGCCGCCGCCGTTATCGCCCTGCATGGCGCGCCGATGTATTTTTATCGCAAAGGCAAAGGCCGCTACAAAGCCGCCCCCGAAGAAAACCTGAAAGCCGCGCTGGCCGGGCTGGAGCGCAAAGCGCGTGAAGCCGAGCAAATGGCCGTCTGGCAAGAGGAACTCCTCCGGGGTATCGTGCCAGAAGCCTTTGCTAGCAACCTTTCCCGCCTGATACATCGCCCGGATAAAAACGGCCTCGAATACAAAGCGCTGGCTCAGGCCGCCGAAGCGGCGCAATTATCGCCGCTGCGCCTGTTGGAAAAAATCGGCGCACTGGGCGATCTGGCCCAGTATCACCTCGATGGTTTCTTAAGCGCCCATTTCCCGAAAGGCCGAGGCTTTCCGGCGATTGAGCCGGTGTTCGCGCCCGAAGATTTGCCGATTGCCGATGTGGCCGCGTTCTCGATTGATGACGCCACCACCACCGAAATCGATGACGCCTTCAGCCTGAAAACCCTGCCCAATGGCAACTGGCAAGTCGGCATTCATATTGCCGCCCCGGTGCTGGGCATTGCGCCGGGCTCGGCGGTGGATCAGCTGGTACTCGATCGCCTCTCTACCGTGTATTTCCCCGGCGACAAGATCACCATGCTGCCGGATGAAGTGGTTGAAGTGTTTACCCTACAAGAAGGCGCCGCCCGTCCCGCCCTCTCGATGTATCTGGAAGTCTCGCCCGGCTACGATGTCTTGAGCCATTACTCACGCATCGAGCGCGTGCCCGTGGCCGCCAACCTGCGTCACCACGACATCGAGCCGTACTTTAATGAAGAGACCGCCGGCAAAGCCGACGGGCCGGATTTCCCATACAAGCAGGAACTCACCTTCCTCTGGCATCTGGCTGGCGCACTGGAAGGCCGCCGCGGCAAGGCCGATCAACCCGGCCCGGTGCGACTGGATTACAGTTTTTACATTGATCGCGTCGAGGGCCAGCCCGAGCGCGTGCGCATCGTACCGCGCAAACGCGGCGCGCCCATGGATAAACTGGTGGCCGAGCTGATGATTTTGGTGAACAGCCAGTGGGGTACCGACCTGCGCGACGCTGAAATCGCCGGCATTTACCGCTCGCAAGGCGGCGGCCGGGTGAAACTCTCGACCCAAGCCACCGCCCATGCCGGTTTGGGCGTGGATTGCTATATGTGGTCTAGCTCGCCGCTGCGCCGGGCGGTGGATTTCATCAACCAGCAACAACTTGTGGCGATGATTCGGCAGGAAAAACCGCGCTATCAGAAAAATGATGCCGAGCTGTTTAGCGCCATTTCGGCTTTTGATGCGGCCTACGCCGCCTATGCTGATTTCCAGGACAAAATGGAGCGCTACTGGTGCATCCGCTATCTGGAACAGGAAGGCATGCAGGAATTCACCGCGCAGGTCATTAAAGAAAACCTAGTGCGGGTCGATGGCATGCCATTGGTCTTGCGCGTGGGCGGGCTGCCGGAACTGCCGGCCGGCACCACAGTCTCACTACAGCGTTTGAATATCGATTATCTGGAATTGGCCGTCGAAGCGCGAATCGCCACCATTTAAGCGTCAGGCCCGGCCGCGCCGGGTCACTCATTTAGGAAGCCGCATGCAGCCCAACCGTCGTTTGTCCGATTTTCTGCCTTTGAAATTTGCCAATGGCCAGGAAGTACGGCAATTTTCCAAACCCTGCATCAGCTGCGGCCACATGCTGCATGCCAAACATATGCATGGCGTGGCCCGGCTGGTAGAAGACCATATCGCCATCGCCGCCACCGCGCGCTGCGAGCAGTGTGGCGCCGATTTTGGTGTCGCCTGCGTGATTAACAACCAGAAACAGGTCAAGCGCGTTATTTTGCCGCGCATCCTGTTTAACTGGTATTTGCGCAGCCTACCCACGCAGCCACGCGAAACCGCGCCCCAGGCCGAAGTACGTAACTGGCCCCTGCCCGAAGAGCGCGATGCACGCGAAGATGCGGCCGAAATCAGCCGCCAGCAAAGCTATCGCCCCAGCATCAGCGCGCAAGACATCGTGCGGGCCGAAGAAACGCTGGGCCGTTTTCAGGAAAAACCGATCCCGGCCTGGTTGCTCCTGGATGGCCGACGCTATGAATTTGACCGCATCGCGCCCGATGCCCGCACCAAGGACGGTGAATACTTACTAGACGGTTGCCTGATCTATCGTCCAGCCTGATTATTTACGCTTGGCTTTTTGGGGCAAAGTTTTATAATCGCGCCTATCTTTTTCGGCTCTGCGCCTCTGGCGGGAGAACACCATGCAACGCAATATGCTCAAATCGAAGCTGCATCGCGTCACCGCGACGCATGCTGAACTGCATTACGAAGGCTCATGCGCCATCGATGAAAATCTGCTTGAAGCGGCCAATATCCGCGAATACGAAGCGATCGACATCTGGAACATCAATAATGGTGCGCGTTTCTCTACTTACGCGATCAAAGGCCAGCGCGGCTCAGGCATTATTTCGGTGAACGGCTCTGCCGCCCGCCACGCGCAAGTGGGCGATCTGCTCATCATCGCTACCTTTGCCGATTACAGCGAAGAAGAGCTGGCCAATCACAAGCCTTCGCTGGTGTATGTGGATAGCAATAACCGCATTACCCACAGCAGCAACGCCATCCCGACCCAAGCCGGCTGAGCACCTGCCGCCATTCGTCGGACAACCCGCTTTCGAGCGGGTTTTTTATTGCTTTCAAAACAAGAAATAACCAATTAAATCAATCCACTAATAACAGCAACCAACCCCATTTTCTGACCAAGCCAGCCCCAGCGGTGATGCAGATTACAAGCTGCCCTTCAGGACCATCATCGAATCCTGATATTTCTGCTAAATTCCTCCGGCATCATGACGAACGCATCGATTTAGCCGATGTGCGCAAATATAAAAAAATAGCTCTGGAGGAGCATCTTATGCGTTTGACCGCTTTGGGTCTGATCGCTATCGCCATCAGCCCGGCCGCGCTGGCCGTGAGTGAATGGAATAGCAACACCATCTACGCCACCCCGGGTACTCAGGTAAGCTATCAGGGGCAGCTGTATCAAAATAACTGGTGGACCAAGGGAGAAACACCCGGGCAAACCGGGCCGTGGGGCGTCTGGAGCAAGGTTGGTAGTAATAGTCCAGCACCGACGGTAGCCCCTACATTTACACCCACCCCTAAACCCGTCACCACCGCCACTCCGGCCCCAACGAGCAGCAGCATGCCAAATAGCGTGCAGCCCTGGGATGCCAATGCCATTTATGCGCAAGCTGGGCAGGTTGTGAGCTATCAGGGTCAGGTGTATCGCAATCAATGGTGGACCCGCGGCGACAATCCAGCCCAGAGCAGCGTATGGCGACTGATCGGCGCGGCCGCAACCCCGAGCAGCACGCCGCTAGTAAGCGCAACCCCTCGCCCTACCCTCGCGCCAACGCCGCTAGCCACGCTAGCCCCAAGTGCCAGCCCGAAACCAAGCCCAACGGCAACGCCAGTGGCAAGCGCCACACCTGCGCCGACTGCTGCACCAGTTCCTACCGTCAGCCCAAGCCCTGTTGCGAATAGCTGTGCCGCCACGGCAATAACCGCACTCACCCCAAGCGCCGGCGTGGCGCGGATCGGCTCGGTGTATTCCAGCACTTTATACGACCCCAGCAACGAAACCAGTGGCAACGATACCCATCGCCCACAAGTGATTAAGGTTCAGGTGAGTAATGCGGGCAAGCCTGTAGCGGGCTGCGCGGTGAGCTGGACCCCTGTAAACGGCAATGACAGCGGCTGGGTTTTCCCACTGGCAGCAAAAACCGATAGCAATGGCCAAATCAGTGCCTGGTGGACCGCCGGTAAAGCCAGCAGTCAGCAGGTACGGGCCAGCATTACCCTGGCCGATGGTAGCCGCCGCGAGGCCGAAATCACGGGACAGGCGTTTGCCCACAGCACCCGAGCCAACTCGATCCACCTCAACTGGTCTTCCCCGCTGTGGAATGGCTTTAAAGTGGATGTCACCCCGGTGAGCTGGGCGCCGACGACTTACTATTCGGCAATCAATTTCCCCGGTGGTTATACCGGCATTCAAACCTCCCAGTTGCTGTTCTCACTCTGGGATGTAAATGGCGTGAGCCCGGTGGTGATTGATAAAGGGATGGCGACCTGCTCGAATTTTGGTGGCGAAGGTACAGGCATCAAGTGTTATGCCCCGTACACGCCGCAAGCCAATGTCACTTATCGATTCGAGCTGGAAGTCGCAGCAACCAGCGATGGCAAAACCGATTACACGCTGTACTTCACTGATCTGAGCAATGGACAGCGTAAGAAATTTGCCACCATGCGCTATCAGGCCAAAGTCTCACCGTACGGTACCTCGGCCTTTGTGGAGGATTGGTATGAAGAAAAAGCCTCGTGCCTCGCCAACACCCGCCGTGCCGCATATTTCAGCAATGTGCAATATCGCAACCCCAGCACTGGCGCTTGGAGCGAAATTCGCAAAGCGACCGGCGATGCGGTTTACAACGAGTGGCACAACGAAATCTGCGCGAACTACAGCTTTAGCGCTGAGGGTGGCCGCTTCCTGATGGGTACTGGCGGCGAAGTCGTTGGCCAGCCACTCAATCTGCCCAACGGCCCAAGTGTGATCAATCTATCGCTAGACTAATCATATGTATTGCCCGCTAAGCAAAAATTTACAATGCCTAGCAGGCAATACCCCATACCAGTACTCAATATCTGGCATTGACCGAACAGGATACACCATGCAATTGCTACCTCAATACGGCCTCATCGCCGCCATTGCTCTCCACGTCGTGACTGCGGATGCAGCCAGCGAATGGAATAGCAGTACCACCTACGCCGAAGCAGGTCAGGTGGTAAGTTATCAGGGCCAACGTTACACCAACGGCTGGTGGACCAAAGGGGACAACCCGGCCACAAGCGGCGCGTGGGGCGTCTGGCGTAAAGTCAACGCCGCAGCGGCAACTCCGACAGCGACGCCCAATAGCACTTTTCCGCCCGCGGCCACTCCCACCACGACACAGCCCAGCGTAACGGCTACCCCGAACGCGACCACCGCCCCCAGCACGGTGAAAGCCTGGGATGCCAACACCACCTACGCCAACAAAGGCCAGCTGGTGAGCTATCAGGGCCAGGTGTATCGCAATGAATGGTGGACCAAGGGTGATAATCCAGCGCAAGCGGGAGCTTATGGCGTTTGGCGCCTCGTCGGCCCAGCCCAGCCGACCAATGCGCCAAGCAGTACCCCTGTCATCACACCCAGCGCAACCCCCACTGTTAAACCAAGCGCAACTCCGATCGCAACACCGACGGTCGTACCCACGGTGAAGCCAACGCTGGCACCAACGGCCACGCCAACAGTTAAACCTACCGTAGCCCCAACCGCGACGCCAACAGCCACCCCGACTGCCGCGCCAACTGCAACCCCGAAACCAAGCCCAACGCCGGTCAGCGGTCTGATTCCAGCTCGCAGCCTCACGCTTGAGCAGCCGGGCGATATTGGTAGCCTGCGTGCCGCGCAGCTACGCAGCTTTAATCACACCCCCTTCCAATCAACCGGCTATTGGGTGCAGCCCGGTGATGTTCTGGTGGTGAATTATGTCTACAGCGGTAGCGCGCCGAATAAACAGCCGGAAATCTGGCTGCACAATATCGATGACGACACCTGGAATTACGACACCGCCCAGAAGATCAAACTGAATGTGGGTAGCAACACCATCGTGTCTAAAGTCAAAGCCGCCGTGTACGTGGCAGCCTTTAATACCCCGACCAATGGCGAGCTAAAGGTTGAGCTGGTCTCGGGCGGGCGCGTGATGCCGCGCTTTGTCTTGGGCCAGCACAATGCCGAACAATGGCAGCAAATGCTGCTGCAATACGGCGATGCGCCGTATGCCGAGCTGGTCAGCCGCCGCATGATGCTTACCGCCAGCATGGGCAAAATCTTGCGTCATGTGGATGACCCCGTGGCCCTGATGACGCTGTGGGATGAGATCGTACGGCTGGAAGACGAGCAATACGGTATCAAACCCGGCCAAGCCTGGCCGCACAATCCAACGCCGCATCGCTTCCACTTTGTCGAGCTGGCCCCCTACGATGGCTGGATGTATTCATGGCAATACCGGATGGCCACCGCCAGCGATGATGGCGCGATTGGCACCGTGCTCAATAGCAAAAAGCTGAAAACCGATGGCTGGGGCCCATGGCATGAGCTGGGCCACCAATATCAGATGAGCACCTTTACTTGGGCCGACCAGACCGAAGTGACTGTAAATCTGTCTTCGGCCTATGTGCAGCGCGGCCTGGGCCAGCTATCGCGCTATGAAACCCAAGGCACCTGGACCAAAACCTTTGCCTACCTGAATCAAGCCACGCGCGATTTTGCTACGCAGAGCGATCTGTTTGTGCGCGCCACCATGTTCTGGCAGCTGGATCTGGCCTTTGGGCGTGATTTTTACGCCAAGCTGGGCACCAACTACCGTAATATGCCCGCTGCGCAACGCCCAAGCGGTGATGAAGCCGAGAAACAAACCTTTATCATCGAAACCAGCCGCGTCGCGGGCTACGACCTCACGCCGTTCTTTACCCAGTGGGGCATTGCGGTCAGTGCCGACACGCAAACCAAACTGCGCGGCATGGCCCTCAAAACCCTGACCGACCCGATCTGGCTGAATCGCGATAGCAAAGTGCTGTATCAGCCACGCTAAGTTACACCACCCTTGCCCAATAGCAACAGCCACCCTGCGGGGTGGCTGTTTTTTTATCGAAACCCAAAATACCCAACCCATGTATCAAGCCACAAGGATTGATACATAAATCCTGCAAGCCCATACCCTATTGCGCAGGCTTATTCCCCAAGCGCTGGAGGCCAGTATTAAATTGCTGCAGCAAGGCCGCCCCACCCGGCGCGGCTTTGGGCACAATCAGATGCAGTGTTTGCACACTCATCACCTCACCCAGCGGAATAATATTGCCGGTAGCCGGCAGCTGCCCCAAGAGCTGCAAGCCCTGCGCATGATCGGTCACCGTAAAATCGCTGTAGTTCAGGGCAATCAGCCGCATACAGGCGGCCATATCATTCGGGCGGTGATAATACAGCTCGCCCCGTTTGATCAGTGCCTCAATCGCCGGCAGCACGGCCCAACCCAATGGCTGGCAATAGCGTTTGCCCCGCAAAGTAGCCGGCTGGCTACCATTCAAGTTTTCACCCAGCCGGCCAAAGACAAAAAGCCGCAGTTCAAACAGAGGTTGCGAATATAAAAATTCGGCTTCGCGCTCGGGCGTGCGGATATAAGGGAAGGTCGCGGCAAACTCCCCTTGCAGCGTGGCTTTATAGCCATTGGCCCACGGGCGCCAAAATAATTCGCTATCCACCCCCGCAGCCGCAAATGCCCGTTGCACCCGCACCGTCGCCAGCCCGCCATCAGGCAGCTTGCTATCGGTAAATGGCGGATAATCGCTGCCGGTTACCAGCTTCACCGGCTCGGCCCCCACCATGGCGCTGCACAACAGCAAAACCCCCAACCACTTCATGCTCACCCCCACGGCACTTTGCATGCTGCAAACTAGGCAGACCTAGCCCGCAGCACCGCCGCAAAGGGGATAACCGGTCATTTTGCGCTGACAGATGTAAGATTTGGCCGGCAAAATGCGCTTTATTTCACCATTCAAACACGATTATTTCTTTAAAAGTCAGATTTTAATCATGGGTATATCAAGCCAGGCATTTAATTATTTAGCCTGCAGATAGTTACCCCTACCCAGTATTAACAGCGCACTAGCCTTACATCCACCGCACGGCGGCCGCTTGCTTGCTGCGCCTGCACAAATCGGCGGCACGACGCTGGGCGGGCTTTGCTATAACGGGATAACCCTGTCTTGAGCCCCGTGATCATGAGCGACCCCAAACGCCAACCCGACATTCACGTGATGCTGGTGGATGATTCAGCCGTGCAGCTGCAATACGCCGCCAGCCTGTGCGCCGAAATGCGCTGGACAGTGAGCGAAACGGCAGATGACGGCATGAATGCGCTGCTTAAGCTCAAAAGCGGCCTGCAAATTGATCTGATCTTGCTCGATCTGGAAATGCCCGGCATCAACGGCGTGGGGCTCTTGCAAGAGCTGGGGCGGGCGCAGATTGATATTCCGATTGTGATCTTAAGCTCGCGCGAGCCGGCGCTGCTGGAATCCGTGGCCAATATGGGCCGCCAAGCCGGGCTGAGTATCCTGACCGCCTTGCAAAAGCCGCTGCGGCTAGAGATGCTGCAAAATCTTCTGCTGCAACGCGCACCGCGGCAAAACCTGGCCAGCAGCCAGTTCAGCGCGGCCGAAATTCAAACCGGCATCAATGACAATCAATTTGTGATCCGCTACTGGCCGCGCTTTGATCCGGCACGGCAAACCGTGCGCGCACTACTGGCCCAGTTGGTGTGGCTCCACCCCGAACATGGCCCCTTGCTGCAAAACCAGTACGCGCCGCAAGGCTGCCAGGAGCGGGCGTTTTTACAGCTTTATGATCATCACTTGAAAAACATTTGCACCCAGCTCAGCACCTGGGCGCAGCAAGGCTTGCCATTTTCGGCCCGGCTGCAAATCCCGCTAGCACTGCTCAGCAGCCCTTTGCAGGCGCGCACGCTGATCAATCGCCTGCAAGATTACGCCCTAGAGCCGGAAAGCCTGGGGCTGGATATCAATCTGCATGAGCTAGATGAAGAACATGCCGGCACTATGGCGGCGCTGAATCTGCTGCGCCTGCAAAATCTACCCGTCGGCATCCAAACCGCGCAGCTGCATTTGCAATGGGTCAAGCTCATTGGCCGATTGCCCGCCAATGAAATCAATCTCGCCGCCGGCGTGCTCAACCAGCTCACGCAAGACCCATTGGCCAAAACCCTGCTCGAACACAATATCTTGCTCGCCCACAGCCTGGGGCTGCAGCTCAATCTCAGCGGGTTTAACGAGGCAAAATTCTGGCCAGTCACCCAACAACTGGGCGTAGATGGGGTGGATGGCCCGCTGATTAATCCGGGGCTCAGCGCCGAAGAGCTGCTACCTTGGCTGCGCCAGCAACAAGGCAAGCCCAACTTTACCCGCGTGATCCACTAGCGCGTAAGTACACATACCCCGCCGGGTATCATCTGAAAACCCAATAGCTGCAATACCTAGCAAAACATACCATCAAGCAAAGCGCACCCATGCCAGCTGCACCGTCGTGGCTTGAATCGCCACCGTATCGCTAATTGGCTGCGCATAGCCGCCCCCCATGGTGATCGCCACCGGCAGGGCAAAGCGCCGGCACGCATCCAGCACCAACATATCGCGGGCGCGCAAGCCAGCCGGGGTGAGCGCCAACTTACCCAAGCGATCGCCCGCATAAGCATCGGCCCCCGCCAGATAGATCACCAGATCGGCTTGCGCTTGCGCGAGTAACACCGGCAAGGCGCCGGCCAGCTCGGCCAGATAGCGCGCATCGTCGCAACCATCTGCCAGCTCGATATCCCAATCGCTTTGCTGCTTGGCAAAGGGGAAATTATTCGCGCCATGCATGGAAAAGGTAAACAGGCTTGGCGTATCAGCCAGCATCTGCGCCGTGCCGTTGCCCTGATGCACATCCAGATCAATCACCAGCGCGCGCTGCACTGCGCCTTCCGCCTGCAAGACTCGCAGTGCCACCGCGCTATCATTAAACACGCAAAAGCCGCTGCCATGATCGGCAAACGCATGGTGCGTGCCGCCCGCCAAACTCACGCCACAGCCCTCAGCGAGCGCAGCCCGACAGGCCGCCAACGTAGCGCCGGTGGAAGCGCGCGAGCGCAGCAGTAATTCGGCCGACCACGGCAGGCCGATCACTCTTTGCTCGGCCGCGCTTAGCGCCCCATTATGCAGCTTGGCCAGATATTCGGGCGTATGCGCGGCCAAGAGCTCAGCATCGCTCGCCAGGGGGGTATCTTGGATCAGGTCAGCCGCGAACTGGGCTACAGCCCGATACAGCATGGGGTATTTCTCCGCCGGAAAGCGATGCCCAGGCGGGAGCGGCAAGGGGTACTGATCGGAACGATAGATTTTCATGCCGCTATTGTTTCACAGCCGGCGGCGCTCTGCAGCTGCCCGCCGGCCGGCGCAAGGCCGTGCAGGCTGGCGGCTTGGCGGCTGGCCTTGTCCAGCTAGCCCAGTTGTGCCGCGGTCAGCGCCGGCAAGCCATGATGGGCGCGGGCTTTGTGGCAATGTTCATCGCCCGGCTGCACTTCCCGGCAAGTGCTCGAGCGCAGCGGATAAATCTGGCAGCCCACCGCTTGGCCCACGGTGCCGCTCAGTTGTTGGCAATGCGGCTGCGGCTGATTGGTGCCGCGCATGGCTACGTGAAAAGGGCTAATCGGTTCTACCAGATCAGCCGGCACGGTGCCACCGGGCACCTGATCGGTTTCCCCAAAATAAAACGACACCCGAAAAGTGGCGCAACAGGCACCACATTGCTGACACACATCACTCATAAGCTGCCAAGCACCGCTAAACCAAGGCCGCGATTGTAAAAAAAACTCTGCGCGCCGTCAGTAGCCGCGAAGCGACCACCAAGGCAAATGCAGCGAGCCACCGCGCCACATCTGCGCTATACCGGCGAAAGAGCGGTGAAACCTGACCTTTCGTCGCCAGACTTTCACTTTGTTGTAGCAATCACACCCTTGCCGACAGCCCTGATTAACCAAACGATCAGCAATCGGTTATGGTGAGAGCTATTAGTCCTTGTTGGTAGGTAATTTGCCATGACAACCCTGAAAGCCAAGATCCGCTTGGTGCTGATTTTGCTGACCTCGCTGGCCGTGGTCACGTTCTGTATTTTCAGCTATTTCGAAACCCGCACCGTGGCCATTGAAGCCATTGATGGCAAGCTCAGCGCCGCCGCCAATGGCTACCGCTTTATCGTGCCGGAAACGCTGCACAGCCAGCTCACGCCGCGCGATAGCGCCGATCTGAAGCAGGTACGCGCCATTAGCGTGCAGCTCACCCGCTTTGCCGAATCGCTGGGTCTGCCTTATGTCTACAGCTTTGTCATGAAAGACGGCAAGCCGCATTACGTGCTCTCATCACTCTCGCCCGAAGAAGAGCGCGACCCCAATGCCGAGCAATACCTGAAAGTGTATGAAAACCCGAATGCCGAATTGCTCACCGCCCTGAATGAAGGCCGCCCCACCTGGACCGAATACAGCAGCAGCTACGGTGAATTCCGCTCGATCTATCTGCCTTTCCGCACCGCCAATGGCACCACCATCGTGGCTGTAGCCGATGCTGATTTGGGCGTTGTTCACAAAACTCTGCGCACGCTACTGATTAAAGAAGCCGGCGCGGGCCTGATCCTGATCTTGATCGCGGCGGCGGTCTCGTTCTGGCTGGGTAATCTGGTTACCCGCCCACTGGAGCGCCTGCTGACCGCCATGCGCCAGCTCAATAGCGGTGAAGCCGATCTCACCGTGCGGCTGGATGATCGCCAGCAAGACGAAACCGGCCGCATTGCCGGCGCCTTTAATCAGTTTATTGGCGAGCTGCACAAACTGATCAGCACCGTGCAAACCGAAACCAATCGCCTGAATCAAGGCGTGCAGGATATTGAAAAAGTCGTTGATCAGCTGGCCCGCGAATCGCGCTCGCAATCCGATCTGGTCTCAGAAACCGCCGCCACCATCGAGGAAGTCACCGTCAGCATTGCCCACATTGCCGATAGCACCAGCCAAGTGGAACGCTCGGTGAGCCATGCCGACGAAGGCGCCCGTAATAGCGCCCAAGCCATGAGCACCATGCGCCAGCGCACCGACTCGATGGAAACCACGCTGCACGCGCTGGCCGAATCGATTAGCCGGCTGGATCACGAATCCAAACAGATCAACAACATCACCAATGTGATTAAAGACATCGCCAACCAGACCAATCTGCTGGCGCTGAACGCCGCCATCGAAGCGGCCCGCGCTGGCGAGCAAGGCCGCGGCTTTGCCGTGGTAGCCGACGAAGTGCGCAGCCTGGCCGAGCGCACTGCGCAAGCCACAGTCGAAATCGAAAGCCTCTTGGGCACCATCTGCAGCGAAACCGCCCAAGCCGTCGAGCGCACCACCGCCACCGCCGCCGGCGCAGAAGCCGGCCGCCAGACTGTGGCCGATGTGGGCGACCGCATCGTAGCCATGCAGCAAGAAATGCAGGGCGTACTCACCCAAATCAACGAAATCTCGGCCGCCACCCGCGAGCAATCGTTGGCCACCGAGCAAATCGCCCAAGTCTCCGAGCGCATCAGCCAGCAGGTCAATACCACTGACCAAGCACTGCAACAAACCCGGCACACGCTGGCCGGCATCAACCAGATGGCCGGCTCGCTGCATGGCGTGGTACGGCGCTTTAAGCTGTAAAGCCAGCTAGCCCGCAATAAAAAAAACCGCCCTGTTGGGCGGTTTTTTTTATTGCACTGATGGTTTAATGCCGGTTGCAAACCTGCGGCTTCGCCCGCCTGATGAGGCAACCAAGACAAGGGTATATTCACCAAACCAAATCCCCGCAATGCCTTTAGCACAATACTGCCACCAGTATTTACCGCACTGGTGAAATTGGGGCTTGATTTCCCGTGTAGCGAAAACCGCAGCAAGGAGAGAGGCAAACGGCTTTATCGTTTGGCTCACGACGCAGCAAGGGCAGCGCGGAGCGCTTTGAGCCCGGGTCGCCTTCTCTTGCTTACTTCTCTTTGCGAAGCAAGAGAAGTAAGTGCCGCGGCGCATAGCCGCCAATGCCGGTTGATTGAATTTTGCGGGCAGTAAAAATCTGTAATTTTGGATTCACGATGGCATGGCCTGCTGCCGCAGGCGGTAAACCGGCGGTTTCGCCCGCCGGACGAGCAAGGGGCAGTCTTGCCTTGCCCCTTGCAACCCTAACGCGCCCGATCACCGCGAAACCCCGTCCGTCCAGCGCTTGGCAAGGCGCCGCAAAACTCGCTGCGCGCTAGCGTCGCGCAGCTCAAACAGGTTGCGGCTTAAAACCTTGCCAACCGCCTCCCGAACGGCGCGGCTCCACGGGCGACTCGTGGTAACAACCGCACAGGTATATTCACCAAACCAAATCCCAGCAATGCATTCAGCACAATACTGCCGCCAGTATTTACCGCGCTGGTGAAGCTGGGGCTTGGTTTCCCGTGTAGCGAAAACCGTAGCAAGGAGAGAGACAAACGGCTTTATCGTTTGGCTCACGACGCAGCAAGGGCAGCGCGGAGCGCTTTTCGCCTGGGCCGCCTTTGGGGTGAAGGGGTATTTGGCGAAGCAAATACCCCTTCCCGTCTGCGCGACGGTGACCAACGGAAATCCCCCTGCGGGAAACACGCATTGAAAACATCGCGCCAACGGCGCAGAAAACCAATTCGCTCATCGACATCGGCATAGCCTGCTGCCGCAGGCGGTAAACCGGCGGTTTCGCCCGCCGGACGAGCAAGGGGCAGTCTTGCCTTGCCCCTTGCAACCCTAACGCGCCCGATCACCGCGAAACCCCGTCCGTCCAGCGCTCGGCAAGGCGAGGCGGGAACTCGCGTTGCGCTAGCGTCGCAACGCTCAAACAGCCGCATCTTAAAACCTTGCCAACCGCCTCCCGAACGGCGCGGCTCAACGGGCATTTCGTACTAATTGGCGGCAGGTGTAGGGTCAGCTTTAGCCAACCCTACAGGTATTCACCCACAATCCAACAAAATCAATGCTTGCAGCCCAATACATACCATAGTATCCGCAATCGTTGCGCTGCGCGGATTCCCCTGTATCAAGCCGAGCGAGGAACGGGCGGGGCGGGGTTTCGGCGAGCACTGTTCGAAGGCCGCAGGCCAAGTCGCGCAGCCGCCGCCTCGATCCGTCCACAGCGAGGGCATCCCGCGTAGCGGGACGCAGATGCCGGGGTCGCCTTCTTTTGCTTCCTTTTCTTGGCGAAGCAAGAAAAGGAAGTGCCGCGGGGCATAGCCGCCAATGTCCGTTGATTGAATGTGGCAGGCAAAGAAAAACCGCCAAACATGGCGGTTTCATCATTCAGCATTCGCCCCACATAGCGCAGCAACCGAAGAGACTATAGATCATTACGTTTCGACTCAAAAACTAATCTTGACTTGATCATGCCATTTATTTGCTTTGTAGAATCAACAATGCTCAAATTTTCTTTAATCTTTTGAAACCCAAAATTCTCCAAAACTCTCACAAAACATCCATTTGCAAACGAGGAAGGTATTGCATCAATACCGAAAAAAGACAGCATTACTTGTTCATTTTCAGAAAAAGCCTTAATGATAATGTCACTAATTATCACACCATCTTCATAGGTATAAGCTTGATTTACAAAATCAAGAACACGCACACTCACCATTCGAACTCCTCATCATCCCCAAGTGTTCTATCAAACTTATCAGTACGCAAAGTTATCTCGAAAACAGTCCCAGTATAATATCCAGATCTTTCACTAAAATCAGAACATCCGTACTCACTACAAATAATGTGCGCATTACCAGAACGAATTGAAACCTCTCCGCCATTGTTGGTCACTGTTTGAGAAAGATAGAAAAGACCTACACCCCTATTTCTCACCGTCGTATTTGTTGTGAAACCTTCCTGCATCGCAAGAATAACCGCTTCACCATCTGTAAGTTCTGGACGAACTTTCTTAACATTCGATGGAATGCCTACTCCAAAATCAGAGAGCGTTATCACAACCTTCTTCAACTTTGGAAAAAACTGAACAAAAATACATCCGGCATCTTTGCCAGAGTGATCTCGAATATTATTAAACAATTCCCATAAGCATGTCCTTAGCTCAACAAGCGATTTTTTGGACGTATCCAAAGCCTTAGCTAGCCATGTAATGCAATGATTTTCTATCCATAAATGACTTTGAGGGTGATTAATCCATTTCAAAGGAAGAGTTGTAGCTCGAAGAGTCGCATTGCTAAATATTTTCTTTCCAACATAATGCTCAAAAAATAATGAGTCATCTAGAAACTTGATAGCGCCAGCATTTTTATTTGGTATATCAAACCGCTGAGCCACTCCCTTAGACAGCAGCCATTCAATCAAATTGCTAAATACTGTAACACCAGTCGGGCCAATAAACTCTAAAGATGAAAGATCGTATACAATTTCATCTGAAATTGGCGTAAGTGATTTATCTACTGTTTTCGAAAGCAAATCATCAATTGTTAGAATATTCATCCGCTTAGGAAGCTTTACTTTAAGAGCCATATCCTTCCACTAAATAGCCGATATACTTCAAAAAAGTACACATAAAAAGAAAAATGGAGATGTAAAAACATCTCCATTTGACCTTAACTTACCTTCTTCTTCAACAACTCCAACGCCATTCCTGGGTTGGCCTTACCGCCAGATCCTTTCATCACTTGCCCGACCAAGGCATTGAGTGCCTTCTCCTTCCCGCTGCGATATTCCTCAATCGCTTTCGGATTGGCCGCGAGTACCGCATCGACAATTGCTTCAATCGCGCCGGTGTCGGTTTCTTGTTTCAGGCCGTCGCGCTCGATAATCACATCGGCAGCATCACCGCTTTCCCACATTTTTTTCAAAACGTCTTTGGCGGTTTTGTTGTTGATGGTGTTATCCGAAATGCGCTTGATCAAGCCAGCCAAGGCGTCGCTTGAAACTGGGCAATCAGCAATCGTTTTCTCTTCGCGATTCAGCGTGGCAGAGATGTCACCCATGATCCAGTTGGCGGCGAGTTTCGCATCTGCGCCAGCGGCGACGGTGGCTTCAAAGAACGCGGCCAGCTCTTTGCTGGCGGTCAGCGTGCGGGCGTCGTAGGCAGATAGGCCATACTGCTCGGCGAAGCGCGCTTGCATCGCGACTGGCAACTCTGGCAATTCACGCTGTACGCGTTCCACCCATTCCTCGCTGATTACCAGTGGTGGTAGATCTGGATCGGGGAAGTAGCGGTAGTCGTGCGCGTCTTCTTTGCTGCGCATCATGCGGGTTTCGCCGCTGTCTGGGTCGAACAGAATCGTGGCTTGCTGGATTTTGCGACCCGATTCGATTTCGTCGATTTGCCATTGCACTTCGTACTTGATGGCCTGCTCGATGAATTTGAACGAGTTCAGGTTTTTGATCTCGCGGCGCGTGCCGAATTCGGCTTGGCCTTCTGGGCGCACCGATACGTTCACGTCGCAGCGGAAAGAGCCTTCCTGCATATTGCCGTCGCAAATGCCGATCCAAGTGACCAATGAATACAAGGCTTTGGCGTAGGCCACGGCTTCGGCGGCGGAGCGCATTTCTGGCTCGGATACGATTTCGAGCAGCGGCGTGCCAGCGCGATTCAGGTCGATACCCGAAGCGCCGTGGAAGTCTTCGTGTACCGATTTACCGGCATCTTCTTCCAGATGCGCACGGGTCAGGTTGATGACTTTCTCGTACGGATCGCCCTTGGCGGGCTGCACCTGAATGGTGAGCTGGCCGCCTTCCACCACTGGCAGCTCAAACTGGCTGATCTGATAGCCTTTGGGCAAATCAGGGTAGAAGTAATTTTTACGCGCGAAAATTGATTTGCGGTTTACTTTGGCGCCGATGGCCAAGCCAAACTGAATGGCTTTTTCGACCGCCGCACGGTTCATCACCGGCAGCGCGCCGGGTAGCGCGATATCAACCACCGCAGTTTGCGTGTTCGGCGCCGCGCCAAACGCAGTGCTGGCGGCGGAGAAAATTTTAGATTTGGTGGTGAGCTGGGTATGTACTTCCAGCCCAATAACGACTTCCCATTTCATCGTATACGTCCTTGTGCCGCTTACAGTTGCGGCGCTTTGGTATGCCAATCGGTCACTTGCTGATACTGATGCGCAATGCCCAGCATCTTGGCTTCGCTGAAGTAATTACCAATGATCTGCAAACCAATTGGCAGCCCATTGCTCGCCAGCCCCACTGGCACGCTCATGCCCGGCAGGCCGGCCAAGTTCACGCCCAGCGTGTAGATGTCTTCCAGATACACGGCGATTGGGTCGGCGTTTTTCTCGCCGATATTCCATGCCGTGGTTGGCGTTACTGGCCCCATGATCACGTCGCACTGGGCAAACGCGGCTTGGAAATCGTTGGCGATCAGGCGGCGGATTTTTTGCGCCTGCAGGTAATAGGCATCGTAATAGCCGTGACTGAGTACATAAGCGCCAGTGAGAATCCGGCGTTTTACCTCGGCGCCAAAACCTTCGGCGCGGGTTTGCTCGTACATTTCGTCCAAGCTGCCGGTTTTGGCGGTGCGGTGGCCGTAGCGAACGCCGTCAAAACGCGACAAGTTGCTGGACGCTTCGGCTGGCGCAATCACGTAATACGACGGGATCGCCAGCTTGGTGTTCGGCAGGCTGATGTCGACAATCGTCGCACCCAGCGCTTTGTATTGCTCAACCGCCGCATTGATCGCGGCAGCAATGTCGGCGTTCAAACCTTCGGCAAAATACTCCCGTGGCAGGCCGATTTTCAGGCCAGCCAGCGGGGTATTGAGCTCCCGGGTGTAATCTTCTTTGGCGTGCTCTAGGCTGGTGGAGTCGCGCTCATCAAAGCCCGCCATCACATTCAGCATCAGCGCGCAGTCTTCGGCGGTATGCGCCATCGGGCCGCCTTGATCCAGCGAGCTGGCGAACGCGACCATACCGTAACGACTAACAATGCCGTAGGTCGGCTTGATACCGGTAATGCCGCAGAACGCCGCCGGTTGGCGGATTGAGCCGCCGGTATCGGTGCCCGTGGCCACGGCGCTAAAGCCCGCTGCCACGGCCGCAGCCGAGCCGCCGGATGAGCCACCCGGTACGGTTTGGGTGTTCCATGGGTTTTTCACCGGGCCATAAAAGCTGTTTTCATTGGCCGAGCCCATGGCAAATTCATCCATATTGGCGCGGGCAATCACCACCATGCCGGCGGCGTCGCAGTTTTCGGCCACTTGCGATGAATACGGGGCGATAAAGTTATCCAGCATTTTGCTGCCACAGCTGGTTTTCCAGCCTTCGTGGCAGAAGATGTCTTTATGAATCAGCGGCACGCCGAGCAGCGGGCGGGTGTCGCCTGCGGCGCGGGCGGCGTCAGCAGCGGCAGCAGCGGCCAGCGCCTTATCGGCATCAATGGTGATCAGGGCATTGAGCGTGCCATTGTGGGCGGCAATGCGCGCCAGGCTCTCGGTAACCAGCGCCACCGAAGTCGTTTGTCCGCTGGCCAGCGCGTCGATCTGTTGTTTCAAAGTTTGCATGGCAATTGATGGCGGCACCACCTAGGGCGATGCGGCCAGACTCCTTGGAATGAATTACTCGATGACTTTTGGCACCAGATACAGGCCGTTTTCCACACTTGGGGCCACGGCCTGGAAGGCTTCGCGGCGATTGGCAGCGCGGGCTTCGTCGTCACGCAGGCGCAGCATCACGTCCTGGGCGTGGGCCATCGGCTCGATGCCGGTGGTGTCAATCGCGCGCATTTCTTCAATCAAAGTAAAGAGTTGATTCAGTTGGGTCTGGCTGGCAGCCACCTCATCGTCGCTGACCGCAATGCGGGCCAGCCGTGCAATGCGGCGTACATCGTCCTGTGACAAAGACATGGTCGTATTTACCCCGTAAAACCTTCAATAACGTCAACACAATAGGGTATCATATTGGGTTTGTTTCTCCCACCCGCGCTGCGGCGCGTCAAAACGGGGCAACAAAGCGGATTTGCTTGCGATGAAACCAATGCCGCAATGCCATATCCAAGCGCAGACATTCAGGGTATTGATCGGCAAAAGAGCGCCGGCCGGTGCCGCATTTACACCGATTCAGAGATGAGAGATTAGGAATGATTGGATTACTTTCCGGCTATTTCGCCAACGACATTGCCATTGACCTGGGCACGGCAAATACCCTGATCTATATGCAAGGCAAAGGCATTGTGCTGGACGAACCATCGGTCGTAGCCATTCAGCAAGAAGGCGGCCCATCAGGCAAGAAAACCATCCTCGCCGTGGGCGCGGAAGCCAAAAAAATGCTGGGCCGTACCCCAGGTAATATCACCGCCGTACGCCCGATGAAAGACGGTGTGATCGCCGACTTCACCATCACCGAGCAAATGCTTAAGCAGTTCATCAAGAAAGTGAACCCTAGCCGGATGTTCTCTTCGCCTCCGCGTATCGTGATTTGTGTACCTTGCGGCTCAACGCAAGTAGAACGCCGCGCGATTCGTGAGTCGGCCCTCGGCGCTGGCGCGCGCAAAGTCGAGCTGATCGAAGAGCCAATGGCGGCTGCGATTGGTGCCGGTTTGCCAGTAGAAGAAGCCACCGGCTCGATGGTGGTGGATATCGGTGGTGGTACCACCGAGGTGGGCGTGATTTCCTTGGGCGGTATTGTGTACGCCAGCAGCGTGCGCGTGGGCGGTGATAAATTTGATGAATCGATCATCAACTATATCCGCCGTAATTACGGCATGCTGATCGGCGAAACCACCGCCGAAGAAATCAAAAAACGCATCGGCTCGGCCTTCCCGGGCGCGGAAGTGCGCGAGATGGAAGTAAAAGGTCGTAACCTCGCCGAAGGGATTCCACGCTCGTTCACGATTTCTTCGAATGAAATCTTGGAAGCGCTGACCGATCCACTGAACCAGATCGTATCTGCCGTAAAACAGGCGCTGGAGCAAACCCCACCTGAGCTGGGCGCCGACATTGCCGAAAAAGGCATGGTGCTGACCGGTGGTGGCGCACTGCTGCGCGATCTGGATCGCCTGCTGATGGAAGAAACGGGCCTGCCGGTGATCGTGGCCGAAGATCCACTGACTTGCGTAGTTCGCGGCTCAGGCAAAGCGCTGGAGAAGCTGGACAAAGGCAACATCGGCATCTTCACCAACGATTAAGCACTGACATTAGGGTATACACTCAAAGGCCATACACTGTATGGCCTTTTGCCGTATACCCGGGGCAAACATGCAAGCCACTCAACCCACCTTTTTTAAGCAGGGCCCCAAACCGCTGACGCGCGTGCTGATTTTTTCCACGCTCTCGGTGGCTTTACTGGTTGGCGATGCTTATTACCAGATGCTTTCGCGCGTGCGCGAGCAGATTTCGGTTTTGCTCTACCCATTGCAATGGGTGGCTACTGCGCCGGTGAATGCGGCGCTGGAAGCCAGCAGCTTTTTGCAGCGGCAAACCGAGCTGATCGCAGAAAACCGGCAATTGAATGATGAGCGCTTGCTGGCCCAAGGCCAAGCCATGCGGCTGAAAGCGCTGGAAGCCGAAAACGCCCATCTGCGCGCACTCAAGCAAGCCAGCGAGCATCAACCACGGCAAAGTCAGCTTTCCAAAATCCTCTACAACGGTCGCGACCCATTTGGCGCGAAACTGGTAGTGGATCTGGGCGAGCGCGCCGGGGTGAAGGAAGGCCAGATTGCGCTGGATGCCAGCGGCGTGGTCGGCCAGGTGGTGCGGGTGCAGCCGATGACCAGTGAAGTGCGGCTGATTTCCGATCGCGGCCATATGGTGCCGGTAATGGTTGAGCGCAATCAGCTGCGCACAGTGGTGTATGGCTCGGGCCGGCAAAATCTGCTGGAAGTGCGCAATATGCCCCCCAACGCCGACATCAAGGCCGGCGATGTGCTGATTACCTCAGGTATTGATGGCATTTACCCGCCCGGGCTGCCGGTGGCCGTGGTGAGCAAAGTGGAGCGCACCGCCGGCTCGGCATTTGCGCGGATTCAGTGCAAACCACTGGCCGGGATTGATCAGCATCGCTTCTTGCTGCTGATGAATCCCCCCGCCACCTTACCGCCTTACCCCGAAACCAGCCCTACGCCCAAACCAAAGGGACACTAAGCCATGCCGATTAGTCGTCAGATGCTGCGCCCGGTGGGTGGCGGTTTTATTTTTATGTCGTTTATCTGCGCCATGCTGATTAATCTGCTGCCCTGGCAGGTGACTTCAGTCAATTTCGCGCCCGACTTTGTTGCCCTGCTGATTATCTACTGGACGCTGAATCAGCCACGCCGCTTTGGCATTGCCTGGGCATTTACGCTGGGGCTGCTGATGGATGTGGCCGATGGCAATTTGCTGGGGCAACATGCACTGGCCTATTCGATCATCGCTTACCTGACGCTCTCGCGGCAGCGGCAAATTGCGGTGTTTCCATTCTGGCAGCAAGCGCTGATCGCGCTGGCGTTGCTCTTGCTGGCCCAGTCGATCATGCTGCTGATTCACCTGCTGATGGGCGCACAATTTATCGGCTGGAGCTATTTTGCCGGTAGTTTGCTGGCGGCTTTTTTGTGGCCGCCGCTCTCGAATCTGATGATTATGTATCAGCGCAAGGACGTGCCGGACGAACTATGACGCACTGCCTGCTTAATGCTCACCACCGGAGTCTGCCATGAGCCGGGTGGTGATGAATCATCATAATGAGCGCAACGCTTTCCAGGTGCGGCTGGCGGTAGCGATTTTGTTTGTGCTGCTGATGTTTTGCGTACTCACTGGCCGTTTTGTCTGGCTACAGGTCTTGCAGCATGAGCGCTATCTGACGCTGGCCGAGCAAAACCGGATTTCGCTGGTGCCGATTCCGCCCTCGCGCGGGATTATTCGTGACCGCAATGGCGTGGTACTGGCGCATAATTTCTCGGCTTACACGCTGGAAATCACCCCATCGAAAGTGGGCGACCTTGAAGACACCATCACCCGCCTCAAAGGCATTGTCGAGATCACGCCCAAAGATCGCCGCCGCTTTAAAAAGCTGCAGGAAGAAACCAAAGACTTTGAAACCCTACCGATCCGCACCAAGCTCACCGATGAAGAAGTGGCGCGCTTTGCCGCGCAAAGCTATCGCTTTCCCGGGGTAGAAATTAAAGCGCGGCTGTTTCGCCAATATCCGATGGGCGAATCAGCAAGCCACCTGATCGGCTACATCGGCCGTATCAACGATCGCGACCTCAAGCAGCTGGATGAAGATGGGGTACTGCCCAATTACCGCGGCACCGATCACATCGGCAAGCTCGGGATCGAGCAAAGCTACGAAGCGCATCTGCACGGCCAAACCGGCTTTGAGCAGGTGGAAATCGATTCGGGTGGCCGCGCGGTGCGCACCCTTAGCCGCACCCCACCGCAAACCGGCAAAGACCTGACTCTCGCCGTGGATATGAAGCTGCAGCAGATGGTGGAGCAGCAATTTGCCGGCCGCCGTGGCTCGCTGGTAGCGATTGATCCGGCCACCGGTGGCATTTTGGCCATGGTGTCCCAGCCCGGCTTTGACCCGAATCTGTTTGTTGATGGTATCGACCCGCAAACCTGGACCGAACTCAATACCTCGCTGGATAAGCCCCTACTCAACCGCGCGATTCGCGGTGAGTACCCGCCCGGCTCGACCTTTAAGCCCTTTATGGCGATTGCAGCGCTGGAGCTGAATCTGCCGCTGGTACACCAGACCATCAGCGATCCGGGTTATTTTGTATACGGCGGCCACCGCTTTAATGATTCGAAAAAAGGCGGCTATGGATCGATGAACTTTGACCGCTCGATTCCGTATTCGTCAGACACCTATTTCTATCAGCTGGCCGTACAGATGGGGATTGATAACATCGCCAAATCGATGGCGATGCTCGATTTCGGCGTGCCCACTGGCGCCGATCTGCCGGGCGAGCGGCCCGGGATTTTGCCAAGCCCCGAATGGAAGAAAAAGCGCTTTAAAAAACCGGCCCAGCAAAAATGGTACTCGGGTGAAACCGTTTCGATCGGGATTGGCCAGGGCTATAACGCCTTCACTCCGATGCAGCTAGCACACGCCACCGCCACCATCGCTAATCGTGGCGTGGTATTTAAACCGCACGCGGTGTATTCGATGACCGACCCGGCCAGCGGTAAAACCACGCTAGTCGAGCCCAAACCAGTGAAAACCCTACCGTGGAAACAGGAAAATATCGAGCGGGTGATTCGCGGCATGGAAGGCGTGATGACCGTCGGTACGGGTGCCGGGGTGTTCCGCAACGCCCCCTACACCTCGGCGGGTAAAACCGGTACCGCGCAGGTTTTCAGCTTGAAAGGCGCCAAATACAACGCCAACGCGATTAAAGAGCGGCTGCGCGACCACTCGTGGTTTATTGCGTTTGCCCCGGTGGACAAGCCCAAAATCGCGCTCGCGGTTATTGTTGAAAATGGCGGCTTCGGTGCGCAAGCCGCGGCGCCGATTGCCCGTAAAGTGCTCGATTATTATCTGACCGGCAAGCTGCCAAGCGACCCCGCCGTCGCCGCATCGGGCGTGGCCAGCAAAGCGGCCAGCGAAGTGGTCGAGCAGGAAGGAGTAGTACCTCGTGATTAGACATCTTTGGGAACGGATCAAGCGCCCGGTCGATCCTTGGTTATTCCTGTTCATCATGTTGCTGTTTGCGGTATCGAGCGTGGTGCTGTATTCCGCCTCAAATCGCGACCTTGAGCGGGTGATGGATAAAGTCACCTTTATGGGCGTCTCGCTGTTTGGCATGTGGTGTATTGCCAATATCAAGCCGCGTATTCTGATGCAACTGGCACTGCCGGGCTATGCGCTGGGGGTATTGCTGCTGTTGGCGGTCGAGTTTTTCGGCATCACCAGTCATGGCGCCACCCGCTGGCTGAATATCGGCATTACCCGCATTCAGCCATCCGAGCTGATGCGACTGGCGCTGCCGCTGATGCTGGCCTGGTATTTCCATCATTTTGAATCGACGCTGAATTGGCGGCATTTTGTCGGTGCGGCGCTGATTATTTTGGTGCCATTTGCGCTGATTCTGAAGCAACCCGATCTGGGTACGGGCCTATTGATTGCTTCATCGGGCTTTTATGTGCTGTTTTTTGCCGGCCTGTCGTGGTATTTCCTCGCCTTTATGAGCGTGGGCATCGGCATTTTTGCCTACATCGTGACGCACTGGAATCTATGCGTGCAGGTGCTGCATGAATACCAGTGCCGCCGCATTGCCACCATGCTCGACCCGATGGCCGACCCACTGGGCGCCGGTTATCACATTATTCAGGGCACGATTGCGATTGGCTCGGGCGGGGCGTTTGGCAAGGGCTGGCTGGCTGGCACACAAACACATCTGGATTTCATCCCTGAGCGCACCACCGACTTTATCTTCGCCGTGTATGGCGAAGAATTCGGCCTGCTGGGCAACTGCGTTTTGCTGATTTTGTACTTGCTGGTGATTTTCCGCGGGCTGATGATCGCCAATAGCGCCAACACCCTGTTTGGCCGCCTGCTGGCCGGGGCGATTGCGATGAACTTCTTTACCTATGCCCTCGTCAATATGGGCATGGTCTCGGGGATGCTGCCGGTGGTCGGTGTGCCTTTACCACTGATTTCATATGGCGGTACCTCGATGGTTTCGATTCTGGCCACCTTTGGCTTGTTGATGAGCATCCAGCGCGACCGCTCGTTAATGAAAGGCTAAGCGCAAGGACACAGCATGCGATACAGCAGCAAGGGTATTCTACTGGGCTCATTGATTTTGGCGGCCTGCAGCACTACACCTCCACCCAGTACCACCCCGAGTAAGCCCGCGCCTACGCCTCAGCCTAGCACCGCCCCCACGGGCCCAACGCTCAGCAGCAGCCCATCGCCCTATCGCTGTGAATACAGCCCCAAAACCGGCAATGGCGCGTTTTACAAAGACGATGGCCCGATGAGCGATCTGCCGGCCAATCTGGATTACATTGCCGAGCCAGCGCCCAAGTGGGAACCGCTGCACAAATGGGCCAATCGCCCCTACACCGTACTCGGGCTGTCGTTTAGCCCGCTGGCCGCGCCCGGCCAACTGCAGGAGCAAGGCATCGCCAGCTGGTATGGCCGCAAGTTTCATGGCCAGAAAACCAGCACCGGCGAAGTCTACGATATGTTCCAGATGACGGCGGCTCACCCGACGCTGCCGCTGCCGAGCTACGCCCGGGTGACCAATGTGAAAAACGGCCGCAGCGTGATTGTGCGCGTGAATGATCGCGGCCCCTTTCATAAAGGCCGGGTGATGGATTTATCCTTCCTCGCCGCCTGCCGCCTTGGCTATGCCACGCAAGGTAGTGCTGAAGTTCGCGTTGAAAGCCTGCTGCCGGGCGACGCACCAAGCACCGTGATTGCCGCGGCGCAAGTACCAGCGGCGACGCCGGCCCCAGTCAGCCCGAATCTGCCACGCCCGATCCCGGTAGCTGATCAGGGGGGTGGCGTGTATGTGCAGCTGGGGGCGTTTAGCTCGTTGCAAAATGCCGATAACTTCAAAGCGCATCTGGCGCGCGAGCTGGATCGCGATACCGACAAACTGGTGATCCAGAGCGATGGCAAATTGCACCGGGTGAAATTGGGCCCTTATCGCAACCGCGACGCTGCACTAGCGGCCATTGCGCAAATCACTGGCGATAAAAACCTGCAGGCCGTGGTCGCACGCTAGTACGCCAGCGCACCCGATCCTGCACAGATACCCAACCCCAGTATCATCATGGCAAGATCGATTTGATTAGGATCTAGCTACATACCCCTAGCGCAAACCCGGATGGTCGCGCTGGGGTTTATCCAGCCAGTAGCCCTGCACCTGATCGACGCCAAATTCCACCAGCATTTTGAAAATCGCTTCGTTCTCGACGAATTCGGCAATCGTCGTTTTGCCCAGATCGTGGGCAATGCTCACCATCCCGCGCACGAATACCTGGCTGTCGTGGTCGTTTTGCAAATCGCGAATAAACAGCCCATCGATTTTCAGTACGTCGGCCTTCAATTGCTTCAGGTAGGCAAACGAGGCAAAGCCCACCCCGACGTCATCCAGACACACCACACACCCCGTGGCACGCAGTGCATCAATAAAGCGCTGGGCATCGGTCATATCCGACACCGCCGAGGTTTCGGTCAGCTCCACCAGCAAGCGCTTGGGCTGCACGCGATATTGCTTGAGCAGATTATCGATATACGCCGGCAGCTCAGGGTCATCAAACGAACGGCCCGAGACATTCACCGCGATGGATGGGCAAGATGGGAAATTAGCCAGCTGCTGGATCACTTTATGAATCACCCAGCGGTCCAGTTCCAGAATCTTGCCGCTTTTTTCCGCATGCGGGATGAAATGCCCCGGCATAATCACGCCGCCAGGCGAATCGGCATCTTTCATCCGCACCAGCGCTTCCAAGTGCGCCAGTGATTTGTCATGACAGTGGTAAATACCCTGAAAATGCAGCTCGAAGCCATCATGCTCCAGCGCATCCATAATCCGCTCTTTCCACGATAGCCGCGTCAGCTCATTGCGCGAATGATCGGCATCGGGGTGATACAGCCGCCACGTGCCCTTGCCGGCGGCCTTGGCCTGATACATGGCCGAATCGGCATGCGCGACCAGATCTTCGGCATTGTCGGCATGCAGCGGATACAGCGCCACCCCCACCGAAGTGCGCGGGCGAATCATGTGCGTGCCGGTATTAAACTGGATTTGCGCAATCGAGCTCACAATCCGCTCGGCCAGCTTGCTGACTTCAAATTCGCCACTTTCCGGCAGCAAGACGGCAAATTCATCCCCGCCCAGCCGTGAGAGCACTTCATGCCGGCGCACCTGCTTGCTGATTTCGCGGGCAATACTCTTCAGTAGCTCATCGCCCACCGCATGGCCGAAGCTATCATTTACATGCTTGAATTCATCCAGATCAAAGAAGATCAGCGCCATCGATTGCTGGCGGCGATCCGCTTCGGACACCATCCGCTCCAGCTCTTGCTGGAAGCGGTGGCGGTTATACAAGCCCGTGAGCGCATCGCGCTCGGCCAGGTTGACCATATGCTCGGCCAGCGCGCGCTGCTGGGTGACGTCTTCGTACACCCACATCCGCCCGTTGGTTTCGCCTTTTGGGTCGAGCACGCGGTAGCAGTTTTGCACCACGATGCGGCCATCATTCATGGTGATCTCGCCAAAATCGACGCGATCCTCCATCAGCGACAGCTCTTCGAGATAAATCGACAAAATATCGCCCAGCGCCGGACGATTATCGGCCTGTTGCAACACCTGCCCTACCGGCCGGTGACTGAGCAATTCGGCACTGGAAATGCCCCACAGCTCGCAGAAAGCCGGGTTAAAAAACACCACCCGGTTATCGTTATCGAGGAACAACACCCCAAAGCGCATCGCCGCCAGCAGCGCCATCATCCGCGCGCGTTCACTCTCGGCGCGCTGCAGATAGCTTTGTCCTAGCGACTGAATTTGCCGCAGCTCTACCACCGCTTTGCGCAGCGCCAGACGGTCGTCTTTCATGTCGGAGTTATCGCGCAAACTGGCGCGTAGGCCCTGATATTGGCCTTGATTATCAAACAGTGGCAACCAGCTGGCCGAAGCCCAGAACAGCGCGCCATCGCGACGCACGGCGCGGAATTCATAATCTTGCTGCATCGATTGCTCGAGCAGCGCCTGCCGCAGCGCCCCATCCAGGCGCGCCCGCTCTTCGGGCGTGGCCAGCGACAGTGGAAAATCAGGCAGCAGATGACATTCATTCACCGAATAACCCGTCAGGCGCTCAACCGAAGCATTCACCCACACCAGCTTACCTTCGGGGTTGAGCCACAGCTCGGCACTATAGGTATGGTCGGCAATGGCGTGAAACTTGGCCTCGGATTGCGATAAGGCATACACGCGATCGCGAATCACCCGCGCCATTTCATTAAAACGGCGGGTAATTTGCGCAACTTCATCATTGCCTTGCGGCTCGGCCAGTGCCTCAAAATGCCCTTGGCTGGCGGTCTCGGCTGCGCTCAGAATGCGATACAAATGCCGGGTGAGCCACACGCCCAGCATGGTCATCAAAATCACCGTGGCCAGCAAGCCCACGGCCAGCCCGAGCGCGCTTTGCCAGATCAGCCGGCGCGCGGCATCATGCATGATGACATTGGAAATCCCGAAGCGCAGTTCGGCCAGCGCCTCACCACCTTGCTCGATGCGGGTGGCAGCATGGGTAATCACGGTATCGCTTTGCGCACCAACCGAGCTGGTATTGGGTTTGGGTAAGGGCTGCGAGACATCCCAGCCCCGCGCGGCGATGATCTGCTGGCGACTATCCAGCAGCACCAGATAATCAATTCCTTCGGTCGAGCGAATCCCATCGAGCAGATCGCTGGCTTTGGCCAGATCGCCGCTGGCCATCGGGGCGGTAAACGCGGCACTGAGTAGCCGCGATAATTCCTGCACGCGCACTTCACTGACCTGGTGCACCATCTCGGTCCAGATGCGGGAAGTATTGAGCAGCAGCACCAGCAATAATGCGGCTTGCACCAGAATACTGGCGGCAATCAGCCGGCTGCGCAGCGAAGAAAAAAACGGGCGGACAAGCATAGTCTTGAGCTTACTATCAGTTCGCCGCTGCGCACTAGAAAAGCCGTTGATCGGCGTAAAAAACGCTGCAGTTCTGCGGGTTTTCACCCGCAAGGGCAGCAGCACAGCCGGGCTTAGCGGCTCAGCAGTTTCACAAATACTTTCGAGCGGCGCTGATAGTTATACAGCTGCTTTTTCTCGATCGGCAAATCATCCACAGCGGCCTGCTTAAAGCCGCGCTCGACAAACCAGTGGCTGGTGCGTGTGGTGAGGGCAAAGAGTTTTTCCATGCCCATGCCGCGCGCCTGCTGCTCCACGTGGCGCAAAAGATCGGCGCCGCGGTCTTCATCGCGATAATCCGGGTGAATTACCAAGCAGGCGAGCTCGGCCATTTTGCTTTCCAAAAATGGATGAATCGCCACAATGCCGATGATCTTGCCATCGTGCTCCAGCACCGAATAGCGATGAACTTCGCGCTCAAGCAATTCGCGCCCGCGCTTCACCAGCACGCCCTGATCTTCCAGTGGCTCGATCAGCGCCAGCATCCCGCCGATGTCATCGATGGTGGCGTGGCGCAGGGTTTCGAGCGAGGCGCGCGAAATCATGGTGCCGATCCCATCGTGGGTAAACAGCTCCATCAACAGGCTGCCATCCACATGGTGCGTAATCAGATGCGCCCGCTTCACACCATAGCGCACCGCGCGAATCGCACAGGGCAGATACAGCCGCACGTCTTCGTTGACCTCGGGGTGATCCTGCAAAAACTGCTCGGCCTCAATGGCGGTCAGCTCGGTTTGCAGCTCGCCTTCGTCATTTACGACGCCTTGCTGGCCAAACATAAACAGCAGTTTGTCGGCTTTGAGCGCAATGGCGGTACTGGTGGCGACATCTTCCAGCGTTAAGTTAAAAATTTCGCCAGTGGGCGAATAGCCGATGGTAGATAGCAGCACCATTTCGCCATCATCCAGCCGGTAGTTAATCGCGGTGGTATCGACCTTGCGCACCTCGCCGGTGTACTGCAGATCAATGCCATCGCGCACGCCCATCGGCTGGGCGGTCACAAAATTGCCGGCCGAGACACGGATATCGGCATTGGCCATCGGCGAATTGGCCAAACCCATCGACAGCCAGGATTCGATCTCCACCCGCACATGGCCGGCAGCCTGAATCACGCATTCCAGCGCCTGGCTGTCGGTCACCCGCACCCCGTGATGATATTGCGGCGCCAGACCACGCTCGGCCATGCGCGCCTCAATTTGCGGCCGGGCGCCATGCACCACAATCAGCCGCACCCCCAGACTGGTTAGCAGGTTAATGTCGTGCGTCAGCGTGGCAAATTTGCCATCACGCACCACCTCACCGCCCAGGGCCAGAACAAAGGTCCGCCCGCGAAAAGCGTGGATATAAGGTGCGGCCTGCCGAAACCACTGTACGAAATCTTGCATTGATCTAGCCTTTTGCCCCTTGGGGCAAGCAAACACTGGCCAACCGGGGTATATCGCCCCGATCAAATATTATTAATACCTAGCTGGCAATACCCACCATCAGTATGCGCCGTGCCCACTGACCACCGTGCGGATGGTTTTGCAGACAATCGCGATGTCATACCACAGGTTCCAGTTTTTCACATACCACGCATCCAGCGCTACCCGCTCGGCATAGGTGGTGTCATTACGACCGGATACTTGCCACAAACCAGTCAGCCCCGGGCGCGCTTCAAGATAAAAATCTACTTTATCGCCGTAGCGCTCGAGCTCGGCGGCGATCACCGGCCGTGGGCCAACCAAACTCATTTCGCCTTTCAGCACATTCCATAATTGGGGAATCTCATCCAGGCTGGTTTTGCGCAAAAACGCCCCGATGCGGGTGATGCGCGGGTCGTTTTTCAGTTTGAAATCTTTATCCCATTCCGCCCGCGCCTCCGGATCGGTGGCCAGCAAACGCTCTAACACTTCCTGACTGTTGTGCACCATGGTGCGAAATTTCCAGCACTTAAACGGCACGCCATTCATGCCGATCCGCTCGTGGCCAAAAAACACCGAGCCCGGCCCGCCTTCTTGCTTCACCCGATACAGCACATACAACAACAGCGGCGAGAGCAACAACAGCCCCACGCTGGCGCCAAAGAGATCAAAGGCACGCTTCAGCCGGATTAAAGGCTTCACCATCAGATTATTGCGCACCCGCAGCAGCAACACTTCATGGCTAAAGAAGTGATGCGGCACCACGCCAAACAGCGGCAATCCGGCAATCGGCGGAATAATGTGGATGTCTTTGTAGCGCAGCGATAATTGCTCCACTTGGCTACTGAGCTGTTGCAGCTCATCCTGATTCACCGCCACCACCACATGCGGGCGGCCATTGGCAGCCAGCCACGGCAGTAATTCTTCGCGCGCAAGCTTCACCACCGGCAGGCGTTCGTCGCCAAACACCAGTTCATCCTCAGCATCCGCCTCGGTAGACACAAAGGCCTGCACGCTAAAGCCCAGCGTGGGCTCGGAATGCATGGCGCGATAGGCGTCTTGCGCATTCACCCCAGCACCGATAATCACCGTCGGTAATTGCCACAGCCCGGCGCGCAGCAGCGCGCGCTTAACCAGATGGCGGCAATACGGCAACAACACCAGCGCCAGCCCCCACGACACCGGCCACAAAAACCGCGACACGGTAAATTTACCCAGCAGCACCAGCATGCCATTGAGCAAGGCCGCCAGCAGCAAGGCGCGCAGCACTTCCAGTAGTTCATCCCAGAACGGCAAGCGCAGGCTGTAATGCCCGCGCCACCAGAAGCTGGCCACCGTGATCAGCGCCAAACCTAGAAACGCCAGCCCTTGCTGCTGGCCTTCCCACACCCACCACAGCTCCATGCTGGCGCCGATGCGGTGATAACGGAACAGCCACAACAGCAGCATCGCCAGCCCGAATGACAAGGCCAAGGCGGCAAAATCGGTCAGCGCGAGCCAAGGCTTGGCCCGCTCGGCATGCAGGTGTTTTTCTTCTTGCATCATGGTGTTTCCTGCCCCTGTGGGGGAATGCCGTAAGCGGCGTACAAATCATTCATCATCCGGCGCAATGAGTAATGCGCCTGCGCAAACTCACGCGCAGCATCGCCCAGCTGGGCGCGTGCCTCGGCATCGGCCACCAGCCGGCGCAGCGTCTGGCTAAATTCGTCAGCAGTATTGACCAAATAGCCATTGATGCCGTTTTGCACCAGATCGCGGTTGCCCACGACATTGGTCGCCAGCACCGGCAGGCCGGCCGCCATGGCTTCGATCACCGCCACGGGTAAGCCCTCCCAGCGACTGGTTTGCAGGTAAATATCCAGCTGCGCCATCTCGCGCAGCGCTACAGCACGCTCGCACCAGCCCAGCACCTGCACCCCTGCAGCGCGTAGTGCCGCTTCACCACTGGTATCTCCACCACCCACCCAGACAAAATCAACCGGCAAATCGCGACATTGGGCCGCAATTTCGGCAAATAGCTCAGGATTACGCGCCAACGTCACCCGACCCACCGTGCCGATACGCAGCCGTGCGCCACCCGGGCGCGCGGGGCTGATCAGCGCCAGATCAATGGCGTTATTCACCACCCGTACATTCGGGCTAAGGTGGGTGCGGATTTCCTCTGCTTCGGAGGGCGAGCACGCCAGAAACGTCACCGGCACCCCAGCTAGGATTTTCTCAATCCCCAGAAAAATACTATTTTTCAGGCGGCCTTCGGCCCGCTGCAAAAACGACAAACCATGCGGCGAGAAAAACCAGCGCGGCCCACCCGGCTCGGCCCACAAGAGGCTCACCAGTCGGCCAATCGCGCCAGCCTTGCTTGAATGCAGATGGACGACCTCGGGCTGCAAATCACGCAGCCAGCGATACAGCGCCCGTCCGGCCCGAAAATCATTCAGCGGATGAATTGCGCGCTGCATCGGCAGATGAATACAGGCCACCGCACTGGCAAATAGCGCGCGCCAATTGGCCGGCGTTTCTTCGCGCACCGAATGGATCACCGTCACTGCATGCCCATCAGCCGCTTGCTGGTTGGCCATGGCCGACACCATCGACAGCGTCCCGGCCCCAAAAGATTCAACCACATGCACGATCCGGCTCATTGCGTATCCTCCGCCGCAGGCCGCGGTGCGCGGCGCAAACGGGCTTTGAGCTTAAAGGCCAGCTCATACGGTAAGGCCAGTAGCGCCAGCGTGCGGGCGATGCCCGTCAGTGCGGCCGGGCTGCCATCAAAATAGCGCCGCTGCAGTTTTAATCTCGACTGCAGCTGAATGCGCCGCTTGCCCAGCGAAATACCGTTCGGGTCGAGTTCATAGCGAATTAAAACATCCGGTAAATTGGCCACCTGGTACTGCCGTGCCAGTGCCCAAAACAGCGCGTAATCTTCAGCCGCCGGCACATCCAGCGGATACCAGCCCACCGCCTCGGCGGCACTTAACTGAAACAGCACGCTAGGGTGAATGTAGGCCGAGTTTTTCTTCATGTAGCGCAAAATCTCGGCATGAGCGCACGGATGGCGTAACACAAACTGCTCAACCCCCGCCTGATCGACGAAGCTAGCGGCGCCGCCCACCAATACCACCCCGGGGTGTTGCTCTACAAACGAGAGCTGGCGAGCGATGCGATCAGATACATTGCAATCACCACAATCCAGCCGCGCTATCCACACATAGCCACGCGCCTTGGCCCACTGCAGGCCGGCATTCAGCGCCCCTTCAATTCCCTTGTTTTGCGCGAGGGATAAAATGCGTAAAGTACCTTGACCGGTAAATGCTGCCTGCGCTACTGCGCGGTCTAGCGGCGCTTTAACACTGCCATCATCCACCACCAACACATCGCAAGGCTCATTGGGCCCGATGCTGGCCAGCGATTGGGCCAGGCCAGCCGGATTGTTGTAATGCGGGATCAGCAGCAAGACCGGCTGCGACGGTTTAATCTGTTCGTCCATTAGCTTTCCAGCACGGCAAACGCCGGGTGGTAAATAATTTCGCCTTGCGCCTGTTGCGAGCCAAAGGCGCGCGAGAGCACATACTCGGGCGGAATCCCAGCCGAAGTCAGGGCCGGGTCGGCGCTAAAACCAAAGCGCTGATAGTAGCCAGGCTCGCCCACCAGCACACAGCCTGCCGCCCCCATGGCTTGCAATTTATGCAACACGGCCTGCATCAACTGCTGGCCAATGCCTTGCCCTTGCAGCGCCGGCAGTACGGCCAACGGCGCAATGCAGTACCAGCCCTCAGCGCTCATCGGCAACTGCACTGGCGAGGCACACACCAGCCCGCACAGTTGCTCACCCTGCCAGGCACACAGCGCCACGCTCAGGCCGCCCTGCGCGCGCAAGGCCTCCACCAGTCGATATTCCTGATTTTGGCTATGCGGATGCTGGGCAAAGGCCGCTTGCAATACAGCCGTGATGGCCGCAGCATCGGCGGCCGTTGCCGCCCGGATGGTCAATTCCATTTCCCCATTCCCAACAAGCGTTTCAGTCGCCGCGCCACAGTTAAAGGCAGCAGATACGAGGCGCCGGCCTTGGCCAGCTTCAGTGCCGAGCGCGGCTGCCAGTCGAAATACCGCCACAGCAATTTCAGCCGCTGGCCTTGTTGCAAGCGGCGTTTGCTCATCGAAATACCGGCATCGTTGTATTCGCTGCGGGTCAGCACTTCGGGCAAATTGGCCGTTTGATAGCGGGCTACAAACTGCCAGAACCAGGCAAAATCTTCCGCCGCCTTGCAGTCGGTGGGATACAGGCCCAGCTCGCGCACACCCGCCATGCGAAACATCACGGTCGGATGGGTGAAGGCATTGTCATCATGCATTTGCCGCACGATCTGGGCATGGCTTTGCGGCTGATGAATGGTAAAGCGATCACCGCTGGCATCAAAAAAAGTCACCGCGCTGCCGACTAGATACACCGCGGGCTGCGCATCCAGAAACGCCGCTTGCTTGGCAAAGCGATCGGGCGCAACTACATCATCGCAATCAAGCCGGGCGCCATATTCATAGCCGGCAGCCAGCATGGCTTCCAGCCCGGTATTCAGCGCATATTCAATGCCGCAATTATGCGGCAAATAGTAAAACTTCAGCTCGCCCTGCGCGCGAAATGCCGCACGCGCGGCAGCTTCATCCAGCGGCGCACGGGTGCTGCCATCATCCACGATCACCACATCCAGCGCTTCATCCGGCCCAATCGAGGCCAAGGAGGCACAGAGGCCGGCCGGATTATTAAAATGCGGAATCAGTAAGGCCACACGATTCATTGCGAGGTTCTCGTACTGGCCAGCAAACTGGCCCAGCGGGCCAAAATCTGGCTTTGGGCATAGTGCTGCGCCCGTTTAAACAGGAAATTTTGCAAGACCAGCGCCCGCTCTTGCTGGCGCTCGATCAACTCGGCCAGCGCAGCGCCCGTGGCGTCGGGCACCACAAAATCACTGCGCCGATCGCCAAATAGCTCGTACACGCCGCCGGCATTGGTACTGGCCACCAGCACCCCCATCGGCATGGCTTCGAGCACCACCAGCGGACAACCCTCAAAACTGGAAGTCAGCAGCAGCACATCGGCCTGCGCCAGATAAGCAGCGACATCGGCCTGGCGCCCGGCAAAATGAATCTGCGCCCCGAGCTGACGTTCGGCCACCTGTGCCGCCAGCTCGGCTTGCAATGGGCCGTCGCCAACAATGGTCAGCGTGGCGGCGATGCCACGCAGATTGAGGGCGCTCAGGGTATCTAGCCACAGCTGCGGCTGTTTTTCTTCGGCAATGCGGCCCACAAACAATAGCCGCAGCGGCGCACCTGGCGCCCGTGCTTGCCAGCGCGGCCAGTCTTGCTCAGCATCGACAAAATTGGGCAAGACCTGCCAGCCGGCGCGCGGCGGCATTTCCAACCAGCGGGCCAATGAGTTACGCGCATGCTCAGACACAAACACCAACTCCGCCAGGCGGCGATACACCCACTGGCAGGCATGCCGGTGCACCGGGTTCATCCGCGCGAACTGATCCAATTCAAACAGCGGGCCATGCACCCAGCCAATCACCCGCTTGCCCAAACCAAAGCTGGCGGCGTAGGCCATATACAGCGGCAGCAAAAAAGAGCCGGCCAGCACCACATCGTGCTCACGCACAATCTGCCGCACCGCGCGCCAACCCCGCCACCACGTCTGCGGGCGCAGAGGCTGCCATTGGGTGGAAACATCAACCACCTTGACCTGCTTAATCCGCTCGCGCCATAAATTGCTACTGCCACCGAGCAACACCAGCGTCACCTCAAAGCCCAAGGCGCACAGCCCCTCGCCCACCAGCACGGCGCAACGCTCAACGCCACCAAGGCCAAGATCTCGCAGCAAAATCGCAACGCGTGGTTTAGCCATTTTTTAGCACCTGCCACAGCCGGTCGGACATCACTAAGCGCGCGGCTTGCTTCAGCACGCGTGGGCGTTCGGCTTGCGGCGGCGGCATCTGCAATGCCAGCCGCAGTACCGCTGGCGCATCCAGCAGGCTCACCCCGCGGCTACGCTGCAGCGTATCCAGCCACCATTCGCCCAAAGCGCCACGGCTTTCTGGGCGTAAGGCCAGCAGCTGGCGGAAGAAATCGCACATCCAGCGCCATTCGGCATGATTCAGTAAACGGCTCGGTTCGGCCAGCTTGGCAAACTCGGCGGCCAGTGGCTGCAAAGCCAGCGGTAGGGCATGGCCAGCGTAGTCTTCGCGCACACGCTGCGCGGTAATCAGCAAGGCGGCTTTTTTGGCCTGCGTGACTTGCCCACGATGGGTGCGATACTGCAGCAGCACTTGCGGTACATTGCCAAAGCGCACGCTGGGCTGCCGGGCAAGCTGGCACCACAGGGCATAGTCTTCGGCATGCGGCGCATCGGCTGGGTATGGATGCGCTTTCAATAAGCTCGTGCGCGCCAAAATACTTGGGTGAGCCAGCGGGGTGTTAAACAGCAAAGCCAAACGGATCTGCGCATCGGTCACGGGCGTATGCCACTCGCCGCGCCGCTCGCCAATAAAGCCAACCCAGCTGCCGCACACATCTAGCTGCCACTGCGCGCAATAGCCCAGCTGCACCGCCAGCCGCTCTGGCCGGCACAGATCATCCGCATCAATGCGGGCAATCCATTCCCCGCGCGCGGCGGCAATCCCCTCGTTCAAGCTGGCAATCAGGCCACGATTTTCGCGGGTAATCACCCGAAAACGGCTATCGCGCTCAGCGGCCGCCAGCAAAATCGCTAGGGTGGCATCGCTAGAGCCATCATCAATAGCTACACACTCCCAGTGGGTATAAGTCTGCACAGCAATACTATCAATGGTTTGCTGCAGATACTCTGCCGAGTTAAAACACGGCAATACAAAAGACACCAGCGGATTCATGCTTGCCCCTCTACCACGGCAGCTTGGCGCACGTGAGCCATCACTTGCCGCGCCCGCCAAAAAAAGGCCAGGGTGATAAAGCCTTCGACCAACAACACCGACTGCGCCGCCCGCAAGCCGGCTTGCGTCGCACCGGGCACCAGCGCGCACATCAGCGCCACATTCAGCACCCCGGCAGCAATCAGTACACGGCTAAAGTAGCGCTCTTCACCAAACACCAATAAGGTTTGCTGACCAAACACCAGCGACACCGCCCCTAATAGCACCACCGGAGCAAACCACCACATGATCAGTTGCGAGTCGCCCAGCGCCACTAGGGCGCGGGTGAGGCCCGATTGCGCGCCGAGCCACTCTTGCGCTAGCGGGGTAAACAGCGGCAAAAACAGCGCCAGCGCCAGCGTCATCGCCACCCCAACGCCGCCTTGCACCCACAGCGATTTGCGTATCAGCCGCAGCGCCGCTGGCGGCTCATGCGCGGCCAGCTGGGCGATGCGCGGATACATGCCCTGCACAAACGGGCCAATCAACCCCTGCGCGATATACACCAGCTTGCTAGCGGCGGCGAATAAACCCACCTGCAGCGGCGCGGCAAACATTCCCAGCAATACGGTGGTTGAAGTGGTGTAGAGGCTAGTAGACACTGCCGAGAGAAAAAACGGCCAGCTCAGCTTTAATACCTGACGTATCTCGCTCAAGGGCACAATTTGCAAAGCGGGGCGAGCAATACCCCACCCGGTAGCCCACCACAGCAAACCCGCCAGCATTTGCGGTGTGGCCTGCAAAATCACAGCCAGCGCCACATCGTCAGGGCTATTGACCCAATACAGCAAAAAGCCCAGCGTTAGCGCGCGGGCCAACACCATCAAGCCAGAAGCCAGCTGCAGCTTTTCAAAACCTTGGAAATACCAGAGCGGGAACAGCACCGCGCTCGCCACATACAGCTGGCTCCAGAAAAACACCTCGGCATGGGCGCGCCAGCTATCCAGCCCCAACGTGAGGGCGAACAAAAGCACGCACGAGGCCAGCATCAACAGCAGCTTGGCCCAGGTAACTCGCCAGAAAATCCGCGCCGCCGCCTGCGGATCATGCCGCGCTTGCGCGACTTCGCGCACCGCCGAGAGATTAAAGCCAAAGTCGGTCAGCAACACGCCATATTGCACGCAGGCAAAGGCAAAGTTCATCACGCCAAAGCCTTCGCTTCCCAGCTGCACCAGCAGAAAAGGGAAGGTCACGAAGGACACGACGTAATTGAGGCCCTGTACCAGATACAGAGCCAGAATATTCGATCTTAAACGGGCAGCGCTCACCCACACACCTCAAGGCCAATCTCGCACCGGCGAGTGCCGCCATTTTACGCGCTTTCGCAAGCTGGCCTGTAACAGTATGCGCACGGCAGCGGGCTGAAAATTACCCCGTTCCAACCTGCGTGCACGGTACAAGTGCGCGGGACTTTGCGGCTAAGGCTGTTGCTGCCCGGGGCGCAAGCCGGCCGGCGGCGTTGCCTCAACCCCATTGACCCAATGCACCTGGCGGCGTGGGCCTTTGAGCTGGCCATCGTAGCGCAGCGGAGCGGGCGTGGCGTCAGCCGGTGCTGCTGCGGCACTGCGCTCGGTGGTGAGCTGCTGGGCGCGTTCGTGCGGATTAAAAAACAGCCGCC
Organism: uncultured Chitinibacter sp.; assembly: GCF_945957625.1. Classification (NCBI taxonomy): domain Bacteria; kingdom Pseudomonadati; phylum Pseudomonadota; class Betaproteobacteria; order Neisseriales; family Chitinibacteraceae; genus Chitinibacter; species uncultured Chitinibacter sp. Next base: position 81,989 of record NZ_CAMFLP010000010.1, read on the forward strand.
CCCAGGAATCGGCCGCCAGCCCCAGCGGGCTAAGCGCCAGCAACACGGCACACACCGCCAGAGCCAATCGCTTCATGGCGCCTCCGCATCATGCATGGTGAGTACATCGTAGCGGCAATCCAGCCGCAGCGGCAGCGCCTGAGCCGGCACGCGCTGCCACAGGCATTCACGCGCCACAGCCTGCCCCGGCAATTGCCGCAACTGGGCATGCAGGGTAGAAAAATCCCACTCGGAGCCGGCCTGCCACTGCAGGTGCAGCTCACTGGCATACAGCGCCAGCCCCTGCTCGGGCGTAGCCCCTTCTTTCAGCCGACGCGGATTAAGGCTGTAGCTCAGCTGCCACTCCGGGTGCACGCGCGCCAGTGCGGCCAGTTGCTCGACCCAAGCCAGACGATTTTCCGCGCCCAATACACCGCGGCGCTGCAGCTGACTGGCTAATGACTGATGCCGCTGTACGGCATCCCACGCCAATTTAGCCGCTTCGGTGCTGGCCACTTGCGCGCGCAGTCGTTGCTGCTGCGCATCCAGCTCGCTCTGGCTTAACCACACATAGCCTTGCCCCACCAGCAATAACACGCCCGCCATCAGTAGCGCGGTGCCAAACCACAGCACTGGGCGGCGTATCAGCGCGTAATCACTGCGTCTGAGCTGCGACCAAATAGCATCACTCATGGGTTAACTCCGGGGTAGGCCAATTAAGTTGCAGCACAAAATCGGCGGGTATTGCTCTGGAATCGGCCACCTGATTAAGTTGTGGCTGGATACTCGCCTTAGAGCGGATATCCAGCGGCCATTGCACCACGCTAATCTGCACAGCGGCCAGATCGTGTTGCAACGCTTCTTGGAGCGCCCGCACTTGCTGCAAAGATTGTCGGTGCGCCTGCCGATCGGCCACCCGCCCGCGCAAGGTGAGCTGCTGCGCCAGCCATGGATTGGGCTGCGCCTGCGGATCGGCCACCTGCGGCTCGGCTGGCACCGCACCATTCGCCGCGGCATCGGCAAGCACAGCCGGGGCCAGCGTTTGCCACTGCACTTCATCCAGCGTTAAACCCGGCAAACCCAGCAGTACCTGGCTCACCGCCTGCAGCGTGCGCTCCGGATCGGGCGCTGCCTGCAAATGCTGCTCGGTAAAGCGGGCCATGGTCTGCAAGCGCAAGGGTGCACTGGCCGCCGCACCATGCAGGCGTTGACTGTATTCACGCTCCTCACGCTGCAGATGTTGCCAACGCTGCTCAGCCAAACCCAGCTGCTGCTGCAATTGGGTAGCCTGCCACCAGCTTATGGCGGCCAGCCCCGCGGCCAGCAACACCAACACCACCGCCCACTGATACAAGTGCCGCCCTAAGCGGTACAACCAATCGTATTTCAGCACCGCAGCGGGAGCATACTGATTGGCCAGCTTGCCACTCACCAGTAGGCGTAGCAGCGACTCTAGCCAGTGCTCGCTGTGCACGGGTAGCCGCAGGCGCTGCGCCAGCTCGCCCTGCGGCGTTTGCAGCTGCAAATCAAACGCGCCAGCTTCCTCGCCCAGGGCCGCCGACAAGCCACCCATCGCGGCCAGCTGAGGGCCATCAACCAGTAGCCACACGGGTAAGCGCACATCGCGCCCTACCAGCCGCAAAGTGCTCAGATATTGCCGCGCACGGTGTAATTCGCTGGCTAGATCATGTAATTGCTCATCCGGCTGGCTTGCGTGGCTGGCATTAAAGATCGCCAGCCGGCTAAAGCGCAGCCCCTCATGGGTAAAAAAGCTTTGCCGCCATTGCCCGGGGCGCAAACTACTCATCACCAACACCTGCGGCGGATGCTGCGGTATCCGTTCCAGCAAGGCTTGCGTGAGCAGCGCCAGCGAATACACCCCGACTACCGGCCATTGCCGCGTCAGTAAGGGCGCCATCACCCGCTCCAGTAGTTCACCATTGAGCAAGGCCGCGAGCTGCACCCGATCGGGCTCGCCGCGCCGGCCGCGGCGCAGTAGCCGCGCCTGCCGATAGGCAGTGGCGCGAAATTGCTGTGCCAGGCGCCGCTGCAAGAGTGCTTGCCGATCCCGCCCGCCCAGCCGCGGGATCTCCTCTTGCAGCACATCTTCTTCCACCAGATCAGTAAGTACAAAGCAGCGATATGGCCCGCGCGCCGCCAGCCAAGCAGCCCAGGCCTGCTGGCCAGCGTCATCCAGCCCAAATTCGGCCAGCAAGCTGGGTGCCGCGGGCTCGGCATACACCGCGAGGCGATCCTGGGTCAGTAAGAGAATCAGCGTTTTCATCGCAATTGACTGATGGTATCGAAAATCGGCCCGAGCACCGCCGACATAATCCAGGCCAATAGCAGCCCTAAAATCACGGTCATCGTGGGCTCAACCAGTGCTTGCACGCGCTCAATTGCCTCTTTGATATCGCGATCATAAAAATACGCCACATTGGCCAGCGCCCCATCGAGCTGGCCGGTGTTTTCGCCGATCCGCAGCATACGCAGCACCAGCGCCGGAAACAGCCCCACCTGGGCAAAGCTGGCACTCACGCCCTGCCCCTCGCGAATTTGTTGCCCCGCCTGCGCGACTGCAGCGGAGAGCACCCGATTACCCATAATGCCCTCGCAAATCTGCAAACATTCCAAAATGGGCAGCCCGGCGCCGTAGAGCAAACCAAAAAAGCCGGCAAAGCGCGCCAGCACGATTTTTTTCACAATCGGCCCCAACACCGGCAGGCGCAGCAGATAGCCATCGGCCTGCATTTGAAAAGCCTCATCCTGCTGATAGCGCCAGCGGCCTAACAGCACCAGCGCCACAGGCAGACCAATAATTGCCCACCAGGCATTGGCAAACAGGGTAGAGAGCCACAGCAGTAGCTGGGTACTGAACGGCAAGGTCTGCTTCATCGCAGTGATAAATGCCACTAGCTGCGGCACCAGATAAATCAGCAAAAAACACACCACCGCAAACACCAACACCCCGACAAACGCCGGATACATCACAATCCGGCGCATGCGCGAGACCAATTCATCCTGCCATTTAATTGCCTCGGCTAACTTACCCAGCACCGTAGGTAGCTCACCGCTGGCTTCGCCGGCACGGATCAGGCTCACAAACACCTGATCAAACACCTGTGGATGCGCGGCCATGGCTTGGGATAACTGCTGCCCGCCTTCGATATCTTCAATCAGATTGGCCGCAATTTCGCGCATTTGCGGCTGATCCACGCTATCGCGCAAATCAACCAGGCCTTCCAGTAGCGGCACACCAGCGCGGGTCAGTTGCTCCAGATGAAAACAAAATTGAATCAGCTCACGGCGATGAATCCGCCGGGCGCCCCACCAGCGCTGCGGGGCCGCCCGCGCCTCAATTAAGGTGAGCTGCAGGCGCGCCAGGCGGATTTCCAAGTCGGCCACATTGGTAGCGGCCATCTCCCCTTCCCGAATGCGTCCGCCCGCTTCGGCGGCCCGATAGCGAAACTGCATCAGCTCACCCGCTCAGTTAGGTCAATCACCCTTGCGATTTCTTCCAGCGCGGTTTCCCCGGCCAAGACTTTGCGGCAGGCATCATCGGCCAGCGGCACAAAGCCTTTGCGCAAGGCTAATTGCCGGACTTCGCGCTGCGAAGCACGGCGGGCAATGAGCTCATCGAGCTCACCATCCAGGCGCAGCAACTCCATCACCGTGGTGCGCCCGCGATAGCCCTGATGCTCACATTGCGGACAACCCACTGCGCGATAAATGGTTTGGGGCTGGCGGATACCGAGCAAACGCTGTTCGAACGCATCGGGCTGATAGGCTTGTTTGCAGTGCGAGCACAGAGTACGCACTAGGCGCTGGGCAATAATGCCGATGATATTGCCGGTGAGTACGTCGGGTAGCACGCCGATATCCAGCAGCCGCGGCAAGGCGCCGACTGCCGAGCTGGTATGCAGGGTGGAATACACCTGATGCCCGGTCATCGCGGCACGAAACGCCATTTCGGCCGTATCCCGGTCACGAATCTCGCCAATCAGGATTACATCCGGGTCTTGCCGCATCATGGCGCGGATGCCGTTGGCAAAATCCAGCTTGCTCACTTCATTCACCGAGGTTTGCCGGATCATGGGCAGCGGATATTCCACTGGGTCTTCCAGCGTCATGATGTTCACCGCCACCGAATTAATGTGATTCAAAATCGAATACAGGGTGGTGGTTTTGCCCGAGCCGGTGGGGCCGGTGACCAAAATGATCCCCTCCGGGCGCGCAATCATCAGCCGCAATAGATCAAGGTTGCTCCGGCTCAAGCCAAGCTTATCCAGCGGCACCAGGCCTTTTTGCCGATCCAAAATCCGCAGCACCAGATTTTCACCCCAGCTAGTCGGCTGCGCCGACACCCGAAAATCCAGGCTACGGCCCGACAGGGTGAGCGAAATTCGGCCGTCTTGTGGCGCCCGGGTTTCGGCGATATTCATCCCCGAGAGCACTTTCAGCCGCACCACCATCGCCGGCCAATAGGTTTTATGCAGCGCGCGGATTTGCCGCAAGACCCCATCAATGCGGTAGCGGATCCGCACAAACGAAGGCTCGGGCTCGAAATGCAAATCTGAGGCACCCCGATTCACCGCATCGGCCAAGAGCGCATCAATCAGGCGCACCACCGGCTGGCTGTATTCAGCCTCGGCCTGCGCGAGGCTGCCGTAATCAATTTCGCCCGTTTCGATTTCGTGCAAAATGCCATCAATCGAGAGCTCGAAACCATAATATTGGTCAATCGCCCTGACGATATCCGACTCGGCTGCCAGCAGCGCTTCGATCCGATATTGATCTCGGGTCTGCAGCCGCAGCTGATCCAGCGCCACCAGATTATTCGGATCCACCATCGCCACGGTAAGCACTGCCGCCGCGCTATCCAGCCCCACCGGTAAAGCCAACAAGCGTTTGGCCAGCTCTTTGGGTATCAGCCGGATCGCCTGCAAATCCGCCACGGTGCGGCTCAGATCAATGCTGTGGTGACCGAGATTTTCCGATAGCGCTTCGCGCAGCACCCCTTCCGAAACAAAGCCCAGCGCCACCAGTAGCTTACCCAGCGGGGTTCCCGAGCGCCGTTGCTCCAACAGCGCAATGCGCAGCTGGTCTTCTGTGAGCAGCCCTTTTTCAACCAGCAGTGCGCCGAGGGGCAGAGTTTTCTTGGTATTGCTCATCAGTAGCCCGCCAATCGCAATTGCGCCAGCCGAGCCTCGGCGGCCGCACTGGCAAACTGCGCTGGCCGCTGCTGCGCCAGCTGCAAGGCTTGCTGATAAAACTCGGCTGCCAGCTTGCGCTGCCCTAGCTGATCCAAACTCACCGCCAAATTAAACGCCAGATCGGGCTGACTGGGGTCAGCCTGCCAAGCCGAAAAATACAGCGCCTGCGCTGCCGCCCATTCCCCTCGCTGCGCATGAAACTGCGCTTGGGCGAGCGGGTTGCTGAACTCACCACCTTGCTGAGTGCTTTGCGCCGCCATGGCTTCATTACCACCCGCAGCCTGCAAGCTGCGCACAGCTTGTTGCACCGGCGCATCTTGCGGATTCAGCGCGAGCAAATGCTGGTAAACCCCTAGCGCGGCGGGGGTATCATCCCGGCGCAAATAAATCGCGGCCAAGCCCAGCAAGGCATCGCGCTGGCGCGGTTCGCTCTGCAACACCGCCCGATATTGCCGCTCTGCCAGCGCTAAATCTCCCCGCTGATACGCCTGATAGGCCGCCTGAACTGTGCTGGGCGCACTGGCCACGGTGCGCACAAACCGTACCTCGGGTGGCGCGAAGGTTGCTGGCAGCTTTGGCACAGGGGCGGCAGCCGGCTCTTTTACATCCTGGGTATTGCCAGCAGAATCAATATTCTCTTTGGGTTCAGACGAATACCCTGTAGCCATATTGGATGCATCTGGTTGCGACTGCGCCAGAATGGCCGCCACCTCGGCGCCGGGGTCAGCCGTCGCCACCGCCGAAGCCGGCGCACTGGCGATGACGCGGGCAGGTGCATCGCTACTGCGCGTGAGCTGCTGATATTCCCAGCCCAACCACGCGGCCATGCCCAGCAAAAAAACCGTGCCGCCAAGCGCCAGCCAGGGCAATAAGCCACGCGATTGGCTACGAGTTTGGCCGGCCCACCAGCTAGTGGCAGGCGGCGAAGTGCTGGTGGTATCGGGCGCAGGGGGAACATTCACAACCGTTGCTGCTTGCGCGGTACTGTCAGGCGCTCGCGGGGCAGGCGCAGCTACCTCAACCGCCGGGGGCACAATCACCTCTGCCGCGAGCTGATCACTGGCCATCGTTTCCTGCTGCGGCAACTCAGCCTCGATTAAGCCCGCCTCGGCTAGTAATGTTTGCCGAACCGTGGCGGGCTCGCGATTGGGTTCCGCATCCTCAGTCGTTGCGTCGGCCGCTAAACTTAGCGGAGTATCTATAGACGAAGGCTGCTCAGTACCGATATCGACTGGCAATGCATGTCCAGATTCCGCATTGCTTGCGCACACATCGATGAGCGCAGATGTGGCTGTGGCCGTTGGCGGGCCGCTTTCCCAATCCAAAGTGGGCCACGACGTCTGCGACTCCAGTTCTGTTGCCGCTGGGGGCGTGGGCTCGGCGGTGGCGTTAGCGGCTGAATCCGCATTTAAATCAGCAGCAGGCGTTTCAAACTCCAGCTCCAGTGGCGGCTCAGTCTTTTCGGGCGCAGCATCGCCTTGTTCTCGCAGCCGCGCGGCGTCTTTAAGCGCCTGCAAATACGAGCCGCTCATTGCGCTCTCGCTTTGGCCGGCAATGGCACTAGCCCGCCCTGAAAGGCCGATAGCTCTTGATCACTGCTACGCTGAAAAAAATCGTCCCCCGGCAAAAAACGCTGATCACTGGCCTGCTCGGCTGCAAGCCCTTGCTCGCGCACCACAATCGGGCGCAAAAACACCACTAGCTCAATCTTGCTGACCTTATCATCGCGATAGCTAAAGGCATCGCCCAGCACCGGCACACGCGACAGGCCTGGCACCCCCTGCCGACTGGTGACTAATTTGTCTTGAATTAAGCCGCCGAGCACGGCCGACTGGCCGCTGGCGATTTTCAAGGTGGAATCAAACTCGCGCACCTGCAAAACCGGCACGAGGCTTTGCACTGGGCGATCCGAATTACGGCTGATCAGAGCCACGGCGGGGTCTTCAACATAGCTACTGATATTGGTGATTGTGGGGCGCACATTCATCGAAATGAGCCCGGTTTCCGCTACCTGCGGCGTCACCTGCATCACTAGGCCCACCGGCACGGTATGCAGGGTGGAGGTGTAGGTGCGGCCAGTGACCACACCGTCGGTGTTTTTATCTTCTTCAAGTTGCAGCGTAAAATACACCTGCTCTTCGACCACTTTCATCACTGCGGTCTGATTATTCAGCGCAATGACCTTGGGGCTGGATAGCACGCGGGTGCGGCCAAACTGCTCCAGTAATTTAAGTGTGGCGGTAAAGTTGCTGCCCTTGTAGCTCAGGTAAGTCATCGGAGCCGCGCCCAGATTGGCGCCAACCAGACTTTGCCCCAGCGACCAGCCCGAGCCGGAAGCGATACGGCTCCAATCTACTCCGGCCTGATATTGGTCACCCAGCGCCACCTCCACGATGGTGGCTTCGATCATCACTTGCCGCTGGGCCGAGGCCTGCACCATGGCCAGAAACTCGGCGACTTTTTGCTGATCTTTGTGGGTGGCGCGCACACTGATGGTGCCGCTTTCCGGATTCATAATCACCTGATTGGCCGGAATATTCACCGTCGTCGCCCCGACCACTGTAGTGGCGTTGGCTTGCTCGGCGCGGCTTTTACCGGCATCGGCAGCGTTTTTCTCGGCTTTGCTCAGCGCCTCGGTCAGCGCCACGGCGGTTTTGGTATCGGTAGTTTTCTGGCTCAAGGTTTGATTAAGCTGGGTGGCCACATTGGCTAACACCGGCTGGGTCAGGGATGTGCTAGTCGGAGCACCATCACGAATGCCAAGCATTTCTTTTAGATTGGTTTCTAGTCTTTTCCAGAACTGATGTGGGTTTTCGCTGTCAATGCTGGTAGTTGAGCTATTGCCACGACTATTTGTCCCAGTTTGGCCGCCCGTGGTTACCGAATTCAGAATCGCCACATTGGCCTTCATATTGCGCGAGAGATTGAAGTAATCGACTTTGTAGGTTTGCAGATAAGGTCGATCAGGCATCACCGTGAGCACGCCCTGCTCAAAACGCCAATGAATATCCACTTGGCGGGCAATTCGGGTCAGGATCTGCGGCAGGGTTTGGTTGATGGCATTGAGAGTCACCACCCCTTGCACTTCTGGATGCACATCAACGTTAATCCGCGCGTCGCGAGCCAGCGCAAATAAAAGGTTATGCACGGGCAGCTGGCTCACTACCACGCTGTAGGTTTCCAAAGGCGCACTGGCCGCGGGCTGTGGCAGGTAGGGGATCACTTTAACCGGCGCCGGGATCTCATCGCTGGCCGCGACGGCCGAGGCCTGTAAATGCCGGCCTGCGACGGGAGATAAGCCAGTGGTGCCTGCGCACCCCGCTAGTAGCCCAATACCGATCGCCAACGCCAGCTGTCGCATGCGAAATCCAGTCTGAAAAGGAATAGCCTTATTCTAGGAAACCCCATTGCAAATGCCAGCTCACAGTAAGAATCGCTCCGTCAAGAATGTGAATTTTCCACTTTCGGCGCGATTTACCCCACTCTGGGTGCGATCAAGAACAATTAGCAACAAACTACCGCTTGGTATCCCTGAATGCCTTACCGTAAAATTGCAGCTATGCCACTGATTGAATTCGAAAACGTCAGCTTTGCTTATGACGACACACCGATCTTGCGCGATGTCTCGCTACAGATCGAAGCCGGCCAGCTGGTCGCCATCATGGGTGGCTCGGGCTCAGGTAAAACGACGCTGCTTAAATTGATCGGCGGGCAGCTGCGCGCCCAGCATGGTCGGGTGCTTGTGGATGGCATCGAGGTCGGTCGCCTGAATGAGGGCGAGCTGTATCAGCTCCGCCGCAAGCTGGGCATGCTGTTTCAATTCGGGGCGTTGTTTACTGATTTGTCGGTCTTCGACAATGTGGCTTTCCCGCTGCGCGAACGCACGCAGCTGCCCGAATCCATGATTCGTGATCTGGTGCTGATGAAGCTCCACGCGGTGGGGCTACGCGGCACCGCCGACTGGATGCCACAGGCCTTATCCGGCGGCATGGCGCGGCGGGTGGCGTTAGCGCGTGCCATCGCACTTGATCCGCAAGTCATGCTTTATGACGAGCCCTTCACGGGTCTTGACCCCATTTCGCTTGCTACCGTGGGGCAGCTCATTCGCGAGCTCAATGATGCTCTGGGTACGGCGTCGATCGTGGTCACCCACGATGTCGCCGAATCGTTGGCGATTGTCGATTATGTGTACTTTCTTGACCAGGGCCAGCTGGTAGCCCAAGGCACGCCGGCCGCCGTACGCGCCTCAACTCATCCATTTGTGCAGCAATTTATCAATGCGCAGCCCGATGGCCCCTTGCCCTTTCATAAGCCGGCGCCACCCTACGCCCAAGCTTTGGGGGTGCAGGCATGAAGCTACTATTCGACCTGGTTTCGCGCCTAGGGCAGCCAGTCACCAATACGCTGATCAAACTGGGCTTTGCCGCCCGTTTCCAGCTGGCGATTTTGCGCCACTCGGCCACCGCATTGCTACGCCCACAGCTCACCCTGCGTGAAATCTGGTTTGCCGGTGTGCTTTCGGTGTTGATTATTGTGGTGTCGGGCCTGTTTGTGGGCATGGTACTGGCGCTTCAGGGCTATGACACCTTGCAACGCTTTGGCGCTGCCAGCTCACTGGGGATTTTGGTGGCGCTGTCACTGGTGCGCGAGCTGGGCCCAGTGGTGGCGGGGCTGCTGTTTGCTAGCCGCGCCGGTAGCGCGATCACGGCCGAAATCGGCCTAATGAAAGCCACCGAACAGCTAGCAGCGATGGAAATGATGGCGGTCAACCCCATCGCCCGCGTGGTGGCGCCGAAATTCTGGGGGGGCGTGATCTCCATGCCTTTACTGGCGGCCATGTTTAGCGCCATGGGGATATTTGGCGGCTACCTGATTGGAGTGCAGCTGCTGGGTTTGGATGAAGGTAGCTTCTGGTCGCAAATGCAGGGTGCGGTAGATTTTCGCTTGGATGTCATGAATGGAGTCATCAAAAGCCTGTTTTTCGGCTTTGCTGTCTCACTGATCGCCGTCTTTGAAGGGTATGATGCGCCCCCGACTGCCGAAGGCATCTCGACGGCCACCACCCGCACCGTGGTCACTAGTGCGCTGGTGATTCTGGCTCTTGATTTTATTCTGACCGCCTTTATGTTTCGGGGAGTGTAAATGAAACGTGGCATGATCGATTTTTGGGTCGGGCTATTTGTCCTGGCCGGTATGGCGGCGCTGATGTTCTTGGCACTCAAGGTCAGCAGCCAAGGCAACTTACCCACCGGCAGCACCTACAGCCTAACCGCTGATTTTGAAAACATCGGCGGGCTGAAAGTACGTGCGCCAGTGAAAAGCGCCGGGGTTGTCGTTGGCCGGGTAAGCCAGATAAGCCTAGATCCACAGCGCTATGTCGCCAAAGTCACTTTGGATGTCGATAGCCGCTACCAATTTAGCCGCGATAGCTCAGCCGAAATTTTAACTTCGGGCCTTTTGGGCGAGCAGTACATCGGCATTACCTCCGGCGCCGAAGAGAAAACCCTCAAAGCCGGGGATACGTTCAAAATCACCTCTTCAGCGATTGTGCTGGAGCAGTTAATCAGTCGTTTCCTGTTTAGCCAGGCCGACAAAGAGAAGGAAAAACAGGAATGATCAAACTCGTTAAACAACTGCTGCTGGCCGCGAGCCTGAGTTTTGTAGCCCATAGCGCCATCGCCAGCGACAGCCCCGAGCAGATCGTGCGCTCATCCAGCAAAGACGTGCTGGAAATCATCAAAAAGAACGACAAAGATCCAGCAAAAACCCGTGACCTGGTTGATGCACGCCTCTCGCCGCTGGCCGACTATAAACGCATGACCGCACTGGCCACGGGCCAATACTGGAAAAGCGCGACTACGCCACAACAAGAAGCGCTCACCAACGAATTTCGTGCCATGCTGGTGCGCACTTACCTGAGCGCCCTTACTGTTTACAAAAACGCGCAAATCAATATCAAAGGCACCCGCGCCGGCAATGATGCCGATGAACAAACCGTGCGCACCGAAGTCAGCCTGCCAGGCCAGAAACCTATTCCTCTCGATTTCAACTTTGAAAAGAATGGCAATGAGTGGAAGGTGTACGACATCAACGTCGATGGCATCAGCTTTATCAATAACCACCGGAATCAATTTGGCGCAGTGATCCGCAAAGATGGTATCGACGGCCTGATCAAGCAATTAGCGGCCCGTAATAACGCTGCCAAGCAAGGCAAGTAAGATGCAGCTGTATCCAGTGCCCGCCACCCTCACCCACGCCAGTACACCCGCCTTGCTCAGCGCGCTGGATGGCTTACTGGCGGCAGGTGATCTGACACTGGATCTACAGGCCGTTACGACGCTGGATTCCAGCGCCGTGGCGCTCTTACTGGAATGGCGGCGCCGGGCGCAGGCACGGCAGCGGCAACTAAGCTATCAGGGCAGCCCGGCCGCCCTTGGTCAGCTGATTCGGGTTTATGGCGTGCAAGATCTCTTGCAAATCAAAGTTTAAGCGACCAACAATAACCGTATGACTCTCACACGGACAGCGCCTTACGGCGCTTTTTCCATTATGCGCCGACTGACTCTGCTGGCCGCCCTGCTGTGTACCGCCTGCGCGACGCCACAAAACAACTACGATCCGCTCGAATCCATCAATCGGCCGATTTACGACTTTAACAGCGGGCTGGATCAACATCTGGTACGCCCGGTGGCCAAGGCCTACAGCGAATATATACCGCCGCCATTACGCTCTGCGGTAGGTAATTTCTTTGGCAATCTGGATGACCTCTTCGGCATACCCGCCGCCCTGCTGCAAGCCAAAGGCACCGCTGCGGCCAAGAGTACCGGCCGGGTGGTATTAAATAGCACACTGGGTGTGGGCGGCCTGATCGATTGGGCCAGCGATTTGCCTATCGAAAAACAGAACGAAGATTTTGGCCAGATGCTTGGCTACTGGGGTGTGCCCAGCGGGCCCTATCTGATGGTGCCATTCTACGGCCCGCTCACGCTGCGTGATTCAAGTGATAATCTGCTGCGCCTCGCCTGGGGGCCAATCGACTACATCGACCCGCTGGCCGGCCAGATTGCCTATTACAGCACCTATGTGATTGATCTGCGCGCCAGCCTTTTGCCGCTAGATGCCACCCTGCAAGAGCAGTTCGATCCCTATAGTTTTGTGCGTGACACCTATTTGCAGCGGCGCTGGTTCAAGGTGCACGATGGCAATCCACCTTATCCGCTGCCGTTGGGAAGCGACGCCGAGCACGGCAGCAGCGTGGCGGCCGAAGCCGCAAGCGACACCCCCAGCAGTAGCCCCAGCGCCAGTGAACCCAGCAAGGATGCGCAGTGAAAGCCATAGAATTTAACCACGTCGGCAAAGATTTCGGCGCCTTTACCGCCCTCAAGGAAGTGAGCTTCAGCGTTGAGCAGGGCGATTTTTTTGCTTTGCTCGGCCCCAATGGCGCGGGAAAAACCACGCTGATTTCCATTTTAGGGGGCCTCACCCGCGCCAGCCGCGGACAAACTCGCGTCATGGGCCATGACGTCGCCAGCGACTATCGCGCCGCCCGCCGCGCGGTGGGCATCGTGCCGCAAGAGCTGGTGTTCGATCCTTTCTTTACTGTGCGCGAATCGCTGGTCTTTCAATCGGGCTATTTTGGCCTGCGCAATAACGACAACTGGATTGACGAAATTTTGCACAATCTGGGTTTAAGCGAAAAAGCCAATACCAATATGCGCGCACTCTCGGGGGGTATGAAGCGCCGCGTCATGGTGGCTCAGGCTTTGGTGCATAAACCCCCGGTGATTGTTCTGGATGAGCCCACCGCCGGGGTGGATGTCGAGCTTCGCCAAACCTTGTGGGAATTTATCCAGCGGCTCAATACGCAGGGCCACACCATCGTGCTGACCACCCATTATCTGGAAGAAGCCGAAACCCTGTGTAATCGCATCGCCATGCTCAAACGGGGCGAATTGATCGCGCTGGAAGATAAAAGCACCATGCTCGGGCGCGGCGCGGCGCGGACGGTAGAGCTCAAGCTCAAACCCGCTACGCTGCCCGAACGCTTGCAACCGCTGCTGCTCAAGCAGCAAGAGAGCCGCTTTACCCTGAAGCTGGCCGATTGCAATGGGCTGGAAGCGATCTTGCGCGAATTGCGCGCCCACGACATCACCATCAAAGATCTGGCCATTAGCCAGCCCGATCTGGAAGAAATCTTTGTGCAAATGATGCACGCCTAAGTCGGAGCAGGCATGACCGGGTTTTACACACTGTTTTACAAAGAAATCCTGCGCTTCTGGCGGGTGGCCTTTCAGACCGTTGCCGCGCCGGTGCTTACCGCGCTTTTGTATTTGCTGATTTTTGCCCATGTGCTCGAAGCCCATGTCGAGCCGTATCCGGGAGTGCGCTACACCGTCTTTCTGATTCCCGGCCTGATGATGATGAGCATGCTGCAAAATGCCTTTGCCAACTCCAGCTCTAGCCTGATTCAATCCAAAATAACCGGCAATATCGTGTATGTGTTACTGCCGCCGATTTCGCATTTTGAATTTTTCGCGGCCTACACCCTCGCCGGCGCAGCGCGTGGCATCGTAGTGGGCCTAGGGGTATTGCTCGCTACGCTATTTTTTGCGGTGCCGCCATTCGCATACCCAGCATGGGTATTGGTGTTTGCGATTTTGGGTTGCAGCCTGATGGCGATGCTGGGCCTCATCGCCGGAATCTGGGCGGAGAAGTTCGATCAACTGGCCGCCTTTCAGAATTTCCTGATCATGCCGCTGACCTTTTTATCGGGCGTGTTTTATTCGATTCATAGCTTGCCGCCATTCTGGCAAGCCGTTTCCCACCTCAATCCGGTGTTTTACATGATCGACGGATTTCGCTATGGCTTCTTTGGCGTAGCCGATGTGAGCCCATGGCAATCGCTGGCGGTTGTCGGATTTACTTTGGCAATCCTCACCGTAATCACGCTGACCTTGATAAAATCCGGCTACAAAATCCGCCGCTAAGGCTATCATGCGGGTCTGCCGCTGCTGCAAAGCGGCGGCAACCTCGCAAATTGCGCACCCAAACAGATACTTATGACACCAGAATACGTTCAGACGCTGATCCGCCAAGTCTTGCCCTGTGAGCATCTCGAAGTGGAGGGCGATGGCCATCACTTCTATGCCACCATCGTTTCCAGCCAGTTTGAGGGCCTTAAACTGCTGGCCCGCCATCGTCTGATCAATGATGGTCTGAAATCGTATCTGGATTCCGGTGAGCTGCACGCGCTGTCGATGCGTGCCACCCTCACCCCAGCCGAATGGACTGCCCGCCAGTGAGCGAGCGCGATCCCCGCTTTGATCTGGGCCAGATTGAGGCTCGGCACAAAGTCATCGAACAAGCCAAACTCGACGCCCGCCAGCGCGAGCAGAAAAATGGTGGCCCCTTAGCGGCGCTGGCCAATCTGCCGTGGCTGATCGCAGTGCTCGCAGTGAGCTACTGGCTGTACTTCAAATAAAATCAGTGGGGCGAGCGCCCCGCGCGGAACCAAATATCATGGATAAACTGAAAATCACCGGCAACGGCCCTATCAACGGCGAGATCACCATTTCTGGCGCCAAAAATGCCGCCTTGCCGATTCTGTGTGCCTCTTTGCTCACCGCCGACACCCTGCGCCTGACCAATGTCCCGCAGCTGGCCGATGTGAAAACCACGCAAAAACTGCTGCAAGGCATGGGCGTGCGGGTGATGACCGACAACGTGCACGAGTACGAAATCACCGCCAACAACATCACCAGCACCATCGCGCCGTATGAGCTGGTGAAAACCATGCGCGCCTCCATCTTGGTGCTGGGCCCCACACTGGCCCGCTTTGGCGAAGCGCAGGTTTCATTGCCGGGCGGTTGCGCGATTGGCGCGCGCCCGATTGATCAGCACATCAAGGGCCTGCAAGCGATGGGCGCCGAGATCGTGATCGAGCACGGCTATGTCAAAGCCACCGGTAAACTGAAAGGCTGCCGTTTCCGTTCGGACATGATCACCGTCACCGGCACCGAAAACTTGCTGATGGCGGCGGTATTGGCCGAAGGCACTACTATTCTGGAAAACGCCGCGCGCGAGCCAGAAGTGGTGGATCTGGCCGAGTGCCTGATCAAAATGGGCGCCAAAATCACCGGCCACGGCACCGACACCATCACGATTGTTGGCGTGGAAAAGCTACATGGCGCCGAACACGCCATCGTAGCTGACCGCATCGAAACCGGTACTTTCCTGGTGGCCGCTGCCGCCTCACAAGGCAAAGTGCTGCTGAAAAACACCCGTGCCGACATCCTTGGCGCCGTGCTGGATAAGCTCACCGGAGCGGGCGCTTACATCGAAACGGGTGATACCTGGATTTCGCTGGATATGAAACAGCGCCCGAAAGCCGTGGATATCCGCACCCTGGAATACCCGGCCTTCCCAACCGATATGCAGGCGCAATTTACACTCTTGAACGCCATTGCCGAAGGCACCGGTGTAATTACCGAAACCATCTTTGAAAACCGCTTTATGCACGTGCCTGAGCTGGCGCGGATGGGCGCCAAAATCAAAGTGGATGGCCACAGCGCAATTGTAACCGGGGTGGAAAAACTCTCGGGCGCCACGGTAATGGCGACCGACCTGCGCGCCTCGGCTTCGCTGGTCCTGGCCGGCATGATTGCCGAAGGCGAAACCATTGTGGATCGCGTCTATCACCTCGATCGCGGCTATGAGCACATCGAGCGCAAGCTCGCCGGTGTCGGCGTTAAAATCGAACGGATCAAATAAGCGGTATGCTCACCATTAATCCCAAGCCCGCCAGCGAAGACAGCGACGGCAAAGTTGAACCGCCCAAAGAGCATGAAAAGTTTTTTGCGGTGATCGCCCATCTGGCAGCGGTGTTTTGGCTACCGGTGCTGGCCATGCCGCTGATTTCGCTGGGCCTGCCCTTTATCATCTTGCAATTTGCCCGTGTGCACTCGGAATTTGTCGAGCAGCATGCGCGTGAATCGGTGAATTTCCAGATGCTGATGGCCTGCTTTTATGCACTGGCCTTTCTGGCTACCACTCTCTTACACGCCCCGATTTTTGTGTGGTGGGTTGGCGTGGGTGCGGCCTTGTTTAGCATGTGGCAGGCGGCGCGGGCGATTAATGGCTGGCCGGCCAAATACCCGGCCAAGATTGCACTTTTCAAATAAGGGTATTGCGCTAGGACGCAACACCTACAAGACCTAGGGACGGATACCCCATGATTACCATCGCCCTTTCCAAAGGCCGGATTTTCGAAGAAACCCTGCCTTTGCTGGCTGCCGCTGGCATTGAGCCAGCCGAAGCACCGGAAAGCACCCGCAAGCTGATTATTGGCACCAACCAGCCCGATGTGCAGCTGATTATCGTGCGCGCCTCGGATGTGCCGACCTATGTGCAATACGGCGCGGCTGATTTGGGTGTGGCGGGTAAAGATGTGCTGCTGGAGCATGGCGGTCAGGGCCTGTATCAGCCACTGGATCTGGAAATCGCCAAATGCCGGCTAATGGTCGCGGTGCAAAATGGCTTTGATTACGAAGGCGCGGTTAAGCAAGGCGCGCGCATGCGCATTGCCACCAAATACACCGAACAAGCCAAAGAGCACTTTGCCAGCAAAGGCATGCACGTTGACCTGATCAAGCTGTATGGCTCAATGGAATTGGCCCCGCTGGTGGGCTTGGCCGATGCGATTGTCGATCTGGTATCGACTGGTGGCACGTTAAAAGCCAATAATCTGGTGGCGGTAGAGCATATTCGCGAGATTTCCAGCCGCTTGGTGGTGAATCAGGCTTCGCTCAAACTCAAACACGCCCGTATTCAGCCTATGCTGGATGCCTTTGCCGCGACTGTTGCGGCCCGCCACGCCTAATTCAGCTATGCCACGGCGGCACTTCAAGCAGCAGCGTTTACCGCTGTATCTGTTGTTGTGCATGTTCGCCTGGCCGTGGCTACTTAAGCTCGGTTATGTTGAGAACACCAGCACAGCCCTGCACGGGTTTATCGCGCTGGTGTATCTCAATTACTTTTCCTATGTGCTGAGCATCGCCAAAGGCTTGCGCCTGCGGCATGGCATCGAGCCCGAGCAAGCCGTCTGGCTGTTTATCCTTAGCAATCTGTTGCTGATTTATACCTTTGCCACCGGCTGGCAGATGTTTGACGTTTACGGCACCAGCGCCGGTTGCAGCAATAATCCGGATTTTCTCGACTCGCTGTATTTCTCGGCCACCATCTTTGCCACCGTGGGTTTTGGTGATTTCCTGCCCTGCAACCGCGATGGCAAGCTGCTATTTATCGCTGAATCATTTATCGGCTCGACTCACTTCGGCATTTTCATCACGCTGATTTTCAGCCGCGTTGTCGCCCAACCCGCCGCCCCAGCCGAACCGCCGGCACGACACTAAGCCCCCCCATGCCTGCCGGCATCAGCTAACCGCATGACCTGCATCAAGCCCTGGTACTTTTCGGCTTTACATTATACTTTTTAACATAATATACTTTGTTTAAATTTAACGGAGCAAAGCCATGAATCAGGTCAAGAAGCTGGTCATTATTGGTGGGGTGGCAGGTGGTGCCTCGGCGGCGGCGCGGGCGCGGCGTCTGAATGATCACGCCGACATCGTCGTGTTCGAGCGTGGCCCCTATGTATCGTTTGCCAATTGCGGCCTGCCCTATCACTTGGGCGGCGAGATTACCGAGCGCGACGCCCTACTCTTGCACACACCCGAATCCCTCACCGCACGTTTTGGCCTAGATGTGCGCGTGAATAGCGAAGTGCTCAGCATTAATCGTGCGGCAAAAACCGTGCGCGTGCACAATCGACAAACCAGTGAAACCTATGACGAAAGCTATGACGCACTGATCCTTGCACCGGGCGCAGCCCCGATTCGCCCGCCATTGCCGGGGCTGGATAACCCGCGTGTGTTTACGCTGCGCACCGTACCCGATCTTGATCGGCTGATGCAGGCGATGACCAGTGAGGTGAAACATGTGACGGTGGTCGGTGCTGGTTTTATCGGGCTAGAAACCGTCGAAGCGCTGCGCCACCGTGGCCTGGCGGTCAGCCTGATCGAGCGGGCGCCGCAGGTGCTGACCCCGCTGGATGCCGAAATGGCCGCGCCCTTAGCCCAAACGCTGGCGCAACATGGGGTGGAACTATTACTGGACGAGAGCCTGGTAGCCGTACACGCGGGCGAACAACTCGGCCTGCAGCTGGCCTCAGGCCGTACACTGCACACCGATCTGGTAGTGCTCGCCATCGGGGTTAAGCCGGAAACTGGCCTTGCGCAAGCCGCAGGCCTTAGCATCGGCCGCAGCGGCGGGATTGTCGTGAATGCGCAGCAACAAACCAGCGACCCTGCGATTTATGCGGTGGGCGACGCGGTCGGGGTGCACCACACCATTCATCAGCAAGCCGTATTGCTACCGCTGGCGGGGCCCGCCAACCGGCAAGGACGCATCGCGGCGGATGCGATTTTTGGCCACAGCAATGCTTATCGCGGCAGCCAGGGCACCGCGATTTGCAAGGTGTTTAATCAGACCGCGGCCAGCACCGGCCTGAATGAACGAAGCCTCGCCACAGCCGGCATTGCCTATCGCAAGCTGTATCTGCATGGCAATGATCACGCCAGCTATTACCCCGGCGCGAGCATGATCAGCCTGAAAGTACTATTCGAGCCTGCCACCGGCCGACTGCTGGGGGCCCAAGCCGTGGGCGAAAAAGGCGTGGATAAACGCATTGATGTGCTGGCCGTGGCACTGCAAGCGGGGCTCACGATTGATGATCTGGCCGAAATGGAACTCAGCTACGCGCCACCTTATGGCGCCGCCAAAGATCCGGTGAATCTACTGGGGATGGCCGCACAAAATCTGCAACACGGCCTACTTCAGTTGATCGAGCCGGAAGCACTGGCTGCACATCTAGCCAGCGGCACAGCACCGCAGCTGATCGATGTGCGCGAGCCGGAAGAAATCGCCACCGGCCAGATCGCCGGCGCGCGCAACTTGCCACTCAGCCAGCTGCGCGAGCTGAGCCGCACGCTAGATCGGCAGCGGCCGGTAGTGGTGTATTGCATGGTGGGTTTGCGCGGCTATATCGCGCAGCGCCATCTGCAGCAGCAGGGTTTTCAGGTGCAGAGCCTGAACGGCGGCTACAAAACCTGGCAGGCGCTGCAACTTAGCCAGCAGTATCAGTCAAAAAACTAACTACAACATAGCCTGCAGGTAGATACCCGCCCGGGGATCTACCGGGGCGTGCGCCCACTTGCGCCAGATCAGCCTTGGCCGGCATTTTTGCCGGCTGGCGAACGCCACCACGGCTTCAAGGTATAATGGGGAAATTCCTCATTGTTTTGGGTCGTTGCCATGATTCGCCGTCTAGATTCCACGTCTGCCAATTTCCAAGCCGAACTCACCGCCCTGCTGGCGTTTGAAACCTCGCAAGACCCGCAAGTGGATCAGCGCGTGGCCGCGATTCTGGCCGATGTAAAAAGCCGTGGTGATGCCGCGGTGGTGGAATACACCAATCGCTTTGACGGCACCAGCGCCAGCAGCATGGCCGAGCTGGAACTCACGCAGGCCGAGCTCAAAGCCGCCTTCGAGCGCCTGCCCGCCGCCCAAGCCGAAGCCCTGCAAGCCGCCGCTGCCCGCGTGCGCAGCTACCACGAAAAGCAAAAAATGAGCTCATGGAGCTACGAGGACGAAGACGGCACGCTGCTCGGCCAGCAAGTTACGGCGCTGGATCGCGTGGGTATTTATGTACCTGGCGGCAAAGCGGCGTATCCATCTTCAGTATTAATGAACGCCATCCCCGCCCATGTGGCCGGCGTCGCCGAAATCATCATGGTCGTGCCCACCCCCAAAGGCGAGCGCAATGATCTGGTACTGGCGGCAGCCTATGTCGCCGGCGTATCGCGTGCGTTCACCGTAGGTGGCGCCCAAGCCGTTGGCGCCTTGGCCTACGGCACGCAAACCGTACCGCAAGTCGATAAAATCACCGGCCCGGGTAATGCCTATGTGGCAGCGGCCAAGCGCGCGGTGTTCGGGATTGTCGGCATCGATATGGTGGCCGGCCCATCCGAGATTTTGGTACTGGCCGATGGCACGACCAACCCGGATTGGGTGGCGATGGATCTATTCAGCCAAGCCGAGCACGATGAAATCGCCCAGTCGATCTTGCTGTGCCCTAGCGCCGAGTATGTGGCCCAAGTCGCGGCCAGCATTGAAAAACTGCTGCCAACCCAACCGCGACAAGACATCATCCGCGCCTCACTGGCCAACCGTGGCGCGCTGATTGTAGTGAAAGACCTCGCCGAAGCCTGTGAAATCTGCAATTACATCGCCCCCGAGCACATGGAATTATCCGTGGCCGAGCCAGAGGCGCTGCTGCCGCAAATCCGCCATGCGGGCGCGATCTTTATGGGTAAATTCACTTCCGAATCGCTGGGCGACTACTGCGCCGGGCCAAACCACGTCTTGCCAACTGCCCGCAGCGCGCGTTTCTCTAGCCCGCTGGGTGTGTATGACTTCCAGAAACGCTCCAGCCTGATCAAGGTCTCGGCGGTTGGGGCGCAAAAGCTGGGCGCAATCGCCAGCGTTTTGGCGCACGGCGAAGGCCTGACGGCGCACGCCAACGCGGCTGAACTGCGGATGAAATAATGGGGTATTGGGCTGAAGTCCTTATCAGGCAAGATTTACAAGCCCATACCCTGGCATTAATCTACTGCAAGTGCCTCCAGGCCAGATAAATCCAGCTGCGGTAAGGGCACGCTGTGGTCGTGCAGCTGGATATGCAAAAACCCGGCCTGGCGCTCATATTCTTCGCGCTGCAGTTTTAGCCCGAGCTGCTGAGCGTAGCGGGCGGCCTGTGTCAGCAGGCGCAGCTCCAAATGCAAAAAGCGATCTTCGCGTGCTAGCTGCAAGCCACGTTGCAAAATCGTGAGCGCCTGCGGCAAGGCGGCCTGCTCGGCCACCAGCTCGGCCCATTCGGCCAGCACATTCACTTCCAGCCAGTGATAAGGCGTGGTAGTGAGCGTACCCAACGCCTCCTCCAGCAAGAGCTCAGCCTGAGCGCTATCCTGCTCCCGCCGCGCCAATTGCGCCAACCGGTACTGGCATTCCGCCACATGATGCGGCAAGCCCGCGGCCGCGCTTTCGTGCCAGGTTTGCTGCAAGAGCGTCTGCGCGGCGGCGCGCTCATCCAGCTGCAGCAGATTCACCGCCCAATTGATTTTCGCCATGGTGATCAGATAGGCATCACCACTGTCCTGCAGCAATTGGCTCGCGGCCTGATGCATGCGCACGGCATGCCGGTGCTCACCTGCCGCATCGCAGACCCGCCCAATACCAATCAGCGCCAGCGCGCGAGTTTTTTGCAGCTCGGCCTGCCGCCCACACAGCAGCACCGCCTGCCGGAAATACTGCAGCGCCGCCGGATAATGCCCGAGCGAATAATGGCAACAACCCAGCTGCTCCAAAATCAAGGGCATCTGCTGATAGGCACGAAACTCCACCGCCAGCGCCTGCGCTTCCAGCAGCACCGCAATCGCCCCGGCAAAATCACCCAGCTGATCTTCAATCAGCGACAGCTGCCGCGCGGCCTCGATAAACACCGGCACATCAAAATGCAGGCGTGCCTCATCCAGTAGCGCAAGACAGGCGCTGCGCGCTTCTGCGGGCGCAGTAAAAATTTGAGTGGCGATGGCGGCCAATTCGGCCTGCCGGCGTTGCAGTGGCATGCGAAATCCTCGGGCGAATTTCGTTGTAGCACAGCGCGAATCTGCGCGTTGCGGGCTAGGTCAGCACGACCTTACTGCAACTGGCGGTCGTTATAAACGGTATTTTGCTTAATGCGCCCATCGGCGGCTAATTGCAACACATTCACCCCCTTCGCCACCGTTGTGCCCGCAGCATCCATCACGCGCCAGCCAAACAAGGCTTGCTCGCCCAGCTGCTGTACCGGCGTGGTGAGTTCAAGCTTTAAGCCCGTCATTTGGGAGCGCAACTGGGTAACCAAGCCGGCGTATGCCGGCACTCCACGCAATACCCCCTCGGCGCTCACATGCAGATAATCATCACTCAGGATCTTGCCCCAACCGGCCGCGCGGATAGCGGCATCCGGCTCATTGAATAAGACTAGAAACTGCTGCAAAGTGGCGTCTAAGCTAGGCTGGTTCGCCGCTTGCTGGGCGCTCGTGAGCTTAGCTGGCACTTTTAACAGCTGATCAACCGTCACAAATTGATAGCCCTTAGCCCGAATGGCGGGAATCAGAGTTTGCACCGCCGCCACAGTGGGGCGGCGGGTACGCCCGCCAGAGTCATGCAGCAGCACAATGGCTTCGGGGTGCAGATATTGGGCCACCACCTCGTGGATTTGGGCGCTGGCGAGGACCTCGTTGCTGATTTTCCAGGTGTGATACCAATCGGCACTATCCACCGACCACAAAATGGCGTGCAAGCCGCGCGCTTGCAGCGCCTTGATCTGGCCATCGTTCAAAAAACCATAGGGCGGGCGCATCAGCGCCGGTTGAAAACCCACTACCTGCTGAAATGCAGACTGGGTTTTCGCCAGCTGCAAATCCCACCAGAAGCCGCCTTCTTCCATTTTGCTCAGATTCGGGTGGCTAAAACTATGGTTCGCCACCGTGTGCCCTTCGGCGACAGCGCGGCGGACAATCTCGGGATGCGCCAGTACATTCTGGCCTTGCCAGAAAAAGGTCGCCTTCACGCCTTCTTTCTTCAGCGCATCCAGTAGCGCCGGCGTATCAAGGCTAGGGCCATCATCAAAGGTCAAAGCCACCACTTGCCGATCACCCGGCCCTTCCAGAAAAAACGTCTGCGGAAAACGCTGCGCCTGTTCTTCCAGCTGCGCGGCAGACACCTGCCCCTGATTTTCCACTACTGGCGTACGCAAGCGGGGCGGGGTTTGCGCCAGCACCAGTTCGGCCGCCAGCAGCCCAATCACCATCCAAATTTTATGCATGCTCAACCTTCCTTCATTGAAATTTCGAGGCTGCCGCAGCGGTGGCTGCGCATTTTCATCCTGCATCGACCCACCACATGGCAATGCCCAGACTGGGCCACAGGCGCTGATCGCCTTGGCGGAACTCCTGCAGCATTTGCCGCTCAGACCAAGAGCGCAGTAGCGTACTAATCATCGCATGCAATTGACTTAAAGCTGACAAACTTCGATCCAAGCCCCAGTAGTCAGCGAAAGTTAAGCGCAATAGGCAATCTGGCAGGCACTTTTCCCCACGCAATTAGGGATTTGCCGGTCAAAATGCTTCCCGCCACGTCCAAACTGTTGGAAAATACCGAATTGACCGCCATCGGCTGAGCTGTTAACGAGAATTTTGATGCGCCAAGTAACTGTCACCCGCAATACGCTGGAAACCCAGATCACCATCACCCTAAACCTGGACGGCACCGGGGTGGGCAAATTTGATACGGGCGTACCCTTTTTCGAACACATGCTAGATCAGGTGGCTCGCCACGGCCTGTTTGATCTGGACATCAAAGCGGTGGGTGATCTACACATCGATGCACACCACACCGTTGAAGACGTCGGGATTGCACTGGGGCAGGCGTTCGCCAAAGCACTTGGCGACAAAAAAGGCATCCGCCGCTACGGCCACAGCTATGTCCCGCTGGATGAAGCACTGAGCCGAGTGGTGGTTGACCTCTCTGGTCGCCCAGGCCTGGAATACCACTGCAAGTACACCCGCGACACCATTGGCCAGTTTGATACGCAATTATTTGGTGAGTTTTTCCGTGGCTTTGTAAATCATGCCGCCGCAACCCTGCACATCGATAATCTGAAAGGCGATAACGCACATCATCAGGCCGAAACCATCTTCAAAGCGCTAGGCCGCGCGCTACGGATGGCAGTGGAATGGGATGAGCGGATGGCCGGGATTACCCCATCCACCAAAGGCACTTTGGTGGGCTAATGATGAGTGCAAGTAAACCTCTGATCGCCATTGTCGACTACGGCATGGGCAATTTGCATTCGGTCACCAAAGCCTTTGAGCTGGTCGCCGAGCAACAGGCGCACATCGTGCTGACTGCCGACCCGGCGGTCGTCGCTAGTGCCGATAAAGTCGTGTTTCCCGGTCAGGGTGCCATGCCCGACTGCCTGCGCGAACTAAACGCCAGCGGCCTAAAGCAAGCAGTGCTCGATGCAGCCGCCAGCCGGCCATTTTTGGGCATTTGCGTCGGCGCGCAGCTCTTGTTTGAGCACAGCGAAGAAGGCGATATGGATTGCCTCGCTCTATTCAAAGGCCGCGTAGTGAAATTCAAACCTGAAAACATGCATGACGCCCAAGGCCAAAAACTTAAAGTGCCGCACATGGGCTGGAATGAAATGTTCATTCGCCGCGAACATCCGCTGTGGCACGGCATTAACGATGGCGAACGGTTTTATTTTGTACACAGTTATCACTTTGCGCCGACGACGGATGCCGAAACTGTGATTGAATCAGCTTACCCAGATCGCTTTGCAGTCTGCGTGGCGCGCGACAATATTTTTGCGATTCAGTGTCACCCGGAAAAGAGCCACTCGGCTGGGCTGCAATTGCTGAAAAATTTCGTAAACTGGAAGTTGTCATTTTAACTTAACCCCCTTCACTACCTGCTTTTGAAATCATGCTGATTATTCCTGCAATTGATCTGAAAGATGGCCAATGTGTCCGTTTGCGCCAAGGCGAGATGGATGATGCCACCGTGTTCTCCGATGATCCGGCGAGCTTTGTCTCGCATTGGCTGGATCAGGGTGCGCGCCGCATGCATCTGGTTGATCTGAATGGCGCGTTCGCCGGCAAGCCGAAAAATCTGGATGCCGTAAAACGCATTCTGCAGGCAGTGGATGGCGAAGTACCCGTCCAGCTGGGTGGCGGTATTCGTTCGCTCGAAACCATCGAGATGTATCTGGATGCCGGTATCGACTATGTGATCATCGGCACCGCGGCCATTAAGCAACCTGGCTTTTTGCACGAAGCGTGCGATGCCTTCCCTGGCCACATCATCGTGGGGCTGGACGCCAAAGACGGCAAGGTAGCGACCGATGGCTGGGCCAAAGTCACCGACCACGACGTCATCGACCTCGCGAAACGCTTTGAAGGCTATGGTGTAGAAAGCGTGATTTACACCGATATCGGCCGTGATGGCATGCTCTCGGGCGTGAACATCGAAGCCACAGTAAAACTGGCACAAGCGCTGACGATTCCAGTGATTGCCTCAGGTGGCCTCACTAATCTGGATGATGTACGCAAGCTGTGTGAAGTGGCCGCCGAAGGGATCGAAGGCGTGATCACCGGCCGCGCCATCTACGAAGGCACCATCGACTTTGCCAAGGCGCAGGAATTGGCGGACGAGCTGCGTGGCTAAACCATGAGCGACAAGGCGGCCGACGACAACAAACCGGAATGGCTGGATTGGGCCACCGAAGAGCGGCAGATCGGCCAGCTCTTACGCGACACCAATCCAGATTGGTTTGATGAAGTCTGCCGCATTTTATTTGAATACGACCCCATGCTAATCCGCCTAGTGGGCGAGCCGGAAGGCTACGCCCCCGAAGCCGGTAGCATTATTCGTAGCCTGCCCCAATGCATGAATGTCGAAGATGTTCAGCAGCTAATCTTCAATGTGTTTACCCAGTGGTTCACGCCGGAATTCGCCGGTGGCCGCAGCCAATACGCCGAAACGGCACAAGCGCTCTGGACCAGCTGGAAAACGCAGCAGCAAGAATGACCGTGGCCCTCGCCACGCGGAACCTGATATGCCACTAGCTAAACGTATTATTCCCTGTCTGGATGTGACCGCGGGTCGTGTCGTAAAAGGGGTGAATTTCCTTGAGTTACGCGATGCCGGCGACCCGGTCGAGATTGCCCGGCGCTACAACGAGCAAGGTGCGGATGAACTCACTTTTCTGGACATCACTGCCTCGAGCGACGATCGCGATCTGATTTTGCATGTGATCGAAGCCGTGGCTTCGCAGGTGTTTATTCCGCTCACTGTTGGCGGTGGCGTGCGCAAAGCCGATGACGTGCGCCGCTTACTGAATGCCGGCGCAGATAAAGTCAGCATTAACACCACCGCAGTCTCTAACCCCGAAGTGGTTGAGCAGGCCGCGAGCCGCTTTGGCAGTCAGGCCATTGTAGTGGCCATTGATGCCAAAGCCACCGATGCCACCAATAGCCGCTGGGAAGTGTTCACCCATGGTGGTCGCCGTCCAACCGGGCTGGATGCAGTAGAGTGGGCGCTGAAAATGCAGCAACTGGGCGCAGGCGAAATTCTGCTCACCAGCATGGATCGCGACGGCACCAAAATTGGCTTTAATCTGCCTTTAACGCAAGCCGTGTCTGATGCAGTGGATATCCCGGTCATCGCTTCAGGTGGGGTGGGTAATTTACAGCACCTGGTGGATGGGGTGAAAATCGGCCACGCCGATGCCGTGCTGGCGGCCAGTATTTTCCACTTTGGTGAATACACGGTGCGCCAAGCTAAAGAAGCCATGCAGGCCGCTGGCATTGAAATGCGCCTTTAATCGCAGAGGAACACCCAGATGTTGACTCGCCTTGCACTATTTTGCGCTGCTGCGTGCTTGAGCAGCAATCTACTGGCTTGTGATTTAAGCCTGCAAACCCCGGCCAATATTTCGGTCAGTGTCGACAATATGCGCCACGGACTGAAAAACGAGCTCACCCTGTTTTTAACAGTGAAAGCCGCCGCTGGCCATGATTTCAAACGCCCACCGATTGTGGTGGATGCCAATGGCCGCGTGAGCGAACCCATTCGCATGGAAGGCGCGTTGGGCGCAATCCAAGCCAATGAAACTCGGCAATGGGTGGTGTACTACACCCCGGTGGCGGATTTCACCGCCGACAAGGTGGTAGTGCAATGAGCTGGCTCGACGAAATTAAATACGATGCAGCCGGGCTAGTACCGGTAATCGCGCAAGATCAGGTCAGTGGCCGCGTGCTGATGTTTGCCTTTGCCAATCGCGAAGCCGTCGCACTCACGGCCGAGAAAGGCACGGCGCACTACTGGACGCGTTCGCGCCAGAAACTCTGGCACAAGGGCGAAGAATCAGGGCATTTTCAGCATGTTTCAGCCATTCAGCTCGATTGTGATGGCGATGTGCTGATTTACCAAATCGAGCAAGAGGGCGGCATTGCCTGCCATACCGGGCGCGAGAGCTGCTTTTTTCGCACCCTGGTGGATGGCGAATGGGCCGTGGTCGATCCGGTGCTCAAAGACCCCCATGCCATTTACGGCCACAGCCACCCTTAAGCGCACGGTACCCCCGCAGCAGCGAGCGGGGTACAATAGCTAAAAGTTCACATCTGTTTGACATCGATTTGTCATCCTGACGCAATATAATCAACCCTGTTTTGTTTGGAGCAGCATATGATTTCTGCTGAAATTCTGGAACGTCTATCGCAAACGCTGGCCGAGCGCCGGCATGCTGATCCGTCGTCCTCGTATGTGGCCAAACTCTACAACAAGGGACAAGAAGCCATTCTGAAAAAGGTGGGCGAAGAAGCCGTAGAAACCATTATGGCGGCCAAGGATGGCGATAAGCTGCACCTCGTGCGTGAAGTGGCTGATCTGTGGTTTCATACCATGGTGCTGCTGGCACATGAAGGCTTAAGCCATGAAGATGTGCTGGCTGAGCTCGCCCGCCGGGAAGGCATTTCCGGTATTGAAGAAAAAGCTTCGCGTGCCCGTGTTGACTGAGTAAAACCATGACCGACTGTATTTTCTGCAAAATCGTGCGCGGCGACATCCCCGCCAACAAAGTATACGAAGACGATGAGGTCTTGGCGTTTAAAGATATCCGCCCGGCCGCACCGGTGCATATTTTGTTGATTCCCAAGCGCCACATCGAATCCATGCTGAGCACCAGCCGGGAAGATGAAGCGCTGCTTGGCAAAATGCTGGCGCTGACGCCAGTGATTGCGCGCGAGCACGGCCTGGGTGCCGGGTACAAAACAGCGATCAACACCGGGTTGGCTGGTGGGCAGGAGGTTTTCCACCTGCACCTGCACATTCTGGGTACCCCACAACCGTAATCATCTGCAGGCCATATCTTAAAAGGCTTGCATTGATATACCCCTAGAGAGATTTATCATGGGTTCATTTAGCATCTGGCATTGGCTGGTCGTTCTGGCGATCGTGATCCTGGTTTTTGGCACCAAAAAGCTTGGCAATGTGGGCAAAGACCTCGGCTCGGCCATCAAGGGCTTTAAAGACGGCATGAAAGGCGAAGAAGAGCCGGCCAAACCAGAAGCGCAACGCGTGATCGACGTTAGCGAAAACGATAAGAAATAATCGTGTTTGATGTTAGTTTTGGTGAATTGCTGGTCATCGGGGCCGTTACGCTGGTCGTAGTTGGCCCCGAAAAACTGCCGAAAGTCGCCCGCACAGCCGGGATGCTGTTTGGCCGCCTGCAGCGGTTTGTAACCAACGTCAAATCCGACCTGCAGCGTGAAATGCAGGCCAGCGAACTAGCGCAAATCCAGCGCGAAATCGAAGCTGAACAGCAGCAAATCAGCGCGATTATGCAGCCGGCCCAGAGCGAAGTAGCCCAAACGCTAGAACACGCCAGCTCGGCCTTGCAAGATCAGCCAGCGCAAGCACCCGCTCAGCCCGCTGCCGCCGAGACACCCGTAGCCCCGGTCGCATCCGCGGAGAGCGCCACGCCTGCTAAAGCTGCACCGGCAGCGGCTCAAGCGAATACATCAGCCAGCCAGTCCGCCACTGCCGTGGCAACGGCCACAGCGGCCAGTGCAGAGCCTACGAGCATGGCGGAACCTCTCACACCGGCAGGCAAGACGAGCATCCGGGAAGCAGAAGCCAGCACCCCGGACAACCAGCTTGACCTATTTGCCGACCTGAACGAGCCCACCCCCACTGGCGCGGATCGCCGTTAACCATGAATGACCTGAACGACAATCTGCAACCTCTGATTGGCCATTTGATCGAGCTGCGCAACCGCTTGGTGCGCAGTATTCTGGTCTTTATTGTGGGCTTTGTGATCGCATTTGCTTTCTCGGCCAAGCTCTATGATCTGCTGGTCGGCCCGCTGACCGCAGTGCTCAATGGGCAAAAGCTGATTACCACCGGGATTGCCACACCGTTTCTGGTGCAGATCAAGATTGCGGCGCTTGTGGCTTTCGTCGCCACACTGCCGCATACCTTGTATCAGATCTGGGCCTTTATCGCGCCGGGCCTGTATGTGCATGAAAAGAAACTGATTCTGCCGCTAGTGATTGCCTCCACGCTGCTGTTTCTCGCCGGCATGGCCTTTGCCTATTTCCTGGTCTTTGGCGTGGTCTTCAAATTTATTGCCTCGGTGATCCCCGATAGCATGCAGTGGCTGCCGGATTCGGGCGAATACCTCGATTTCGCACTGGGCATGTTTCTGGCCTTTGGCGTGACTTTTGAAGTGCCGATCGCGGTGATTGTCTTGGTGCGGATGGGTTTTGTCACCGTCGCCAAGTTGCGCGAAGTACGCCCTTATGTCATTGTCGGCGCCTTTGTGATCGCGGCGGTAGTTACGCCACCCGATGTCTTGTCGCAATGCTTGCTCGCCATTCCGCTCTGGTTGCTGTACGAAGCCGGGGTGCTGGTTGCCACTTGGCTGTATCAACCAGTGAAGGACGAACAAGCAGCAGCCTAACGGATTCTGCTGTATGACCTTCCAACTACGTCTTTATCAAAGCCTGCTCTTCCTGCTGGCGGCGGTGCCTTGCGGCATCCCCTATCGCTGGGATCCGAATCCGGTCTTCCCTTCCGAGCTGGCGGCCTTCTTTTTCTGCATTCTGATTACGCTCGCGGGCGTGCTGGTGCCGTCCGAGCGCGACACCCGCTGCACCCCGCCGTGGAGCAGCCTGATGTGGCTGGGCTTCTGTGGCGTGATTGGCTTGCAAGCGGTGTTCTTGCCGCATGGCTACGCCACCGAGCGAGTTTACCCGTTGGTATACGCCCTAGGCGCGGCGGGGGCAGGCTGGTCGTTGGCGCGGGCGATTGCGGTATTTGGCGTAACCCCATTGCTGAATATGTTTGCCTGGGGCTTATTGGCCGGGGCGATTTTCAACTCTGGCATTGCCGTACCGCAGATTGTGCAGCTGATTCAGGAAGGCCCGCGACTGATCTTCGGCAATATCGGCCAGAAAAATATGTATGGCCATTATCTGGCCTGGGGCTTGGCCAGCGCCGCCTATCTGGTAACGCAAAAGGACGAACTGCCCAAGCCGGTCTTCTGGCTGGTCAGCCTGTGGCTGGCGCTCTCGCTGGCTTTTTGTGGCTCGCGCTCGCCGCTGCTGTACGCCGGGGCATGGCTGGCGCTGGGCTTGCTGGTATGGTGGCGCGGTCAGGATAGCCTGCGCCAATTTGGCCGGGCACTGAGTATTGCGGCGGGTTTGATTATCCTGATGCAATTTGCCGCGCCAATGGTCAATGAGCTGCTGCAAGCGCTGCTTAAAGCCAAGAATGAAGTCCCCACCGGTCTGGATCGCCTCGATTCGAATGGTTCGCGCCGCCTGGTGGAATGGCAAAAAGCCTGGCTGGTATTCCAGCAATATCCAGTGCTGGGTACGGGCTGGGGCAGCTATGCGGTGCACAGCAATGCGCTGCAAGTGCGCCCTGAGTTTGCGATTGTGTCGGAAAGCGTGCTGTTTACCCACGCGCACAATTCAGTGCTGAACCTCATGGCTGAAACCGGCCTGCTGGGCACCGGGGTGATTGTGTTGGGCCTAGCCGGCGTGCTGTGGAGTGCGGTGCGCCGCTGGGCCGAGCCGGGTGTGATGTTTGCCTTGGCGCTGTTGTCGGTATCACTGCTGCATAGCCTGGTGGAATATCCGCTGTGGTATTTCCACTTCCTCGGCCCATTTGCCTTGATGCTGGTATTTGCCCAAAGCAGCGCCCCGCGCTGGCCGATCCCTGCCATGGCCGCTCGTTTCGGCTGGGCGCTGTGGGGTGGCGCCGGGCTTGCGCTGTGTTTCTTGGGTGGCAAGATTTATCTGGAGATCTACCCGATTATGGATCCGGCCGGCGATGAAAAACTCAACGCTAGCCGCATCGAGCGCCTGGAGGGCATGCGCCAGAACCCGCTGATTGATTATTACGCCGAGCACGCGCTGTCAAATTACATCGTGGCCAGCCGTAGTGAAATCGATTGGAAACTGGCGATCCTGCGCAAACAAAACGCTATTCGCCCCTACCCCGGCCAGATGACCGATCAGGCGGTGATGGAAGCCTTGCTCGGCAATCAGGCGGTGGCTCACGATCTGATGCGCCGCGCGGCCTTTGCCTACCCAGAGAGCTTTGATTACTACTATCAAACTCTGGATGGCTTTAAAGAGCCGAATGTCCGGGCGCTGTTGGTGGATGTTGATGAAGCGCGGGATTTCTTTAATGCCAAGCTCGACTTCAAGATCAAGCGCGAGTTGCCAAGCGAAGCACACGCGGCAAGCAGCGCCAGCACCGCGGCCAAAGCTGATTAAGACCTGCGGGCGCAGCCGCGCCCCGGTCGAGCCATCCTATGAAAAAAGCTTTTTCTCCCCTCCCCCTGCGTGACGGCCTGGCGGCCAGTTGCGCGGGAATGCTGCCCGGCGGGCACTGGACCCTGGCGCGCGATTTCTTGCGCGATCGTTTTCCCTATCTCGACCCGGCAATCATCGACCAGCGCCTGCAGGCGGGCGAAATATTCGACGATAATGGCCAGCCCATTGCGCCCGATGCGCCGTATCGGCCCGGCCACTATCTTTGGTATTACCGTGATGTACCGCAGGAAACGCCGGTGCCATTTGCGCTCGAGATTCTGCATCAGGATGAGCGGATTGTCGTGATCGACAAGCCGCATTTCTTGTCCACCATCCCGGCTGGGCGCTTTGTGCGCGAAACCGCACTGGTGCGCTTGCGCCAGCTACTGGGGCGCGATGACATCGCGCCGGTGCACCGACTCGATCGGGAAACAGCCGGGGTGATGATGTTTTGCCTTGATAGCGCCAGCCGCAGCGGCTATCAGCGGCTCTTTGAAAGCCGGCAAGTGCAGAAAACCTACGAAGCCATTGCGCCATTCCGGCCCGACCTGACCCTGCCCTATGTGCATCGCTCGCGCCTGAGCGAGGCCAGCGCTGACTTTTTTACCATGGCCGAAGTGCCGGGCGAGCCCAATAGCGAAACGCGCATCAGCCTGCTGGAGCAGCGCGGCGCCTGGGCCAAATACCGGCTTGAACCACACACCGGCAAAAAGCACCAGCTACGCGCGCATCTGGCTGCGCTGCAGATCCCGATTTTGAATGACCCGTGGTATCCGGTGGTGCTGGATGACAAAGGCGATGATTTTAGCGCCCCGCTGCAATTGCTGGCGCGCGAGCTACGCTTTGTCGATCCCTTTAGCCAGTGCGAACGGGTATTTTATTCCCGGCGCGAACTCAGCTGGCCGGCCGCAACCAGCGATTGCGCCACGTAAACGTAGTCGCAATAAATACCCCGGCAGGTATAGCCCGCCAAGTCAGTAGCTATAGTGCCTGCAGGGCAATACGTTCTGGTAGTTTTACACAGCTAAAAGGCAAAATTGTTCACCGCCGACGGCGGGTGGCAATTTTAGAATGAAGTCATGGAATTCAGCGCTTGAACACGCATTCCATACAGAGAGTTTAGGGCCCGCCATGTGCGGGCCTTTTTTTTGCGCCGGCGGCGCGCCTAGGCGGCGAGAGCGTAGATAAAGAACTCGTGATTGCCATCGCCACCGGTAATCGGGCTGGGGAAATAATCCAGCACCTGAAAACCACATTCGCTAGCCGCCGCACGGATTTTGCTTTCAACCAGCGGATACAGCGCCGGATCGCGCACAATGCCGCCCTTACCCAAGGCCTGCGGCCCAAGCTCAAACTGCGGCTTCACCAGAAACAGCAAACGGCCGCCCGCTGGCAGCACGCTGCGTAAAGCCGGCAGCACCAGCGTCAGCGAAATAAACGAGACATCACCCACCACCAGATCCAGCGGCGCATCCAGCGCCGGGGCAATCAACTCTGGCGTGAGATGGCGCGCATTCACGCCTTCAAATTGCACCACACGTGTATCTGCCAGCAGCCGCGGGTGCAACTGATCATGTCCAACTTCGACCCCAATCACTTTGCGCGCACCCGCTTGCAGCAGGCAATCGCTAAATCCGCCAGTGGAAATCCCGACATCCAGCGCCGTGAAATCGGTCACCGCCAGCTGCGCCACCGCCAAAGCCCCGGCCAGTTTCAGCCCGCCGCGCGAGACATAGCGATCAACTTCATCCGGGGCAATCTGCAACTCGGCATCGGCCGGCAGTTTTAGTGCGGCTTTAGACACCGCTTTGCCATCGGCCACCACCCGGCCGGCAGCGATCATGGTTTGCGCCTGAGTGCGCGAGGCGGCCACGCCCCGCTCCACCAGCAATACATCAGCCCGCAACATACTCATCGCGTAGCTCAGGCAAAGGTTTCGTCGTTACGCAGATAGCGCCACTGCCCGCGCGGCAGCTCGCCCAGCACCACTTTACCAATCCGGATCCGCTGCAGGCCAACGACTTGCAGGCCCACCAGCTCACACATCCGGCGGATTTGGCGCTTTTTACCCTCTTTGAGGATAAAGCGCAGCTGGTCTTTATTTTGCCACCACACCCGCGCCGGCTTGAGCGCCTCACCATCCAGAGACAAACCGTGGTTTAGCAGGCGCAAGCCATCGGCTTTCAGGTGGCCTGATACGCGCACCAGATATTCTTTTTCCACCTGCGAATTTTCGCCGATCAGGGTTTTGGCCACCACGCCGTCTTGGGTGAGTACCAATAAGCCTACCGAATCAATATCCAAGCGCCCGGCTGGCGCCAGGCCCTGAAAATGCACGGGTGAGAAACGAATTCCGCTGGTGTCGCCAGCCCAATGGTTTTCCGGCTGCACCAGCACCACCGCGGGCTCGTAGCCATCTTCGGCCTGGCCCGACACATAGCCCACCGGCTTATTAATCAAAATGGTGACGCGATTATCCTGAATCTGCCGGGCGATCGGGTCGAGCTCGATGTGCTGCTCGGGCAAGACCTTGCTGCCCAGCACATTCACCACTTCGCCATCGACTTTCACCCAGCCTTTGGCGATGTATTCATCCGCCTCACGCCGTGAGCACAGGCCCAGCTCGGCCATGCGTTTAGACAAGCGTAGCGGGGTAGGCGAGTCGTGTTGTTCTTCCATTACAGCACCAGCATTTTTTCGAGGCAATCCTCCATTGTACTGGCTTCACCCGCGATGAGAAACCGCGCTGGTGAGGCGCTAGGGGTATTGCTCGGGACTGCCTTAGCAAGCTAAGGCTGGGCACTATACCCTGCCATGTATCACACCACCCGCAGCCACCGGCGAGCTTGGTAGAATGCAATTTTGCGAGGAAGACGATGGAATACTATTTGCCCGTGCGCCATCTGCATATGCTCTTGGCCGCGCTCTCTGGCGCTTTGTTTTGCTGGCGCGGATTATTGATGCTGCGCCAATCGCCGCAGCTGCAGCTGCGCATTTACCGCATCGCGCCCCATCTGATTGATAGTGCCCTCCTTGCCGCCGCGCTGTATCTGGCGATTGTTAGTGGGCAAAGCCCGGGTAATTCGCCTTGGCTCTTGGCCAAAATCATTGCGCTACTAGCGTATATCGGGCTCGGCATGGTGGCATTAAAACGCGGCAAAACCCAAATCCAGCGGGCGCTGGCCTTTGGGGCAGCAATCTTGACCTATGCCTATATCGTGGGTGTAGCGATCAGTAAATCGCCCACGCTGGGCTGGTGGTAATCAGATGAGCGGGATCTCAAGCCCGCCGGCGCTGGGGGCGGCCGCGCTAGCAGGCCAGACACCGGATTTGCCGCCCAGCTTTTCCAGCAGGCGCACGTTGCCAATGACCATGCCTTTATCCACGGCTTTGCACATATCGTAAATCGTTAGCAGGCCAATTTGGACGGCGGTGAGCGCTTCCATCTCCACCCCGGTACGCCCCACGGTATCGCAGCTCACCGTGCAGCGAACGAACGATTTCACCCGATCAATGCTAAATTCCACCGTCACACCATGCAGTGGCAGCGGATGGCACAGCGGAATCAGATCACTGGTTTTTTTCGCCGCCATAATCGCCGCGATCCGCGCTACGCCAAGCACATCGCCCTTTTGATGGTCGCCCGCCTCGATCAGCCGCAAGGTATCCGGCAACATGCGGATTTCGCCCTGCGCCGTAGCGGTACGCCGGGTTTCGCTTTTGTCGACCACATTGACCATATGTGCATCGCCACTGGCGGTGAAGTGCGACAATGCCCCGCCCCCCACGGCAAGCGCTTCTGCGCCTGCCAGCCGGCCGGCCAGCTGGTTCAGGTCTTCTGGGGTATCCAAATTGGCAAACAGGCCTTCGGCAAAAGTGACCATCACCGCGCCAGCGGCTTTCAGGCATTCATCCAGCGCGCTTTGGCCAGTGGAAAGGGCTTCCACCAAATTGGGCAACAGGCTGCGATGCAGCATGCAGATAGGCCAATGCACTTGACCATCTGCGGTCCGCGCCACCACGGCCAGCGCGCTACTGGCATTGAGCGCAGCGCGAAACTGCAAAATCAGATCTTGCGGCAGGAAGGGCACATCACACGGCAGCACCAGCAACCAGTCGGCGGGCGAGGCCAACAGTGCGGCATGAATCCCCGCCAGTGGGCCACCCTGGGGGTACATATCGCGCAATACCGCGTGGCCAAAGCCGGCGTAGTCGGGCAGATTGCGATTAGCCGACAGCAAAATGTGATCGACCGGAATGGTTTGCTTCTGAATGCCTTCCAGCACCCAAGCCACCATCGGCCGGCCAGAAAGCTCGAGCAAACCTTTATCTTGCCCGCCCATTCGCGTGGCCGGGCCACCGGCCAGTACTACCGCATCCAGAGTCATCGCCTGTTTCCTGCAGGGCCCGACACATCGGGCCGCCAATAAATATTAGGAATCCATACTATATGGAGTTCACATGACATCGGCAATCGGTGCGCAGCGGATCGTCACGGCAAACAGCCATTTTACAACGTAAAAACCATGTATTTCTGCGTTAGGCCAACTTACCCGCCAAGGTATAGGCCACCAAGCCATGAAAAATAAGATCTAGCACTCAATACCCCCACCCACTAGCGTGCCTAAGCGGCATCAGCACCACGCGGGAGCGATCGCCCTGCTGGCCACGTAGTCGGCTCAGATTATTCTGGGCTATCATCGAGCTTTCAGCTTGCTGCCGCCGAGGGTTTTCGATGCTGGTTCTGCGCCGATTGTTGCTCATCTGTTTGTGTTGTCTCAGCCTCTTTAGCTACGCCGAGCCCACCCCCATCCCGGCGAGCGAACCCCACGCGGTCACCATTAATAACCGCACCTTAGTGCAGTTTCGGGTGGGGCTCTTAAATTACTCGGTCGAAGATCGTGCGCAAGCTGCCGAGCTGCGAATCCGCCGCATTCTGGAACACAGCAATGCCCAGCAAATTACGCTTACCCCGGTGCAAACGCCCGATGCCGGCATCAGCGTAGCCTTGGGCAAAGAGCAGGTCTTTCTCATTCTGCAACAAGACATCGACACGCTGGCGGGTGAAACCCTCGATAGTGTGGCGGCACAAGCCCAGCAGCAGCTCGAGCAACTGCTACGCGAACAGCGCGAGCTGCGCGACCCCGAGCAGCTTCTGCGGGCGGCAGTGTATACCGTGGTGGCTACGCTGCTGTTTGCCGGTACGCTGTGGCTACTGAGCCGCGCCCGGGTCATCTTGCTGAAAAATGGCCGCCGCTACATTACCCGCCCGCTGGCGCGTCTGGCGCGGCAAACCACCGGTGTGCAGATTTCACTGCTGAATCGCATTTTGCGCTGGCTGATCAATCTCACCACCAGCCTGATTGGTTTAAGCCTCACCTATACGTGGCTCACGTTTGTATTTAGCCAGTTCCCGTTTACCCGGGTATGGAGCGAGCAGCTTAATCAGGCGATTTTGCAGTTTCTGGGCAAGGTGGCCAGCGGGGTGCTATCGGCCTTGCCAGGCTTACTGGTAGTGATTTTTATCATTGTCTGCGCCCGCTATACAGCGCGGTTTTTGCGCTTTGTGTTTGGTCGGATCGAGCGCGGTGAGCTTAATCTGAGCTGGTTTGACCGCGAAACCGCCAGCACCACCCGCAAAATCATGACCTTTTTGGTCTGGCTGCTGGCCATTGCGATGTGCTACCCCTATCTGCCCGGCGCGGATACCGAAGCCTTTAAAGGGCTCTCGGTCATGGTGGGCTTGATGGTGTCGCTGGGGGCTTCCAGCGTGGTGGGACAATTTGCCAGCGGGCTGATTCTGATTTACGCCAAATCACTCAAGCAAGGCGAATACGTGCAAATTGGCGACACCGAGGGGACGGTAATCCACATTGGCCTCTTTGCCACCAAAATCCACACTAATTTGCGCGAGGAAGTCAGTATTCCAAATTCGGTCTTGGTGGGGCAAAGCGTCAAGAATTTCTCTCGCCTAGCGGCAGGTGGCGGGGTAATTACCCAAGTGGGCGTCACCATTGGCTATGACACCCCATGGCGGCAGGTAGAAGCCATGCTGATTGAGGCGGCCCAACAAACCAAGGGGGTACGCAATAATCCGCGGCCGGTGGTGTATCAAACCGCACTCTCCGATTACTACGTGGAATACTTTCTGCGCATTGCCGTCGATGAGCCACGCCGCCGGCTGGAGATCATGAGCGATCTGCATGCCAAGATTCAGGATGTGTTTAACACCTATGGGGTGCAAATCATGTCGCCGCATTACATTGCGGATCCGGAACAAGAAAAAGTCATCGCGCCTGCCCACTGGTACCCTGCCCCAGCGCAAGCGCCCACCGGCGCTAAAGCCACGCCGCCGTCAGGCCCTCACGATAACGGGCAATAAAACCTTGCAGCTGGGCTAGCTGCGCGCCAGCCAGATCGCCCTGCGGGGTATCTGGCTGGATATCCATAATTAATGGGGGCTGCCAGCGCATACCCAGCCCTTCGGCTGTGAGCTGGAAGGGCCGTAAAATCGCAGCCAGCGCGGCGGCATCCAGCGTGCCATATTGCCGGCTGGCCGTAGCCATACTTACCACCAGCCACAGCGTTTTCCCCGCCAGCTGCTGCCGGCGGCCATAGGCCCAACCGGGGCACAGCACATCATCCTGCCAGCGCTTGAGTAGAGCCGGACAGCTGTGCCAGTAGAGTGGAAACTGCCACACCAGCCGCTGGGCATGCTCGCAGGCTTCCTGCTCGGCCAGCAAATCAATCTCCCCATCGGGATACATGCTTTCTAGATGATGCACGCGGCTATCAGGCAGCTCGGCCAATTCATCCAGTAGCGGCCGGTGAATATGCGACATGGCCAGATGCGGGTGCGACACGATCAGCAGATTTTTCATCTTCGACTCCAATGCTGGCGGTGGACTTACAGTATGGCTGGGGGTTTACCGGCTTTGCCGCTATAAAGAAGGCAGCTAATCGACAAGAGGTGGTAGCGATGACCATCGCCCGGGCCGGGGTCAGCAGCCTGCGCCAATCGGTGCTGATTCACGAAGAGGTCAAAGTCGTGATCCGCCATTGCTTTGAAATCAATCTCATGGGGCTCAATGCCATCTTGCTGGCCAAAAAAGCCGGTACTTCGGCGCGGGGCTTTGGCGTGGTGTCTAGCGAGCTGCGCCAGCTCAGTCTGGAATTGCAAACCGCCATGCAGGCACTTAATGAGCTCACTCAACAGCTACTCACCAGCGCCACCTCGCGCCTGCAGGCCGAGCGCCGCTGGCAACGGCTGCACGATGCGGCCAGCCACAGCGAAGCACTGCACGCCCTGCTCAGCCCCGCCATGCAGCGCGCACAGGCCCGCCAACAGCTCAGCGTACACGCCAACCAGTTTCAAGAATGCCTCGCCGAAGCCAACCGCAGTTGCACTTTTGGTCTGGTGCTTGCGCGCGCGGCGCGTATCGAATCGGCCTATAGCGGCCAGCTGCGTAGCGTATTGGCCGAGCTGGCCGAGAGCTTCGCCCGGCAAATCGAGGCTGTCCTCGGCCGCCTCACCACGCTGCAACACATCACCCGTGATCTGGACCTGCACGCATGAAAAAAGCCCAACTCATCGCCAGCTGCGAGCAGCATCGCTGGTACGCCATAGCCCGCGACCCTGCGCGGGCCGATTTTCTGATCGATACCAATGAATATGTGGTCACCACCGGGGAAGATAGCCTGCTGTGTGATCCGGGCGGGGCGGAGGTGTTTCCCGCCGTGTTTGCTGCATTGTCGGAAGTAATTGATCCGCGCAGCGTACGGCGAGTGTTTTCATCCCATCAAGACCCGGATGTGATCTCATCGCTTGGGCTCTGGCATGACTTTAACCCCGACATTCGCTGTCACGTTTCCGGCTTATGGGCCGGGTTTATTCCGCATTTTGGCTGTGGGGCCGATACGCTGGTGGCCATTCCCGATGCGGGCGTAAATCTCACGCTGGGCGAGCGGGAATTACAGCTGATTCCGGCCCACTATCTGCATTCATCGGGCAATTTTCATGTTTATGATCCTGCCTGCAAACTGCTGTTTACTGGCGACGTGGGCGCGGCGCTGCTACCGGATGCCGACTGCAATTTATTCGTCGAAGATTTTGACCGGCATATTCGCTTTGCCGAAGGTTTTCACAAACGCTGGATGGGCTCCAACACCGCCAAAAAACGCTGGATCGAGCGCGTGCGCCAGCTCGAGATCGAGCTGATGTGCCCGCAGCATGGCGCCATTTATCGCGGGGAAGACGTACAACGCTTTATCGACTGGTTTGATGATTTGCAAGTCGGCTACGGTTGATCTTGCTACAATCGCCCCCATACTCGGTATAACCCTTTTAGCGTCGCGGGCTTGCGACGCTTCATTTTTTACAGGATTCATCTCATGGCCATTACGGTAAACGGCGTTGAAATCGACGAAGCACTCATCGCCAGCGAACAAGCCAACCACGAAGGCGCACCCAGCGCACGTGATGCGGCAATTCAGGAGCTGATCCTGCGCGAATTGCTGTTGCAGCAAGCCACTGCAGCCGGCATCAGCGGCGCAACCCCAGAAGAAACCATCGGCGCTTTGCTGGATCGTGAACTGCAAGTGCCTGAAGCAGACGAAGCCGCTTGCCAAGCTTTTTACGATGCCAACCCACAAAGCTTTACCCGTGGTGAATCGGCCGTTGCTAGCCACATCCTGTTCCCGCTGGGCGAAGGCTTGGCAGCTAGCCTGGCGAAATCAAAAGCCGAAGGCGTTTTGGCTGAAGTGCAAGCCAACCCAGAACGTTTCGCAACCCTGGCCAAAGAGCATTCAACCTGCCCATCAGGCCAGCAAGGCGGTAGCCTTGGCCAGTTTGGCCGTGGCCAAATGGTGCCTGAATTCGAACAAGCCGTATTTAGCACCGACGCAGGTCAAATCACCCCGCATCTGGTGGAAACCCAGTTCGGCTACCACATCATTCAGGTGAACGAGCGCAGCGATGGTGACAAAGTCACTTTCGAAGAAGTGAAAGAGCGCCTGCAAGCCTTCCTGACCGATATGGCCGGCCGCAAAGTGATGCACGACTATCTGGCCAAGCTGGTCAGCGCTGCCAAGATCGATGGCTACAGCATGCCTGAACTGGCCTAAACGCGAGTCAGCTGCCGTAAAAAAACCGGGGCACGCCCCGGTTTTTTTACGCTTGCATCATTCCCGACTTAATTCTGCCCAGGTGCGGTTCCGTAATTGGGCAAGCTCCGCCAAGGTGGGTGCCTGTAGCTGCGGATTGTGCTCCAGCAGCGCCCATTGCTGTGCCAATTGCTCGGCACCAAGCTGAGCGGCAATGCCTTTGGCGCTGTGCGCATGGCGTTGGGCTGCGTCGATCTCGCCGCCCTGCAGTGCGCGCACGAAATCCTGCTCCAGATCTTGCAGGCGGGCGAACCCTTTTTCCGCCAAGCCTAAGTAGCGCTCGCGACTAAATCCCAGCCGCTGCTCGGCTGCGGCCTGCGTAAGCAGCGCCGAATCAGCCTGCGGCGAAGCCGGTAACAACACCGGCGCACTCAGCCCCAGCAAATCAAGGATTTCCTGCCCCTGATAGGGTTTGCTCAGAAAACCGGCCAACAGGGCAAAGGCCGGATGCTGGCGCAATTCATGCTCAGGCGAAGCGCTAATCAGATACACCGGCTGCCGATAGCCCAGCGCCGCCATGCGGCTAGTGACTTCCAGCCCATCGGGGCCCGGCATCTGGTAATCCATCAGCACCAAATCTACCACCTCACCACGGCTGAGCGCGTCGAGCGCTTCCAGCCCATTGGCCATCGGCAGGGTTTGTGCGCCGGCCTCTTCCAGTATTTCGCACAGCAGTTCGCGATTTACCTTTTGATCTTCTACCACCATCACCCGTCGGCCTTGCGCCAGTGGCCGCAGCGGTGCCGGCGCCGCACTGACCGGCACGGTGGCTGGGGCGAGCTGCGCTTGTAGTGTCAGCACAAATTCACTGCCTTGCCCAAGCGTACTGGCGGCGCTGATGTCGCCGCCCATCAGACGGGCATAATCGCGGCTGAGCGCGAGGCCCAAGCCCGTCCCCCCCAGCTGTTTGCCACTTTCGGTTTGCTCAAAGGGGTGAAACAAATGCTGCAGCTCATGCTCGGCAATCCCGCAGCCGGTATCACGTACACTCAGCTGCAAGACATAGGCCGATTTCTCGGCCCGCCCGCGCACTTGCAAAATCACCTCGCCCCGCTCGGTGAATTTCATACTATTGCCGATCAAATTAATCAAAATCTGCCGCAATTTGCCACCATCCAGCAGCAAGACCGGCGGTAAATCGGCGGCAAAATCGAGCGTAAAGCGCAGCCCTTTTTCCTGTGCCATCAGCGCAAACATCCCCACCAGCTCCTGCCGTAGCTGGCTTAGCGCTAGCGGCTCGATGATCAGCTCTAGCTTGCCGCTTTCGGATTTGGATAAATCCAGCACATGATTGAGCAGGCTGAGCAAATGCTGGCCCGAATGCGCTACATGACTAAGCTGCAGGCGTTGCTGCTCGGTGAGCTGCGAGTTTTGCCGCAAGCGCTCGGTGTAGCCCAAGATCGATG
Organism: uncultured Chitinibacter sp.; assembly: GCF_945957625.1. Classification (NCBI taxonomy): domain Bacteria; kingdom Pseudomonadati; phylum Pseudomonadota; class Betaproteobacteria; order Neisseriales; family Chitinibacteraceae; genus Chitinibacter; species uncultured Chitinibacter sp. The sequence goes on from NZ_CAMFLP010000010.1 coordinate 124,298, forward strand.
TGAGTGGGGTACGGATTTCGTGGCTGATGTGCGCTAAAAAACGGCTTTTGGTTTCATTGGCCGCCACCGCATTGGCGCGGGCTTCATCGAGCGAATTGTTCAAATCCAGCAAGCTGAGGCGCTGCTTTTCACTGCGCCACAGCGCGGTCAGGGCCAGCCCCGCAAAGGCCAGCAAGAGCACCACCTGCAACAAAGCCAATCCAGTGCGCCAAGTGCCGAGATTGGCTAGGCGTTTTTGTTTAAGCTCATTGCGCTTGATGTCTTCGCTGCGCACCCGCTGAGCCATATCTTCAATCGGCGCCTGCAGCTCTTCCATCAGCTGATTCAGTTGCTCCCACTGCGCAGGCCCCAGCGGCCCTTGCTGCAAGATCCGGTCTGCATCCAGCACAAAGCGTTTCACGGCAGGGAAATCTTGCTGGCTCAGTACCGGATCGGTGAATTGGCGCAGGATGACATCGTATTCCAGGCTGTGCACCCGGCCGTAAACAATATCAAAGCGCAAGGCAAAATCATCGGCGTCGCGCAGGCGGATTGACTCGCGCAAGCGCTGCAATTCGGCACGGGTCTGGAAAATCTGCCACAGCTGATTGCCCACCCCTTGCTGGTCGAAATCGACCAGCTCGGCCTTTTGTTTCTGCTCGAAATGAATGATCAAACTGAAGTTGACCATCAGCACTAGGCTAATGGCCAACAAAATCACAGGAAAACGTCGACTCATGCTTTATTGAACGGTAATCAGTTTCAGCTGCCAGGCGCAGCGCCGGTAATAGTCGGTCTTGCGCAGATCAGCGTGCTGATCAAACGGGTACATGATGAACAACGGCCCTTTTTCGCGTATCGACATGGTTTTACCGCCCAAGCGGCTAGCCACGATCACATCATACGTAAAGGCATCGCTGGCGGGTATTTCAATTGTGTAATCATTCAGCGCCGACAGCCGAAGCGCCCCGCTGCTCACGCCAGCGAGCTTTAACACATCGCGCAGCAAGGGGCCTTCAAAGGTTTGCGGCTCGGGATACCACGGCGTGGGGACGGTCATTTTGTATTGGGGCAGTTTATCCAGATCAGCCAGGGACAGAGCCTGTGGCGTGGTGACTTTGCCTTTGATCGTCAGAATGGTGCGCGTGGTATTGGTTTCGTTGGCAAAGCTGAGGCTGGCCAGTGCCAGCAAAGCAAAGGTGATCAAGCGGCCGAATGTGCGCAGCATAAGGAAACTCCTCATTATTTTTAGTCGCAGAAAAAGCGGTGTTTTGGCTTCATTGTATAGTGCATTTTCCCTTTCTTAATCAGCATTTGCTGTTTGAAACGGCGCTGCGCGCCAATCGGTCAAGCCGCCTGACCGGATTTAAATGCCACTTGCATCAGCCACACCGAAACGACCAGATATACCCATTGATGTATCACCCTACAAGGCTTAATTTTATTAGCCTTTAATCATATACCCCACATAAAGGATAATCCGCATCGTCGCCTGCCAAGCAAATCACTATGCTGATCTCATTAGTGCGCATGAGCGCCACAGGAAGATGAAATCATGCAGATTGTTGTGATCGGCGCCGGCGTGGTCGGCGTGACCAGTGCCTATTATTTGCAGCAGGCCGGCCATCAGGTCACGGTGTTAGAGCGCTTGCCAGCGCCAGCGCAGGAAACCAGCTTTGCCAACGCGGGGCAGATTTCCCCGGGCTATGCCGCCCCATGGGCAGCGCCAGGGATTCCGCTCAAGGCGATGAAATGGCTACTGCAAAGCCACGGCCCCCTGCGCATTCGGCCACAAGCTGATCCGTTCCAGTGGCAATGGCTGGCGCGCATGCTGAGCAACTGCACCGTCGACGCTTATGCCCGCAATAAAAACCGCATGGTGCCGCTGGCCGAATACAGCCGCGATCAGCTCAAGCTGCTGCGCGCGCAAACCGGGATCGACTACGAGCAACGCACACTGGGCACATTGCAGATCTTCCGCCAGCCTAAACAGCTGGACAATGGTCGTCGCGATGCCGAATTACTGGCGCAAATGGGCGTAGCGCATCAGCTGCTTGATCCGGCCGGCATTGTCGAAGTGGAACCCGCACTGGCCCATTTGGCTGGGCGCCTGAGCGGCGCCTTGCGGCTACCGAATGATGAAACCGGCGACTGCCAACTCTTTACCACGCGCCTAGCCGAGCTGGCCACACTTGCCGGGGTGCGCTTTCGCTATGCCGTGGAAGTGCACGGTTTTCGCCGCCAGGGCGCACGCATTAGCGGGGTACAGCTGCTGGGTGAAACCGTGGCCTGTGATGCGGTGGTGCTGGCGGCAGGCTGCCAGGCCCGCGCGCTGGGCCAGCTGGTGGGGCTGGATTTGCCCGTGTATCCGGTGAAAGGCTATTCAATCACTGTGCCACTGCACAATCCCGAGCAGGCGCCGCGCTCTACCGTCATGGACGAAAGCTACAAAATTGCCCTCACCCGCTTTGATCAGCGTTTACGCGTAGGCGGTATGGCCGAGCTGGCGGGCTTTGACAAAACCATTCAGCCCGGGCGGATCGATACGCTGAAAATGGTGGCCCATTCGCTCTTTCCACAAGCGGGAGATTTGAATCAGGCCAGCGCCTGGACCGGCCTGCGCCCCATGACGCCCGATGGTACGCCGATTATTGGCCCAACTCCGATCGACAATCTCTACACCAACACCGGCCACGGCACGCTGGGCTGGACCATGGCTTGCGGCTCGGCCAAAGTGCTCACCGATCTCATCAATCAGCAAAAAACCGAGATCGATAGCCGCGAACTGGGGCTCGCCCGCTACAGCGCCCACTAATACCGGGGTTTTTGTGCAGTATTTACGCTTGTGACATTGTTCGGCGCGCTGCGCTATGCCGGGCGAGTAAAGTAAAGCTCGACGTGGCCAGCCCGACGCTGGCCGCCCTGTTCACCGCGCGCAATATTCTGCCGGCTAGCCGCCGCATTTGCGCGCCCAACCGGAGCGCACCATGTCACCACCTGCCTTATCCCGGCATACTTTCCGATTGCCGGTTTTGTATCCCAGCCTGATTTTGATTGTGGGCCTTATTGCCCTGACCACGCTGGCCCCCCAAGCCGTTGAGCAACAGCTCGTGGCTACCCAAAGCTGGATTACCGCGCATTTTTCCTGGTTTTATACACTGGCCGTCTCCGGCTTTTTTATCTTCCTGCTGGGCCTGGCGATCAGTGATTACGGCAAAATCCGCCTCGGCGCCGATGATGCCGAGCCCGAGTTTAGCCTTGGTAGCTGGCTGGCGATGCTGTTTGCCGCCGGCATGGGGATCGGGCTGATGTATTACGGCGTGGGCGAGCCACTGCAACACTACGTCAATCCGCCACTGGCCGAGCCACAAACCCTTGGCGCTGCCAGTGAAGCCATGAGCAGCACCTTTTTACACTGGGGTTTCCATGCCTGGGCGATTTACGGCCTGGTGGGGCTGGTGTTGGCCTATTTTGGCTTTCGCTATAACCTGCCGCTCTCGCTGCGCTCGGGGCTTTACCCGATCTTGCGCGAGCGCATTCACGGTCCACTGGGGCATACCGTCGATATTTTCGCGCTGTGTTGTACCCTGTTTGGCCTCGCGCCCTCAGTCGGCCTTGGCTCGGTACAGCTGGCCGCCGGTCTGCATCGCCTAACGGGCTGGGATACCAGTGGCCTCGCCGTACAATTGTCCCTAATTGCCGCAGTGATCGTGCTGGCGGGGATTTCCGCGGCCACCGGCATTGGCAAAGGCGTGCGCCGCCTCTCCGAGCTCAATTTGCTCTTGGCCGTGTTGTTACTGCTGTTTGTGCTGTTTACTGGGCCCACCGTGTTCTTGCTCGGCGCCTTTAGCGATAATTTGGGCAACTATTTCAGCCAGCTGCCCCAGCTTACCTTCCGTAGTTTCACTTATACCCCGCCGCATAGTGAAGGCTGGCTCAGCGGCTGGACCATCCTGTACTGGGCATGGTGGATTTCATGGTCACCGTTTGTCGGGCTGTTTATTGCCCGCATTTCGCGTGGCCGCACGATTCGCGAATTCATTACTGGCGTACTGATTATCCCGAGTCTGTTTACCTTCCTGTGGATGACGGTGTTTGGGAATTCGGTGATCTGGTTTGATATGCACACTGCCCAAGGGGCGCTGAGCGCCACGGCGGGCAATGTGGACGCGCTACTGTTCCAGTTCTTTGATTATCTGCCGCTCTCGAGCGTGGCGGCGGTCATCGCCATGCTGCTGATCTTGGTGTTTTTTGTCACCTCGGCGGATTCGGGCGCACTGATGCTGGATACGCTGTCGTCCAAAGAGCCAGAGCGCTCACCAATCTGGCAGCGTTTGTTCTGGGCCGCCCTGCTGGGGCTAACAGCCGCCACGCTGCTGAGCGCTGGCGGACAAAAAGCCTTGATGACCATGACGCTGATTGCCGCGCTGCCCTTTGCGCTGATCATGCTGCTGCTGGCCTTTTCGCTCTGGCGCGGTTTGGTGGCCGATCGCCGACATTCGCAGCAGAAATTTACCCCAGCCAGTAGCTTCTGGAATGGCCAGCACTGGAAACAGCGCCTCACACAGATTCTGCAGCAGCCCACGGCCGAAGATGTGGCCAGCTTTATCCACAGCCGTGTGCGTCCAGCGCTGACCGCAGTAGCCTTGGAAATGCAGGCGCAAGGCTATACCAGCCGGCTAGAAGAGCACGACGATGGCGGCCTGTCGCTGGTGGTGCCGCAGGCTAATCTGCGCAATTTTGTGTACGGTGTGCATGCAGTGGCGCGGCCGATGGCGAGCTTTGCGCTGCGTGATGCGGGCCTGCCGGCCAGCGAGCGACAGCTTACTTATGAACCGGTCACCTTCTTTGCCGACGGGCGTCGTGGCTACACCATCGAATACCTGCGCGAAGAAGAAATCATTGCCGATGTGCTGAAGCAATATGAGCGGTATCTGTCGCTAAGCCAGAGCCAGCAAGCCCATCTGATCAATACCACCCCGGAGCATACGCTGTAACCTTGCCTTGGCCGCGTAGAGCGGCCAGCGCAACCCCAAGCCCGGCGCGCCAGCAATCAATCTGGCCGCCGGTTTTTTTCAGCCCGCAGCCAGCGCAAACGGGCTAAAATTACGCCCATCACCTTATTTTATGCGGGCTCGCACCACAAGCGCGGCCCACCAGCCCGGGATAGATCCATGCATACCAACCGCCCCTTCCCTACCACTCGCCTGCGCCGGATGCGCCGGGATGATTTTTCCCGCCGCCTGATGCGCGAAAACGCCCTCACCGCCAGCGACCTGATCCTGCCCGTTTTTGTCTTGGATGGTCGTGATCGCGTCGAAGATATTCCTTCCATGCCGGGCGTACAGCGCATGAGTATCGATCGACTGCTGGATGTGGCGGCAGAGGCGGTTAAGCTGGGTATCCCCGCGCTGGCTTTGTTTCCGGTGATCGAGCCACAACTGAAAACGCTGGATGCGCGCGAAGCGTGGAATCAGCGTGGCTTGGTGCCGCGCACGGTAGAAGCATTGAAAATGCGCTTTCCCGAGCTGGGCATCATCACCGATGTGGCGCTCGACCCGTACACCACGCACGGGCAGGATGGCATTATTGATGAACATGGCTATGTGCTGAACGACGAAACCATCGCCGCACTGGTCAAACAAGCCGCCAGCCACGCTGCCGCCGGCGCCGATATTGTCGCACCATCGGACATGATGGATGGCCGCGTCGGTGCCATTCGCGCCGCGCTCGATCGCGACAACCACATTCATACCCGCATCCTCGCCTACTCGGCCAAATACGCCAGCGCCTTTTACGGCCCGTTCCGCGATGCGGTCGGCTCGGCCGGTAATCTGGGCAAGGGCAATAAATACACCTATCAAATGGACCCGGCCAATAGCAACGAAGCGCTGCACGAAGTCAGCCTCGATCTGGCCGAAGGCGCAGATATGGTAATGGTGAAACCGGGCATGCCTTATCTGGATATCGTACGGCGCGTCAAAGACGAATTCGCCGCACCGACGTTCGTGTATCAGGTATCCGGCGAATACGCGATGCTGAAAGCCGCCGCGCAAAATGGCTGGCTGGATGAAAAAGCGGTGGTCATGGAAAGCCTGCTCGCGTTCAAACGCGCCGGCGCCGATGCCATCCTGACTTATTACGCGCTCGATGCCGCGAAATGGCTGCAGGACTAACACTGCCCTTGATGCATTTGGCATAGCCGCCAGCGCTGGTTTAGACTGGCGGCTCTTCTTTTTGCATTGCACCAAACCCATGCGCATTTTCTTTGCTACTTTGCTGCTCACAATAAACTGCTTACTCGCGCTGCCGAGCGTGGCGGCCGAGCCATTTACTGCCGAGCAGCAACTGGAGCTGGAGCGCATCAAGCACGATGTACAGCTCACCAACCTGCAAGTTGAGACCCTCAAGCAAAACCAGCTAGCCGAGCTGGAAAACCAGAAAAACTGGTTTGAAACCAGCCGCAAATCCATCGATTGGTGGGAATCGCATTTGTCGGTGCTAACCGGCGCGATTGGTTTATTTCTGGGGGTGTTTGGTTTGCTGATTCCGTTTTTGGTCGATCGGCAGCGGCAGAGTAAATTCGACGCCAAAATGGCGGAAATGGAAGCGCAGAAAAAACGGCTGAGTGATCTGCTGGCCGGGGTATCGGGTGATATTGATAATCTGAATCTGCAAGTGGCCAAAGCGGCAGAAAACGCGGCCCTGATTGATGAGATCACCCATAAAGCAAGCGAGCTGCACAGCCTTACCGAACAAAACGCGCAGCAAGCCTGGCAAATCCTGCAAGACCTCGCCGCCCGGCGCCACGCCCCTTAGTTTTCTAACGGTCAGTGCGCTGTGTTTTCCAGATCACAGCGCCGCAAGCCAATCTTGCCTTTACCCATCCGATTGCGGATATTGATCACGGCGCCCACGCGCCAGACCAGCAAGCAATGCTGGCAAATCAATAACATACAAGGATGGAAAGACCATGAAAACTGCAGCACTCGTGCTAAATCTCAGCGCGGCCATGCTGGCCTCTGCCAGCTGGGCGTGTACGCCACCACCCCCTGTGGCCGCACCGGCCCTACCGGCCGGACTCGATGGCCGCCTACCAGTCACCTACCCGGATAAAGACCCTAATTATCCATATAAGCCTCCGATTACCAATGGCAGCTGCCCCGCGCAAGTAGAGCGCTACGGCCAGATCGGCCAGCCCCCATCGCTGACCGACGGTGAAACTGACCGAGTGTATGGCAATAGTAATCCCACCAACCCGACCTGGGATGCGGGCAAGGTTTACAACACCGGCGATCTGGTGAGCCTGGATGGTGCAATCTACAAGGCCAAATGGTGGACGCAAAACGAGAAACCCGGCCAAGCCTGGGGTGCATGGGAAATACAAGCCGCGCAATCTGGCCCGCAATTGTGGAGCGCCAGCAAAGCTTATCAGGGCGGCGAGCAGGTAGTGTTTAATGGCCGGCTGTATCAGGCCCGCTGGTGGACCCAAAACAATCCACCCGACCAAGCTGGCAGCCCTTGGGAAGATAAAGGGGCCGCGCCCACGCTGCGCCAGCGCCCGCCACAATTTAGCAGCCGCATCGAGCAGCAGGCAGATCAATCACTGCGGGTGAGTGTAAACGCCGGCTCATATATTTACCCGATCAGCTTTGCCTATATCGCCACGGCCAGCTGCACCGCGCAGCTTGAGACCCGCAATCAGCGCCCACCAGAAATGGTGCCACCCAGCATCGAGCGCTGGGAAGTACGTGTCGATGGCAAAGTCGTAGCCAGCCAGAGCGGGCCCCAAATGATGTATGTGCCCGCCCCCATGCCGCCTGCACCGCCGATAATTCCCCGCAACGCCGATGGTAGCTGCAGCGTCGCGGCCGGCACCGTCGTAGCCCAATTCAACAGCTCAGCGGGCGGCGTGCTGCAAGGCTACGCCACCATTGCCCCAAGCCAAGCGGCGGGCAACTATGTGAGCGTTTGGCTGTGCAATGGCGATATTTGTCGCCCCAGCACCTTGCTGGCGAAATACAAATTTGGCCAAAACGTCTGGCCCTAAGCTAGCGCAATAACGCCATTAAAAACCCCGCGTCCAGCGGGGTTTTTACTAATGGGTGTTACCGATCACAAGCTAAAGCATTCAATGGCTTGACAAGGCCACTCCCGATTGACGCCATTAGCGACAGCTAATACAGTGCCCAGATGAAATTGGCTTATGCAAAACTTTCAATTTATCTAACCTTACTGTTGGCAAGCCCGGCCGCGCTGGCGATCGAGATCACCCTCGCCAATGGGGAATGGCCGCCGATCCTGGGGGAAAAACTCCCCGGTTACGGCTATGGTAGCCAGATTGTCAGTCGCGCCTTTGCCTTGCAGGGCATTACCGTGAATTACGAATTCATGCCTTGGCGACGAGCGCTAGAAGAAACCCGGGGCGGGCGCTTTCATGGCACGCTACTCTGGACCAGCACCCCCGAGCGCCGCGCCGATTTTTACTACAGCCTACCCGTCTATCGCAGCCAAACAGTGCTGTTTTACCATCGCCAACAGCCGGTGAGCTGGCGCGATCCCGAGTCACTGCGCCATAGCCGAGTGGGCATGAGCAATGGTTATTTCTACGGGCCACGCTGGCGCAGCCTGCAACAGCAGCAATGGTTTCAGGTGGATCAGGCCAATAATGATGCGCAAAGCTTGGCCAAGCTGTATGCCGGACGCATTGCCGCCTTTCCTTGCGAAGAAGTTGTCTGTGATTATCTGATTGGCACCACCTTGCCACCGCAGGCGCGCTTTAGCCTGCTGTATGACCCCAACCCAGTGCACAGCGAAAACCTGCATTTGCTCATCAGCAAGAAAATTCCGCAGGGCGATTGGTTGGTCAAGCAGTTTGACCGAGGTCTGCAGCGCATGCGGCAAACGGGCGAGCTCACGCGGCTGCTGGCGCAGGCCAAGCTGCAGCGTTAAACCGCGTCTTCCCATGTGGCATATACCGCCGCCTGCCCGCAGGGCTGGCCCTGCTCATCCAGCAAATTCCACACGGTGACATCCTTAATCCAAAAGCGCCGGCCTGAGCGGGCAATCCGCAAGCCCCGGTAGCCACTGGCATAGCCCTGTTGCGCCACGCTGGCGAGCAAGGCGGCGCGCTCTTCGCGATTGGGCGCTTCTGCCGAAAGGCGCGAAGGCAACCCGATCAGCTCAGCGGCCGTATATTCAAAGCAATCCAGCGCCGTTTGATTGGCATACACAAAGCACGGGTCGGCAGTGCCATCGTGGGCCAGCAGGCAAAATGGCGCCTGCTGCAACACGGCTGCGGCTTCGGCATCGCTCAAGGCCGGATCCACCAGCGGACGCCCCAGTAAGTGTTGATGGCTACGCCGCATACGGGCAATCCAGGGCAGTTGTTGGGCAATATCTTGCGGCATCAGGCGCTCCAGCAGGCGAAAGCCGGCATTATACCGCCCGCGGCAACTTGACATTACCGGTCAGGCTGGGCAGATTGAAGCTTTATCTGGCCCAAGCTCTTACTCAGCAGCTGCCGCGGCCACATTGGAGCTAGCCATGCGCTATTGGCTCATGAAATCCGAACCTGATGATGTCTCCATCGATGATCTCGCCGCCCGGCATACAGTGGGGTGGTATGGCGTGCGGAACTATCAGGCACGCAACTTTATGCGAGATACCCAGCAGATTGGTGATGGTGTCTTGTTTTATCATTCCTCCTGCGCCGAGCCAGGCATCGCCGGTTTTGCCCGTGTGTGCAGCGCGCCCTACCCCGACCCGACCCAGTTTGACCCGCAGTCAAAATACTACGACCCCAAATCCACCCCAGCACAGCCGCGCTGGCAGCAGGTGTACGTGGCCTTTGTCCGCAAAACCCGTTTATTACCCCTAAGCGAAATGCGCCAGCACCCGCCGCTGGCCGAGATGGTGGTGCTGCAAAAAGGCTCGCGTCTGTCCATTACGCCTGTCACCGCGGCCGAGTGGGCCTATTTGCAGGAATTATTAGCATGACCGTGATTATTCTGGCCTGTCTCAGCGTGGGTTTGCTGGCCGGCTTTCTGGCCGGCCTGTTGGGCGTAGGCGGCGGCTTGGTGATTGTGCCGGCTTTGCTGGCGGTATTTAAGCTCGTGGGCGTCTTGCCGGCACATCAGCAGCATCTGGCGCTGGGCACCAGCTTGGCCACCATTGTGTTTACCGGCATAGCCAGTGTGCGTGCTCATCATGCCAAAGGCGCGGTACGCTGGGATGTGGTGCGGCGCATCACCCCGGGCATTTTGCTGGGCACCTTTGCTGGCGCACAGATTGCCGGGTTTATTTCCACCCGCGCATTGCAATGGATTTTTGTGGCGTTTGCCTATTTTGTGGCCGCGCAAATGCTGCTGAATTGGCAAACCAAGCCCAGCCGCCAGCTACCCGGCCAAGCGGGCTTGCTGGGGATGGGCGGCTTAATCGGAGTGCTTTCCAGCTGGGTGGGGATTGGCGGGGGATCGCTGTCGGTGCCGTTTATGAATGCCTGCAATGTGCCGGTTAAATCCGCCATCGCCACTTCATCGGCCATCGGCGTGCCCATCGCGGTAGCTGGCGCCATCGGCTATATCGTCAGTGGCTGGGGTATAGCCGGCTTACCTAGCTATAGTTTGGGTTTCATCTATATACCCGCCCTGCTTGGCATTGTGTTGGCGAGCTTCCCGATGGCCAAGCTCGGTGCAGCGGCGGCTCATTGTTTGCCTGTACCGGTGCTAAAAAAAATCTTTGCGGCGCTGCTGATTATCTTGGCCAGCAAAATGCTCTGGGGCTTGTTGCCATGAGACGCTACCTCGGCCTCGTCTGCGCCGCGCTGCTCATCAGCCAGCCCGCCTGCGCGAATCCTGAGCTAAGCCCGGCCTGCCGCAGCGCCTTGCTAGCCCTGCAGCAGCGCATCACGCAAGACAGCGCCACGCTAAGCCAAGCGGAACTCGAAACCAGCCAAGAAGCCGATCAACTGCGCCTCAATTGCGCAGAGGGCCCTGGCGCTTATCAAGAGCCGATTGGCCTGCTCGCGCGCCGGCTACTGCCGCCCCCCCCAGCGCCGGGGCCGGGGATCGGCCCAGCCACCGAAACGGCACTCACGCTGGCGATGCTGATCACCCTCATCCTCACCACCCAAGGCGCGGTTAGCATCCAGAGTGGTGGCGACTCCCTCTTTATTGGTCAACCTCGTTGAGATTCGCGATGAAAGCTTTGTCGATCACTGCAGTGTGTGCCATGCTTTTCAGTGCCTGCAGCCACGCTGGCGATTACCGCTTTGTAGAACAACTACGGATGCCGGATAACCACAGCACGGTAGTCGTCACCGAAGGTGAGCACGAGCCGCGCAGCATGGGTAGTTACAGTATTCGCCTGTACGGCGGGCAAAACCCAGATTTCCCACTCGATGATTACCAAGCCGGCCTTATCATCGCCCGCGATGGTCAGGTGGAGCGCCTGCTTAACACCGATGCTGATGGCGATGGTACCGGCGAAGTGGTGGTGGTAACGCGCAGTGCTGGCAGCGGCGGCTATCTGCATGCCGATCTATTTAGCTGGCAAAACCGCCAGCTCAAACTGCTGTTGCAACTGAGCGACCTTCCCCCCAAAGCAGACCCGCTGATCGAAATTAAACGGGTTGTGCGCAAGAAGTGAAGCCAAGCGTCAATGCAGCTTACCTATTTTTAATTGCGGTTTGGTCCACCACCGCCTTAGGCATCAAATGGGGCGTACAAGGGCTGCCGTTTACGCTGGCGCTGGCCAGCCGTTTTGTGCTGGCGGCAGTGTTGATGCTGGGCTGGCTGGCATGGCGCCGCCAAAGTCTGCCACTGGCAGCTCCATACCGGCGAGCCTATTGGATCGCGGGGCTGGCCACCGCCTGCTCGATGTGTTGCTCTTTCTGGGCCGCGCAGGCCGTGTCTTCAGGGCTAATCGCAATTATTTTTGGTTTATCGCCGCTGGCGACCGCGATTTTCGCCAGCCGCTGGCTGGGCAACCAGCTTGATCGCCGCGAATGGCTGGCGATTGCGCTGGGCCTAGCGGGCCTGTTGATTATTTTTGCCCGCCAGCTGCATTGGCAGGCCGACGGCGGCTGGCGCTTGCTGGCGCTCTGTGTGGCAATGGCCTTGCAATCGGGCGCAGCCGTGTTGCTCAAACGCTTTGCCAGCGGGCTCTCACCGTGGTTGGTGAATGCTGGCGCACTACAAATTGCGGCGCTGACCACGCTGCTGTTTTGGTTGCTCGCAGGGGCGCCGTGGGTCAGCCACTGGCCCTGGCGAACCGCCGTGGCCTTGATTTACCTCGCCGCAGTAGGCTCGGTGCTGGGTTTTAGTCTGTATTACTGGCTCATCCGCGAGTGTCGGCCAATGAGTGTTGCGCTCATCGCGCTGATTACGCCAGCCAGCTCGCTGTGGTTGGGGCACGCCTTGAATGCAGAAACCCTGCAAAGCCATGAGCTCATCGGCACCGCCTGCATCATGCTCGGGCTGGCCGTGCATGTCTGGGCCAGCCGTCGCGAAATGCCGACAAATCAGCCAAGCTAATCCAGCCCAATACCCCGACAGGTATAACCCCAACCAGCTTAGCTAATAATCGCTTCGAGCCAATACCCCATAGGCATATCGCATTAAGCACGCACGACATCCGCAGCAACCGCAAGGAGCCGATAAGCGGTAGGGACAGAGTGTAGGTTTTTCGCCAGACTCGTAGTCAAATATTGCGAGCTACATCACAGTTTGCTTATATAAAAAGACGGAGTTTGCGAGGCGAAAGCGATGGAATCACTGGTCTACAGCAAAACCCCTGCCGGTCAACAAGAACTACAAACGCGCAGCGGGAAAATCAGCCAAAAAGAACGGCAGCTATTGTTCATGATTGATGGGCAGCGCAGCTCGGCCATGCTGGTGGCAATGTTGCCGGGGCAAGAGGTGCTACTGAATCTGAAAAACCTGCATGATGCCGGTTTTATTAGCCGCGACACCCCGCAAAAGCCACTGGAAGAAATTCGCTTTTCCGGCCCAAGCACGATCGCGCCGCCTCCGCCGCGCAATCAGCAACGGCAAATCGATGAAGCCCGCAAAATCATCCTGTCGGTCTGCCATGAATTTCTGGGCCAAAGCTGGGAAGACAAACTGGCCAGCCAATTAGCCAGCGTACGCCGCGCCGAAGAGCTCACGCCCATTGTGGAGCAATGGGCCGAAGCGCTGCGCCGCTCGGGTCATCGTGGCGCTGCCTTCAATGGCGAAAAAGCCATCGAAGTGCTGTTTAAAGCCACCACTTAAACCGCCAGCGCAGGCGCCTGCCGGATTAAATGCGCCAAGGTGGCAACGCCGGCCTCGATCTGCGCCAGCGAGCTATGGCTGAAATTTAGCCGTAGCGCCGCTGGTGCGCTGGCCTGAGCATAAAATGGCTGCCCCGGCATCACGGCCAAGCCCTGCGCCAAACCTTGCTGCATTAGCGCAAGCGCATCGATGGTTCGACGCAAGCGTAGCCAGAAAAATAAGCCCCCCGCCGGGCATTCCCACTCCGCCTCATCCGCCAACTCGCGTTGCAGCGCCGCCTGCATCGTATCGCGCTTGGCGCGATACACTGGCAGGACGTGTTCCAAATGCGCTTGCAGTGCACCCGTGGCCAGCACCTGCGTCACAATACCTTGGCTTAAGCGATTGCTATGCAAATCGGCAGCCTGTTTCAACCGGGTAAGCGGAGTGAGCAAATCCGGGTGGGCAATCATATAGCCCAAACGCAGCCCTGGGGCCAGCGTTTTGGAAAACGAGCCTTGATACACCCAGCGCGCGGAACGCAAACCGGCGACCAGTGGCGCGGGTGGCGTGCCATCAAACGCCAGATCTCGATACGGGTCGTCTTCAAATACCGGCAGACCGGCCTGATCAAATGCAGCAGCCAGCGCAGCGCGGCGCTCGGCCGGATAGCACAAGCCGGTTGGGTTTTGAAACGTAGGAATTAAATACGCAAACTCGGCCTGCTCGGCCGTGACTGCAGCGGGCAGTAGACCGGCCGCATCCCCCGCCCCAGGTTGCATATCAGCGCCAAACAGCTCAAACACCTGCAAGGCGGCCAGATAGGTCGGCGATTCACACAAAATGCGCGTGCCTTCGCTCACCCAAAGCTTGGCCACCAGATCAATCCCCTGCTGGGAGCCATTCAAAATCAAGACTTGCTCTGCAGAGCAATTAAGGCCCATGTGGCGCGCACGCTCAGCCACCAATGCCCGTAATTGCGGCTCGCCTTCGGAAGGACCATACTGCAAAAGTTGAGGAGACAGCTGCAGCTGCGTCCAGTCTGGCGAATACAAGGTTTCAGTGGCAGGCAAACCGCCGGCAAAAGAAATCATGCCGGGGCTTTGGGCCGCAGCCAGAATCTCGCGCACCAGCGATGGTCGTAAGCGGGTAATGCGTGGGGCAAACATCGGCGTCTCCGGCAAATTAGGTCAACATGCATGACCTATATTACTGCATTCAGGAGATACGTCAACATGCCGGACCACGCCGCTCATCAGTCACTGCAACACACTGAATTTGAACTCAATTGCGCACTTGAGCTGCTGTTTTATGGCTACAAGGGCTTTACCGCCCAGCCCGATGCCGTTTTGGCTGATTTAGGCCTTTCGCGCGTGCATCACCGGATTCTGTATTTTGTGGGCCGTCAGGGTGGGCTCTCGGTCAATCAGCTGTTAAATAAGCTCGGCGTCTCCAAACAGGCGCTCAATTTGCCACTACGGCAACTGATTGAGCAGGACCTGATCACCACCAGTCCTTCCGAGATTGATAAACGGGTGAAATGCCTGGCGCTCACCGACAAAGGCACCGAGCTGGAAGAGCGCCTATCCGGCTCACAGCGAGTGGTACTGGATGCGGTGTTTGCCGAATGCGGCCCCGCCGCCGAAGCGGGCTTTAAACAGGTATTGGGGCTTTTGGCCAAGAAAACGCGGAGCTAAGCATGTTATTGGCTTTACTGCTGTTACTGGCCTGCTTGGGCTTGGCTTATGCTGAGCTCTTTCATCGCGCGCGACGACTAGTGCAGCAGTACTATCCGGAATTCGAGCTGGAAAACGAGCGCGAGCTGCGCCAGCAACACTTTGACGACCCACGGCTACTCGTGGGGCAATTTAATAGCAGCGTCTCGGCCATTCATGGCTTTGTATTTTCCCGCGCCTCGCGCCATGCCATTCCAGCGCAGCAGCAATGGGTGTTTCTCGCGCTGAACTGGATTATCGCCAGCATGGTGCTGGATCTGCTCTTGCTCTATCTGTGGGCCTTTACCCATTAACGCTGTGCTTGCCCCTCCGCGCCCAAGTAAGGCGTCAGTGCGGTAAGTAGCCGCTGAGTAGCGCCACGATGTGCCTGGCTAAATGCAAGGCCGGCCTGGCCCATCGCCTGCAGTCTCGATGCATCGGCCAGCATGGCTAAAGCTTGCTGACATACCACAGCAGCATCTTGACCTTGCCAAGCCGCACCTGCGGCAATCGCCTCGGTGGAGGCTTGAGCGAAGTTAAAGGTGGATGGCCCCAACAGCACCGGGCAAGCGCAGGCGGCGGCCTCAATCAGATTCTGGCTGCCAAATTTAAGCAATGAGCCGCCCATGATGGTGACATCGGCCGCGCTATACCAAGCCACCATTTCCCCCATGCTATCGCCGAGAATCACTTGTGCACTGGTTGGCTCACCCTGCCATTGACTGCGGCGCACATAGTGCAAGCCCTGCGCATCCAGCAAGGCCGCGACACTATCAAAGCGCTGCGGATGGCGCGGCACAATAATCAATAATGTATCCGCAGCAAATGGGCCCAGGCCTTGCAACACCAGGGTTTCTTCCCCATCGCGGCTGGAGGCTAACAGGATAATTTTTCGCGCCAGGGTGTTTTTCCACGCTTGGCCACGCGCGATTAGTAATGGGTCAATTTGATTGTCGAACTTAACATTTCCCATCACTTGCACATTCACCGCGCCCATTTGCTGCAAGCGTGCAGCATCTGCGGGCGATTGCGCCAAGACTGCCGTAAATTTGGGCATCACCGCACGAAATAGCGATGCCATTTTTAAATAACCCGCCAGCGATTTTTGCGAAAGACGAGCATTAGCCAGTACCAGCGGCACGCCGGCGCGCTGGCATTGCTCGATACAATGGGGCCAGATTTCGGTATCGATAATGAGGCCTAAACGCGGCTGAAACGCCGCCAGAAACCTCGCCACAGCTGAGGGATAGTCATAAGGTAAAAACACCACCTGGGCATTGATACCCGATGCGGGGCCGAATAATTCGTGCGCAGTTGCTCGCCCCGTAGGGGTCATGCAACTGAGTAAAATCGGGCTATCTGGGTAACGCTGGTGCAGCGCCTGTACCACAGGCTGTGAGGCGCGCATCTCTCCCACGGAAACAGCATGCACCCAAATCGGCCGGGTATCTGCCCGCAAGCCATTCTTGATAATGCTTTTCGGGTAATACCCCAGCCGTTCAGCCCAGTGCAGCCGATACGCCGGCTGCTTGCGCGCGCGCTTGAGCAGATATAGCCAGATGAGTGGGAAAACCAGATACAGCGCCAGCCGGTAACAGCCCGCCGCCAGCCAGCCGCGCATTAGCGCTGCCACCCAGCTAGCACGGCTTGCCACACCGCATCCACCGTCGGCGCAGCTCCGCGCTGGCCCAAATTCACGGCATAGCTCGCCGCCAGTACTCCGGTCAGCGCGGGATCTGATGCACAAAAAATGGCGACCGTAGGGACAGCCACCGCCGCCGCCAGATGGGCCAAGCCCGTATCTACCCCAACCACAATACACGCCCCCGCCAACAAGGCTGCCGCGTCGGTCAGGGTGAGCTTCGGTGCCACCATGGCCCCAGGCAAGGCAGCGGCGATGCGCTCGGCCCGTTCACGCTCGTCCGCACTACCCCACGGCAAAACGGGGCGTACTCCCGCCGCCAACAACCGCTGCCCCAGCACAATCCAATGGGCTTCGGGCCATTCTTTATCCGCCCGGCTCGTCGCGGTGAGGCAAACACAATAATCCCCGGCCGGTAGCCAAGTGAGCTCGCGCGGCGGCACGCGCAGGCCGTAGTCCAACACCCCCGCTTGCGGGTAATTTAACGCCGCCGCAGTGAGCTGACGATTACGCTCAATCGCATGCTGGGTTTTGTTCACCGGATATTTACGGCAGTAGGCAAGGCTGGCCAGTGGCTCGCGGATCGAATGCCGGTCAAACCCAGCCACCGGGCCACAAGCCTGCCGCGCAATCGCCGCGCTTTTAATCAGCCCTTGCGCATCCAGCACCACATCGTAGCGGCAAGCGCGCAGCTCGGTTTTGAATTGCTGCCACTCAGTGCGCGTTTGGCTCGCCAGCGGGGTTTTGCGCCAGCGGCGCAAGGCCACCGGAATCACCCGCCGGATCGCCGGATGCAGCTGCGGCAACTCGACAAAACCTTCTTCCACTACCCAGTCGATCTGAGCATGTGGGTAGGCGCGGGCCAGATCGGTAATGGCGGGCAATTGGTGAATCACATCGCCCATCGACGACATGCGCACGATCAGAATGCGTGCAGAGCTGGGTTTGATAGTCATGGGCCTATTTTACTGCCAAACCCGCCCGCTGGGCGCATCTGGGCTGACAAAAGCCATATGCCCACAGCATGAATCGGCCGCGCGAAAATCAGCGCGCCTGCTAGGATGAAGGATCATGACCCTGCTGCTGGAGTTGGCCATGTGGCTACTCATCTTGCTGGCCGCCTGCGCGGTGATTATTTGGCAATGGCAAATGCTGCGCCGTTTGCGCCATGCACTGGCCAGCCATAGGCTAACCGACGAGCTTACCGGGCTGTTGCAACGGCGGCACTTTCTGCAGCTGGCCGAGCATGAGCTCAATCGGGCGCAGCGCGCCAGTCAGGCGACCTCGGCGTTGCTGATCGATCTGGATCACTGCGCCAAAATCAATCATCGCTTCGGCCATCAGGCCGGAGATTTAGCCTTGCAGCACGTCGCCGATGCCATCCGGGCCTCGATTCGGGATTTTGATCTCGCCGCCCGTTTTTCCGGCGAAGAAATCGTAGTCCTGCTGCCCAATACCCCTGCGCCCGGGGCGCAAATCGTGGCCGAGCGCATCCGGCAAAAAGTCAAAGCCAGCAGCTTTAATCTGCCAGATGGCATTGCGCTGACCGTCTCGGTTACCATGGGCCTCGCCACGCAGCAATCAGAAACCGCCGGCATTGAAGACCTGCTACTCGCCGCCGATTCGGCCCTGCAACAAGCGATGCAACAAGGCATCGACCGCATCGCGATTTATCAGGAGCAAGCTGCGGTCGTGGTGTAATTGACCATTGCCCTTCCTATCGCGAGCGGCTAAAGTCGGGCTTTCTTGCCCGAACTTGACACTGACATGGCTCAACCGAATTCCACGCTCGCGGCTGCTGCACGCGAACGCCAAACCCAACTCACCAAACCAGCCGGTAGTCTGGGGCAACTGGAAGACCTCGCCATCTGGCTCGCGGCGCGTTTGCCCGCGCCAACGCCGAATCGTCTCAAGCCCGCTGTGGCGATTTTTGCCGCCGACCACGGGGTAGCGGCCGAAGGCGTGTCGGCCTTTCCGGCCGAAGTCACAGCGCAAATGGTGGTGAATTTCCTGACCGGTGGCGCAGCCATCAGTGTACTGGCCAATTTGCATCAGATTAGCCTCGCAATTATCGACGTTGGCGTAGCCAGCCCATATCCGGTGCCGAGCAATCCGCGCGCCAAATTATTCCGTGCGCCCATCGCGGCGGGCACGGCCAATCTGCGCCACACCGCCGCCATGACCGCCCAGCAATGCCAAACCGCCTTTCAAGGCGGCTACGGCTGCGCCGAAGAGATGATCCGCAATGGTAAAACCCTGCTGATCGGTGGTGAAATGGGTATCGCCAACACCACCGCCGCCGCCGCGCTCATTTGTGCCCTCACCGGGTATAGCCCGGCAGAGATTGTGGGCCGTGGCACCGGGATCAATACCCAGCAACACGAGCTTAAAATCGCCGTGGTGAGCGATGCCTTAACCCGCGCCAAAGCGGCCGGTGCCAATAGCGCGATGGATTGGCTGCGCGAAGTAGGCGGGCTGGAAATCGCCGCGCTGGCCGGCTTTTACACTGCCGCCGCTGAGCTGGGCGTCCCCGCCTTGGTGGATGGCTTTATTACCACTGCCGCCGCGCTGGTGGCCGTGAAGGCCAATCCGGCCGTGGCCGATTGGTTGCAGGCCAGCCATGCCTCGCAAGAACAAGGCCACCGCTTAGCCCTGACCGCACTGGGCTTGCAACCGCTGGTTGATCTAGGCATGCGCTTGGGCGAAGCCAGCGGTGCGGCCGTTTGCGTACCGCTGCTGCAAAGCGCGCTGGCCTTGCACGCCGAAATGGCCACCTTTGCCGAAGCCGGCGTCGCCGCAGCGAATCTGAGCTAATGCCGTTCCGCCTCACACTCATCCGTCACGGCGAAGCCGTTGGCGCCAGTAGCGCGATTTTCGGCCACAGCAACCCGCCGCTATCGCCGCTGGGGCTCGCGCAGCTACAGGCGCGCTGGCGCGGGCTTACCAGCCAGCCCATTGATGCCATCGCCAGCTCCACGCTCGCCCGCTGCGCGGATTTTGCCCTCGATGCGGCACAGGCACTGGGTCTGCCTTTGCAGCTCGAAGCAGGCTTTCGCGAAATACACCTAGGGAGTATCGACGGTAAACCCAAATCAGAATGGACTACTGAAGACCATACCCACTGGGATAACTGGCAGCGCGATCCGGCCGAATTTCCTTTGCCGGGTGGCGAAGACTGGCTGGCGTTTCAGCGCCGCGTTTTGGGTGCGTTGAGCCAATGGGCCAGCCAAGGCGAGGCCGAACATCGCGTGATCATCGCGCATCAAGGCACCATCAAGGCGATTATGCTGTTTGCACTGGGCTTGCCGGCCAGCCGCCATCAGCAGTTCTGGCTCGCCCCTGGCGGCGCGGTGACCTTGTGGTGGGATGAAGTCTATCCACCACTGCTGCTGGAATGGTCAAACACCTTGCCGGATGTGGAGCAGGCCGGATGAGGTTGGGATTTGATTGGCGCTATCCAGTGCTGGCCGTGCAATTTCTTACCCGCTTGCCCACGCCAACTATCCGCGACTTCGAGCCACGCCTGCTGGCCGGGGCGGTGGGCTGGTTTCCGGCGGTCGGCCTCTTGCTCGGTGCCTTGCTACTGGGCTTGGCCGCGCTGCTACAGAGTGAAACACAGCTGGCCGCAGCACTGATCCTGCTTGCGTGGGTGTGGCTTACCGGCGCACTGCATCTGGATGGCTTGGCAGATATGGCCGATGGCCTCGGCGCGGCTCACCGTGATCCGGCCCGATTTCTGGCCGTGCTCAAAGACCCGCATCTGGGCAGCTTTGGCGTCGTTACACTGGTTCTGCAGTTATTGGTCAAATGGGTTGCCCTGACTTGGCTAGTGAGCCATAGCGCTCCGTGGGCGCTGTTGCTGATCCCGGCTTGGGCGCGCAGCGGCGTATTTGCTTGGCAAACCCTGCCGGCGCTAGCGCCGGGCATGGCCGAGCAATTTGCCTGGGCGCAGCGCCCATGGTTGGCCCGGCTGTGGTGGCTCAGCTTATTGGGGCTGAGCGCTTGGCTCGCGCCGGCGCTCTTGCTGGCCCCGCTGTTGATCTGGCTGTATCGCTATTGGTTGCTTCAGCGTTTGGGGGGTGTCACTGGCGATTGCTTGGGGGCAGGCATCGAATTACTGGAAACCGGCCTCTTACTGGCTTTGCCACTCTTGGGCTTGCTTGGCAAATTGGCGCTGAATTAAGGATAATCGGGTTTTTGATTCCGCTAGGCGCCACAGCATGAAGATCGTTCGGGTACTCGAAGTCTGGGAAAAAGGCATGGAAGGTGGTTTTGTCGGCCATTTACCCTTGGCGCCGGAGCTGGACGTGGCCTTTTTGTTTCAGCTGTTTGCGGCCGAGCAAGATAAGCCTGATCCAGAGATGAAGCTCTCTTATCTGCTGGATGAGTCGCGCCTGGAAGCGCTGCGCCCCTTTGTGAGCGCGGAGGTCGACTTTAGCCAGTTTGACTACATCCTCAGCGCCCACGGCGTACCGGATTACGAATAAGCAGCAGGGTATCTCCTTGCAGAGCTTATTTGACAAGACCCGCAAGGCAATACCCTAACCAGACATTATTCGTCCTGGTAAAACTGTAGTGCCACCGAGTTGATGCAATAGCGCTCGCCCGTGGGTTCGGGGCCATCAGGAAACACATGCCCCAGATGGGCATCGCAACGCGCACAGCGTACTTCTTCACGCACCATGCCATGACTGGTATCTCGATGACGCTCGGTCGCGCCGGGCTCGGCTTCGGCCCAGAAGCTTGGCCAGCCGCAGCCGGCATCAAACTTGGTGCCCGATTTAAACAGCAGGCTATCGCAGCAAATGCAGTGATAATCGCCCGCCGCGCTCACCCGATACAGCTCGCCACTAAATGGCCGCTCGGTGCCGGCTTCGCGGGTCACATAAAAACTCTCTGCGCTCAGTTGTGCGCGCCATTCGGCCGGGGTTTTGCGAATTTTGTTCATCATGCGACTCCGAAAGAGGATGTGCGCAGTTTACCCAGCATAGCGCTGCCGACTCAACTCCAGCCGCAAGCCCAGCTCGATATTTGTGAGTGGTTTCAGAAAGGTGCGAGTGAGTTTACGCTCGGCCTGCTTTTGAAACAGGCTCAGTTGCTGGGCATGCGCGGCCTCAAGGTGGCGCAAAGCGCCGGCATAATCGCCCTGCTCAGCGCACAACCCCTCTAGCAGCTGATGGGCTTCCTGCCCCATGGCAAAGCCGCGAATTTGTTCCCCAAGCTGCAAGCATAGCTCCAGCGATTGGCGGGCCGGCAACAGCCGCTGCTGACGCACATACAGCTTGCCCAGTATCAGCGCAGCATAGGCGCGGCACCACAGCCCGCCATGCTGCTGCGCCAGCACCCGCGCCAGCTGCAAATGCTCATCGGCGGCGCCCAGCTCATCGTGGTCAAGGTGAATCAGCCCGGTGTAGATATGGTATTCGGCCTGGGTTTCCAGATGCGGACGCAGGCGCAAATTGTCGTGCAAGCGCGCGAGCAATCCACGCATTTCCTCATACAAACTGCGCCGGTAGCAGGTGGCGATCAAGGCCAAGAGGCAATCGGCCAACAGCGATAGATCATCTACCTGTTCGGCCAATAGCAGCGCCCGGCGCTGGTATTCGAGCGAAATATCCAGCTGCCCATACACCAGACAGACCTGCGCAATGCCCGAATAGCCCCGAATAAAAGCGCGATGGTCTTCCGCCTCAATCGCCGTTTGCAGCGCCTGCAGCCAGACATCAAGTGCTCGCATGTATTCGCCCTGCAGCAACTGGCTTTGCGCTTGCCAGTGCAAGGTTTGCGCGAGCAAGCCCCAGTTCCGCAGCTGTCGAGCGATCAAACCCGCTTCGCGAAAATCCCGAAAGGCTGCCGCCGGCTGCTCACCCAGATCGATTAGATATTCACCGCGATATAACAGGGCCAAAGCCTGGCCATAGGCAAAATTCAGCAGCTGCGCCTGCCGAATCGCAGCATCCATTAGGCTGGGCTGCTTTTCCCGCAGCATCAGTGCCTGCTGGCCAGCAAGCCAGCGTACGAATTCGTCCTGAGTCATGTATACGACTCCACGCGATTACGGCCATGATGCTTGGCCTGATAGAGCGCCTGATCGGCATGCTGCTGCAAATCATCCAGCGCGACTTCATCCAGGCATTCGGCCACCCCCAGGCTACACGTGACCTTGAGCCCAGGCTGCACCTGACTCCAATCGTATTGCTGAATACGCAGCCGAATTCGCTCGGCGACTTCTACCGCGGTGGCGCCTGGCGCTCCAGGCAACAAGAGGATGAACTCCTCTCCACCATACCGCGCCACCAAATCACCACCACGGCAACCGGCCAGCATAATCAAGGCACTAATTTTGAGAACTTCATCGCCAACCGCATGGCCGTAGGTGTCGTTGATTTGTTTGAAATAATCCAAATCCAGCATCAATACCGAGAGAGGGCGACTGTCTTCCAGACAACGTTGAAACAGGGCCGGTCCTTCCTGATCGAGCAGGCGCCGATTGCCAATACCGGTGAGCGGGTCTTGCATCGATACATGCCGCAGGGTATTGAGCAACTCGCTATCGGCGGTGGTTTGCTGGCGCAACATGACATTTTCTTGCCGGGTTTGCAGCACCATCAGCTGGGTATCAAGCTCGCGGATTCGGCGCTCAAGCGCGGTATTGAGCTTATCTTTGGCTAATTGCTGCGCATTGCGAATCGCCAATTCATGGTATTTGCGCCGGCTTTCCCAGGCCATCTTGGGGTTATCCATCCGCTGACCTAACTCTGCCAGCAAGCCATACACGCGTAGATACATAGTCAGCGAGCCAAACTGATCGATTTTTCCCAGCGCGAGGTGCAGATGGTGTTCCGCCGCGGCATAGTCCGCCAAGGCCAGATGCACTTCGCCCAGATTGATCAGGCTATGTGATTGGCTCCATAAATAGCTGGTTTGCTGATTAATCTGCCAGGCTTGCTGCATATAGGTGAGCGCTTCTGGCGCACGCTGCATGGCGAGCAAGGCTTGGCCACGATAGCTATACCAGTCAGCGAGCCAAGCCTGATGCTGGCTTTGCCTGAGCGCAGCCTCACCCCGGTAAGATAAATTGAGGACCAGCTCGTATTCATGCAGCTGATTCAAATCAGCGATGACGTGCAGGTAGCACTCGGCCAGCAATTCGGAATCATCCACCCGCTCGGCAAACTGCAAGGCCAGCTCATGCCAGCGCAGCGCTTCACCATGCTGTTGATGCGAGAAATACACATTGCCTATCCCTAGGCAGGCGGGCGAGTACAGCTCATGGGCATGCAAGTGCATCGCCTGTTGCAAGCTGGCAATCCAGCTTTTAAGCGCGGGGCCATACTCGCTGGCCGAGAAATGCAGCCGAGCGCGGGCATGCTCATATTCGGCCGTGAGGCGCGGCGATTTAATCTGCCGCGAGAGCGTTTCCAGGCGCGCAATCGCGGCATGCCCCGCGGGCAAGATACCCAGCGCCCAAAAACTGCGCGCGCGCCACAGCTGGGCCTGTGCCTCTTGCTCAACCAGCTGCTGGGCCTGCGCAAGCTGCACCACTTCATCCAGCAAAGTGATGGTGCGGGCGCAATCCGGCACATACCAGCGCAAGGCTTCGGTCAGCAGGTGTTCAAGTTGCTCGGGCGTGACGACAGGCACACTCATGATTAATCGCCAGAGAGACAGACTCTTAATATAGTCGGTGGCTGAATATAAAGGAAAAAGCCCTGCTAAGCAGGGCTTTTTGTTGCGCATGAGTGCTTAAGCGGGAAAGTCCTAATGCAGATTACCGGCCTGCAAGAACTGCCGGATCAAGCCTAGCAGTTCATCTTCTTGGTACGGTTTGCCCAGATAAGCATTCACCCCCAGATCAAAGGCATACTTCTTGTGCTTCTCGGCCGTACGCGAAGTGATCATGATGATCGGGATTTCACGCGTGTCTTCTGCTACCCGCACGTTCCGGGTCAGCTCAAAACCATCCATACGCGGCATCTCAATATCCACCAGCATCACTGCCGGTTTTACATCATGCAGTTGCTGCAAAGCGTCCACACCGTCTTTCGCTGTAACCACCTGGAAGCCCTCACGCGCCAACAAGCGACCGGTAATCTTGCGCACGGTCAGGGAGTCATCCACCACCATCACCACTGGGGCGGTAGACAGCTGCTCAGGCATACTGCTACGCGCGGCCTGCGTCGGCGCGGCACTACCCTGCTGCTGCACGATACTCACGATTTGGCTGGATTGCTCAAGCAGTGCCAGCGGATTCATGATCAGCACGATCTCACCGGTACCCAGCACGCTAGCCCCAACTACGCCCGGTATCCGCGCCAGCTGTGGCCCGATTGGTTTCACCACCACCTCTTGGTTTTTCACCAACTCGTCAATGTGCAACGCAATGCGTCCAGCCCCTGAGCGCAACAACACCACCGTTGAGTAGCGTTTCTGCTCTGGTACGGCCTGCAAATCGCCCAGCAAACGTGGCAGATAGGCAAAGCGGTAACGCTGCCCCAACCATTCTTGCGCCTGGTTTTTATACAGCCCAGCCAGCGCTTCTTGCTTAAGCTCTTGCACCTGCTCCACCATCACCGATGGAATCGCGATCAGGCGCTCACCACTTTTCACCAACAAGACTTGCGCAACCGCCAAGGTGAGCGGCAGATGAATGATAAAGGTAGTGCCTTGCCCGGCAATGGTGGTGACATCGATTTTACCGCCGAGATTGGACACCTCATTTTTCACCACATCCATCCCGATCCCGCGGCCAGACAGCTGCGTTACATTCGCTGCCGTCGAGAAGCCGGGCTCGAAAATCAGTTGGCAGACATCGGCATCAGAAACATTCTGCTCCGCGGTAATCAGACCTTTATCCAGCCCTTTTTGCCGAATTCGCGCGACATCGAGGCCGCGGCCATCGTCTTTCAACTGCAGCACCAGCTCATTGCCCTCTTGGCGTACTTCTAGCTGGATTTCACCAAATTCGGATTTCCCCGCCGCCAGCCGTTGCTCGCTGGTTTCAAGGCCATGGTCAATCGCGTTACGCAGCATATGCTCGAATGGCGAAATCATTTTATCCAGTACGCCGCGGTCGATATCCACGCGGCCGCCTTTGATCTCCAGATTGACCTTCTTGCCCACCTCTTTACCGGCTTGGCGGGTCAAGCGATACAGCCGCTCGGACACGCTGGAGAACGGCACCATCCGTACCCGCATCAGACTTTGCTGCAGCTCTTTGGTCATCCGCGACTGCGCCAGCAAGGCCGCCGAAGACTCATCCAAGTTTTTCAACAGATGCTGCTGCACCGTCGCCACGTCGTTCACCGACTCAGCCATAAAGCGAGTCAGCTCTTGCAAGCGGCTAAAGCGGTCAAATTCGAGTGGATCAAATTCACGATGCTGATCTTGTACTTCTTTTTCCCGCGCCAGCATTTGCGTTTCGGCCTGAATTTCCAGCTCGCGTAACTGCCCGCGCAGACGCGCCACGTTCTCTGTCAGATCAACCAGCGACGATTTGAGCGTCACCATTTCCGACTCGATCCGCGTCCGCGAAATCGCCACCTCACCGGCCTGATTCACCAACTGGTCAATCAGTTCCGACTTCACCCGGATCACGGTTTTATTTTCCGGATCGGCCGCGGCCAGCAGTTTTGGCATTACAGGTGCCACCGGGGCTTCCACGGCTTCAGTGGCAGCATTAGCCGGTTTGCTCAGCTCAGCAAATAGGGCCAGCAGCGTATCGTAATCAGCCTCTAAGCGCGCCTGCAGCGTTGGATCGTTCGGCTGGCTTTCCAAGAGCCGAGATTCCATGATGTGGGCGGCTTCACCCATCCGCATTGCACCGCTCATTCGTGCGCTACCTTTCACGGTATGCAGCGTGCGTTTTAGATTTTTCAGCAGCGGCTCGGCGTCTTCAGCGCTTGGCAACTGGCGGATATCTTCACCAATCTGCGGCAGCAATTCTTCCGACTCTTCAATAAAGATCGGCAGCAATTGCGGATCAATATCGTCATTCAGACTGGCATCCAGCTCAAGCGCTTGCGCTGGCTTCGATTCTTCAGCAACCAAAAGCTGGTTGATTGGCGAAGCCGCCATGGCCACGGCAGGCGCCGCAGTGGTCAACGCATCCAGCAGTCCACTAGGGGCATCGGCTGTGGGCGGGGGCGGCAATTCATCAGGCTCGTCTGCAGCGACAAAATCTGCCAGATCTTCGCTGCTTGCTCCATCCAGAAGCAGTAACTCGGCTTCGGCTTCGGCTTCGGCTTCGGCTTCGGCTTCGGCTTCGGCTTCGGCTTCGGCTTCGGCT